>NZ_FNCU01000004.1:0-324171 GCF_900099855.1 Bradyrhizobium sp. Rc2d | reverse complement strand
CATCGTGAGGCCGCCGAGCGCACGTTGCTCACGGCGATTGCGGCCGGCTTCTCCCCGGCTGAACTCGCTGATGCCCTGCTCGCCGCTGCGACCGACCGGGCGTTCGCCGACACCGGGCACTCGCTTGACTTCATCAACAAGGCATTCGAGTGCCTCGACCTGATCGGTTGGCAACACGCGGCGGCTCTGCTGCCGGCAGTCGTCGGTCAGATGGTGGCGGCCCGTGGTGCCGAGGAATCCACCGCCTGGCGCCAGCCCGTTGATCTTGTTCTGTTGTGTGAGGAATCAACCAGCGAACTCGCGGACCTGTTCGCTGCCGGACGCGGCGCGCGTGACTGGTCGGGCCACGCCGCACTTGCTCAAGAACTCGTCGGTGACGATCCGGCCAGGATCGTTGACGCTCTCAAGGGGGCGATCCGCGCCGGTGCCGATCCTGCTGACCTCGGCCAATCCCTCGCGTATGCGGCAGCGCTCAGGGTGGCGCGCTTCGGCACTGCCAATGAGCACGCCGATTGGGAGACGGCACATCACGTCTTCACCTACGCCAATGCAGTCCACCAGATGCTGACGCGGATGGACACTGCCAGCGTCGACACCCACGTCACGGCTGTCCGCGGCGTCTTGCACGGCGCGATGGCGCTCTACCTTGCTCGTTATCTCAATGTGCCGCCGGCAGGCATCCCGGGCGACGGCGGCGAGCAGCTCGATGATCTGCCCGCGGAGCCAGAGACGATCCGCGCCGCCTTGCTCGACGCCTTCGACCGGCAGCGACAGGTCGATCTTGCCGCACGCCTGGTAGCACGGCACCTCACGCTCGGCCATTCGCCGCAGGCGCTGATCGCCACGCTCGCGCATGCGGTGCTGCGCGAAGATGCAGGCTTCCATACATATCAGATGCTGGAGGCGGGGGTCCGGCAGTTCGGGGCGTGGGGCAACACGGACGAGGGCCGGCACATCCTCATCGCGGTTGCCCGCTATCTGGCGGCCCATTCACCGACCGAACGCGCGTTACACCAGACAGCCGACATCGCCCGCCGCTTGATGCGGGGTGCCGAGCTACATCAAGAGGCTGGATCGTTCTGAACATCACGCGCCGAGGGCGATCTGAAGCGACAAAGGCCTGCGTCCGACACGCGCTTCCAGTTACCATCTTAGCGCGCACCAGTACGACGCCCGGATCATGTCCTGGACAGAACCGCCACAGCACGGCTCAGTTGGGGGTCATCTGATCCGGCAGAGACCGCGCCTGCCGGGACCTCGATCGTCGGCGTCACGCCCACGCCCTCCAGGCGCTCGCCATCGACCCGAACATCTTCGACTGCGAGCAGCAGCAAGCCGCCTCCGATGAGGAATGCGGTGGCGGCAAGGACCGCGCCCTCTGTCCGGGTGCCGATGAGCTCGCCCAACCGGTACTTCTTGAAGCCATATGCAAGCACCTCCTTGCCGCTGCGCGTGCCGCCGTTGATGAGCATGGCAACGGGCTTGCGCCACTTCACATTCACGAGTTCGCTAGTGCCGCCTCGGTCGGTGACCTGCATCGTTGGCGCCCGGGCGTTGAACAGGTCGAGATATTCGGGTTGCGCGCCGCCCCAACCGTCCCGCAAGTCCCAGATCAGCGCGTCCGCGTCTTTTAGCGCGCCTTGAGATAGCAGGCGTTCAAGAGCCCGTTGATAGACGTAGCCGGCATAGCACCAAACATGGACATAGCCGATGCGCCGTCCGTTGGACTCAATGATGCGCGCACTCGACTCCAACCCACGAAGGAACATTTTGGTGGGCTCAAGATCGACTGGCGTGACCGGGATTTGCAGACCCGAGGCGCCTCGATTGACCTCCAAGACAAGCGATTTGCCGACCTTCCCACGGAAGGACCCGATTGGCTCAAATGCGTTCCCGTCCGCCGCGATGATTTCGTCACCGGCACGGAGACCCGCCTGCTGCGCCGGCGTTCCATCTATGACGCCGGTGATCGTATTGCGACCCCCCGCCTCGAAACCTGAAATGATACCGATGCCGGGGTACGAAATGCGGCCGTCTGGAAACGCACGCTGCAGTCCCTGGCGTCGCAGTGCGCCGACAAAGATGTCTGCAAGCTGATAGTATTCCGGCTCATCCGGCGTATAGAAGCGCGTGTGTGAAGCGTGCAACTCAGACAGCATGGTATTGATGACGCGCGCCAGGGAGTCCTGCGAGGTTGCCCGCTCAACGTCTGGGAGATATCTCTCCCGAACCGCCGACCAGTCCAGTCCGTTGTGACGCGGATCGAAAAAGCGATCACGCACGGTCTGCCAAACGCTCTCGAAGGTCGCGACGCCATCAGCGGGAACATAGGAGTCGTTGGCCTCTCCCTTGAGAGGCTCCGCGGCACTCGGGGCCTTCGCAGCCACGGCACATGCCGTAACCATGGCTGCGAGTCGCAACACTTGGCGACGCGAAGGCGATGTATCGACAACCTGTTTCATCGTCTGAACTCGCGGTGGAGTGCCGCGTTCGGCCATTCGATCCCGGCACGTTACCGAATGCTTGCGCTCCATTGGCGAAAATCATGAGGTGCCAGCGATCCTGCCACCGCGAGGCTACTTCCCGTAGAACTTTCGCCTGTCGGGCTCACGCCCCGTTGAGGATGAAATCGCCGTCAGGACTGGCGTCATGGCGGTGGTTGCCGAATCGGTCGTCCGCGATGGCCGCCAAATCCGTCCTCACATCGAGAAATCGCCCAACCAGTAGTGCCCCCGAACGGTCCGGCTCGAGCTTAAGATGAAGACGAGCCCCAGCACCATCAGCAGCACGCCGAGCCAGGTTGCCGTCCACCCTCTCCCGTCGTCGGCCGCCTCGGCGACGGGAAAGGCGACCGGCGCCGGAGGCACGGAGGCGGCAACCGCTTCGCTGGCAGCCGGCGCGGCCGCCAGAAGCGTCCCCACGTCGACCTGGCGCGGGATGGGACGGTCGGGCATAAGCTGATCCGTCGCAGTCATGGGGACGACGGGCTCCGGCACGAGGGCCGCGGCCCATGTAGCGAGGACGGGAGCAGCGTCGGCCACCTTGAACTCGGGCGTAGGCGGCGTCGGCTGGGGCGTTTCCGCCGCTGCGGAGCGCAGTAGCTCCGCGCGCGCATCTACGATCGCCTTCCGCTTGCGCAGCGCGGTCTCGTTCTTCTCGGCAGCGGGCACACGATGCCTGGCGGCTTGGCCATGCGGCTTCTTCGCCGTCGCGGTCCCCGCGGCAGCCTGGAACCAGCATTTGCGGTGACCGTCGAAACGATAGACCCAGTGCTGGCCATCGGCCGTCGACTTGCCGGGTTGCGAGAGGCACTCCTCTGTGGCGGGAGCGGGCGCAGTGGCTTGCGCGGGAGACGCATTGAAAAAGTCGGCGAAGGGATTCGAAAACGCAGGCGATGTAGAGAGACCTGCCAAAAGGAGACAACCGGTGAAGCAAAATCGCAAATGACCGGACATGGAAACCCCCGGTGTTGCGCCCCGCCCCGCATGACCTTTGGCCGCGACACTAGGCCGGGACGACGGCCGCAGTTGTTGCAGTGCTGTCGCACGGCGTCCGGGACAAACGCGCCGTATTTGATCCAGCGCAACGCGCTCCTGCACCATTGTGCCTAGTCTCGCTCCAATTCCACGACCTCAACGGAGCTTTCCATGAGCACCGCAAGCAGGCCCTATCCCATCGTCCAGGATCTCATCGAGTCCTTTGCCGGCTGGCTGAAGCATCGCCGCGAGATGAACGAGATGCGGCAGCTCGATCGCGCCGATTTCAACCGGATCGCCAGCGATCTCAGGATCGCGCCTGACGATCTGGAGGAGCTCGTTCGCCACGGCAAGCACGCCGCCGACGAATTGCCGAAGATGCTGGAGCAACTCGGCATCAACGCCGAAGGGCTCGGCCGCGCACAGCCGCTGCTGCTGCGCGACATGGAGCGGGTCTGCTCGCTCTGCAACCAGAAGGGCCAGTGCGACCGCGATCTCGCCGCCGGCACCGCCGCGGAGAATTATCACGGCTACTGCGCCAACGCCGCGACGCTGGAGTCGCTCGACCGCGCCGACGTCGCGCCGCGCTGAGGCGGACGCGGGAGATCCCACTCGGGTGTGTACTTACGAGAGCGAGGGCGTGGAGGTCTGCTGCAGCCTATAGCAGACATCGTTCAGAGGTCCGAGCTGGGGCTCAAGGCCGACATCGCTATCCTATTCGATGGCCTCGTCGGGGCGGGCAGTTGCACCGGCAAGTCAGAAAATAGCGTTTCTCGCGAACCTCAGCGGCTACCCGATTGCCGGCGGATATCTTCCAAAATACCGCGCATCGCATCGATCTCTTTGCCGAAGCCTGCCCAATCACCGGATTTCAACCGCTCCATGGCCTGGTCGTAGTGCGTGAGCGCCTCCTGCGCGCGCGCTGCCGTGGAGGCTTCGGCGGGTGTTTCCGCGGTCACAGCCGACGCTGCCGGGGAAGGGCCGCTGTCCACGAAGAGTGCCGACAGGGCCTCGGCAAGCGTTTCCTTCATGACGACATGCTCACCATAGGCGGCAATCACTCGCTTGAGCTCCGGCAAATGTCCTTGCTCGGCCCGCAAATACAGCGGCGACACGTAGAGAATCGAATTCTCGATCGGGATCACGAGCAGATTTCCCCGGATCACCCGCGACCCCATCTGGTTCCACAGCGATATCTGCTGGGAGATCTCCGTGTTCTGATGAATTCGCGCCTCGATCTGGAACGGCCCGTAGACCAGCTTCTCTTTGGGAAATTCGTACACGATCAGCTTGCCATAGCCGGGCTCGTCGCAGCGCGCGGCAAGCCAAGCGATCATGTTGTCGCGACGGCTCGGCACCATCGGGATCATGATGAAGAACTCGGCTTGCGCCTCTCCGGGCAGCCGCATGATGATGTAATAGGGGGCCATGGTGGTGATGCCGTCCATTGAAGAGACGCCATCACCGGCCGGTTGACGCGGAAATTGCCAGAGGTCCTCCCGGTTATAGAAAACATCGGCAGCTTCCATGTGGTAGGTCTGGAAAAGTCGCGCCTGGATCAGGAAGAGGTCTTCGGGATAACGAATGTGCTTTTGAAGATCGGACGGCATGGCCGCGAACGGCTTGAACAGGTCCGGGAAGATTCGCTGATAGGTCGCGGCGACCGGGTCGGCTGGGTCCATCAGGTAAAAATCGACGGTGCCGTTATAGGCGTCGATCACGACCTTCACTGAATTGCGGATATAATTGAGGTTGTAGCCGGGCGCAGGCTGTGCGTAGGGAAAATAATCGCTGGTCGTGTAGGCGTCCTGCATCCAGAACAGCCTGCCCTCGCTGACGACCAGATAGGGATCGCGATCGAGAGAGAGGAACGGGGCGATCATGCCCACCCGCTTCTGGATGTTGCGCCGGATCATGATCCGGCTGTCATCGCCGATGTAGTCTGACAGCAGCAGGTTCACATCGTTGAAATGGTGGGCGAAGATCAGTCTCCGCACCATGCCCGACAGCGGCACGCCGCCGGAGCCGTCATAGGACGCGTAGGCATTGTCCTTTCCCCTGGGATAATCGAATTCCGGCACGGTTCCCTTGACGATGACGTAGTCCTCAGTCTGCAGTCCGTAATAGATGCGCGGCTCGCGAATCGCGGGACCTCCATGTGCGACCGGAGGAATGTCGTCCAGATAGAGAAGCGGAAGTCCTTCGCCGCTCTTCTGGGTGACCGGACTCATCACCGCACCATTGCCGTGGGTGAACAGGATGTGGCGGTTGACCCAGGTCTGCGCGTTGGGTGGCAGCAGCGCGGAATTCAACTCGCGGCCTGAGATCATCACGCTTTGGTAGGTATCGCCGAACCAGTAACGATCGACATCGAGGTCGCGCAGTTTGTAATAGGTGCGAATCTCCTGCAGTTGAGCGTAAGTGTCGGCCAATGGTTGCCAATCCCACAGCCTTATATTTTCAATGGTAGCCTTGTTGGCCTCGAGCGCCCTCAAGGTCAGGTTCTGTTCCGCAGGGAACGGCTTCGGCACGATCCGATTGAGATTGTAGGCCTCCCGCGTCAGGGCAATGTTGCGTTCCATGTAAGGCCGCTCCCATGCCAGCTCGTTCGGCCCGACGTAGAAGCGCTGAAACACTGCGGGGATGATGCCCGATAGCAGGAAAGCGCCGCCGAACAGCAGCACAATCGCGGCGGTGGGGAGGCGGTAGGTACGCACCCACAGGTTCGCGCATGCCGCCACAGCGGCGACGATCGAAAGTGCGATCAGCAGCCACAGGACCGGCAGTTCCACATTGACGTCGGTGAAGCCTGCGCCGACCACCACGCCGTTGTCGCCGTACAGCAGGAGATAGCGGTCGAGACTGTAGGACCACGCCTTCACGCCAAAGAAGAGGCCGAGAAGCGCCGAACCGTGCGAGATCGCCGCTGGTGATACTCGCTGCGCCCGGTCCTCGATGTCGCCGTGCACCCAGTAGATAAGCCCGGCGAGCAGCGCGCTCATGACGAGTGTCAGCAACGCCCAATTCTTGATGGCCACAAAGACGGGCAGGGAAAACAGGTAGAATCCGATATCCTTGTCGTACAAGGGATCATTGGTGCCGTAGGGCACTTGATAGATGAAGCGCAGAAAAGTGCTCCAGTTGCCGGCTTCTCCCCAGCCGACAAGCAGAGCGACGAGGCCGCTACTGGCGGCGATCATGCTGCGCCACCGCAGCCGCTCGCGCAGGAATTCAAGCGGATCGGGCAGCGCCGCAGCGGCCACAAGCCTCGGGTCGAAGGCCGCGGGCAACCGGGTTCGGCGCCCGGCAAGGCCAAGTGCAAGGCGCGCGTTCGCCCACAAGATGGCGGCGGTCGCCGCGAAAACGACGAGGAAGACGGCGGCTTTCGCGCCGATTGTGGTCCAGAAGACCTGTTCGTAGCCGATCGACGAGAACCACATCCAGTCGACCAGAAAGTCGCCGACGAGAGCGAGCAGGATCAGGCCGATTGCGGCGATGATGGCCGCGATGATGAATCCCACCACGGCGCTTCGCCCTGGTGCCTTCCGTTCGGGTCCGGAAATCCCGATCGTCATAGTAACATTATAGCAGAACGACAGACGTGGCGCGCCTGTCACGTGGCGCCCGCACCTGCTTTTTGCTCCGCAGTCCTAAAGCGGAATGGCTTTAGATTGAATCGATTGCCGCGGGTGGTTCACCTCTCCCGCTTGCGGGAGAGGTCGGCGCGAAGCGCCGGGTGAGGGCTTTCTCCTCTTGGGGATTGTCCCATCGCGGAGACACCCTCTCCCCAACCCTCTCCCGCAAGCGAGAGAGGGAGTGCACCTCGCTCGTTGCAGCGATCAAGCCTCATCCCATCAAGCTTTTACACGCGGATACCCGCAACAGGCTGCGCGCCGACCTCGGGAGGACGCGCGAGGTCTTGCAGAGCTGCGTGTTGTCCCCTGAAGCAACGCCGCTTTTTTGAGCGTGCGCCCTAGCCTTTCCCCATCACCGCGATCGCGTCTGCGATCTCGATCGTGCGCCGGGCCATGTCGGCGTGCAGGCGTTCGACCATGGCGCCGTCGAGCCGGATCGCGCCACGGGAGACGTTTTCCGGCAATTCGAACGCTGCGATGATTTTTCGCGCGCGCGCGACTTCCTCTTCGGGTGGGGTGAAGATCGCGTTGCAGGCATCGATCTGCGAGGGATGGATCAGCGTCTTGCCGTCGAAGCCGAGATCGCGCCCTTGCGCGCATTCGGTGGCAAAGCCGTCGGAATTGGCGATGTCGCTATAGGGCCCGTCGAGGATTTCGAGGCCGTGGGCGCGCGTTGCCAGGATGCAATGGGTGATCATCGGGATCATCGCGGCGCGGCCCGGCAGCATCTTGATGCGGGTCTCGCGCGAAATATCGTTCGGACCGAACACGAAGCCCGACAGGCGGCTTGATGGATCGCGGCCGGCGGCGGCCAGCTCCTCGGCATGGAGCACGGCGCGCGCGGTCTCGATCATCGCCCAGACTTTCACCGTCGGCGCGGCGCCAAGCTCGGCCAGCTTCCGGCCGATCGCGTTGAGATCTTCGATGCTTGAAACTTTTGGAACCAGGATGCCGTCCGGCGACGCCTTGGCAGCCATAGCGACGTCGTCGGCCCACCAGGACGTGTCGAGGCCGTTGGTCCGGATCAGGATCTCGCGTTTGCCAAAACCCTTGGCCGCGATCGCGGCGGCGATGCCGTCGCGCGCCATCGCTTTGGCATCAGGAGCGACGGAATCCTCGAGATCGAGGATCAGGCCGTCGGCGGCGAGATTGCGCGCCTTTTCCAGCGCGCGGGGATTGGAGCCGGGCATGAACAGGTGGCTGCGGCGCGGGCGGGTCATGCAAGCGTTCCTTCCTCGTCAGTCTTCTGACCTCAGCCGATAGCATTTGGCCTGCCTATTCGAAAGGCTTGTTCGCCCCTGCGGTCTGTGATTAGGCATGGGTATGGTGACATTCCCGAAGCATTTGCTGGAAGGCTACGAGGCGTTCGCCACCCAGCGGCTGCCGGCCGAGCAGACCCGCTACCGCGAGCTGTCGGTGAAGGGACAGTCGCCGGAAGTGATGGTGATCGGCTGCTGCGACAGCCGCGTCTCGCCCGAGGTGATCTTCGACGTCGGCCCCGGCGAGTTGTTCGTCGTCCGCAACATCGCCAATCTGGTGCCGACCTATCAGCCCGACGAGAACGCACATGGCGTCTCGGCGGCGCTGGAATATGCGGTGACGGTGCTGAAGGTGAAGCACATCGTGGTGCTCGGCCACGCGCAATGCGGCGGCATCCGCGCCTTCGTCGACAAGATCGAGCCGCTGACGCCGGGCGACTTCATCGGCAAATGGATGCAGATGTTCATCAAGCCGGGCGAGGTGGTCGAGCAGCGCAATCACGAGACCATGGCGCAGTTCGTCGCTCGCATCGAGAAGGCCGCGGTGTTCCGCAGCCTGGAGAACCTGATGACGTTCCCGTTCGTGCGCACGGCGGTGGAGAGCGGCCAGATGCAGACCCACGGCGCCTATTTCGGCGTCGCGGAGGGATCGCTGTTCGTGCTGGATAAGGTCGCGAAGGAATTCAAGAACGCGCGAAGCGTGGCGTAGGCCACCGCTCTCGTAGGGTGGGCAAAGCGAAGCGTGCCCACCACCTGTCGGAATCGGAAAGAATGGTGGGCACGGCGCGCGAAGAGCGCGCCTTTGCCCACCCTACGGCAGCTCGACGTTACGCCGCCTTCTTCTTCGCGCTGATCAGCTTGCGGTTGATCAGGACCTCCGCGATCTGGATCGCGTTCAGCGCGGCGCCCTTGCGCAAATTGTCGGACACGCACCACAGCACGAGGCCGTTCTCGACCGTCGCGTCCTCGCGGATGCGGCTGATATAGGTGGCGTCCTCGCCGGCGGCTTCGTAAGGCGTGGCGTAGCCGCCGGGCTCCTGCTTGTCGATGACGAGGCAGCCCGGCGCCTTGCGCAGGATTTCGCGAGCTTCGTCCGCACTGATCGGGTTCTCGAACTCGATGTTGACGGCCTCGGAATGGCCGACGAAGACAGGCACCCGCACGCAGGTCGCGGAGAGCTTGATCTTGGGATCAAGGATCTTCTTGGTCTCCGCCATCATCTTCCACTCTTCCTTGGTGTAGCCGTCCTCCATGAAGACGTCGATGTGGGGGATGACGTTGAAGGCGATGCGCTTGGGGAATTTCTTCGCGACCAGCTCGTCATTGGTGTAGACGGCCTTGGTCTGCGAGAACAATTCGTCCATCGCGTCCTTGCCTGCACCCGACACCGATTGATAGGTCGAGACCACGACGCGCTTGATCGTCGCCTTGTCGTGCAGCGGCTTGAGCGCAACGACGAGCTGCGCGGTCGAGCAGTTCGGGTTGGCGATGATGTTCTTCTTCTTGAAGCCTTCGGTCGCGCCCGCGTTCACTTCCGGCACGATCAGCGGCACGTCCGGATCCATGCGCCACGCCGAGGAATTGTCGATCACGACCGCGCCGGCGGCGCCGATCTGCGGCGACCATTCCTTCGACACCGAGCCGCCCGCCGACATCAGGCAGATGTCGACGTCGGAGAAGTCGTAATGCTCGAGCGCTTTGACCTTCAGGGTGCGGTCGCCATAGGAGACCTCGACGCCGACGCTGCGGCGTGACGCCAGGGCCACGACCTCGTCGGCGGGGAATTTGCGCTCATCCAGGATGTTGAGCATTTCCCGTCCGACATTGCCGGTCGCGCCGACGACTGCGACTTTGTAACCCATCGTTCACTCTCCGATGAAAAAGCCCGTTCCTGAAGCTGACGCTTAAACAGGAAGAGCAGCGCTTCTATGCGAGAACCGGCCTCAAGACAACGTTGGACCATGCCTGAAGGCCGTGGATGCAGTCGCCTGAGGCCAGCACGGCCGTTAGCCCTACCCAGATCCATCTGGCGCTTGCAGCCTTTGCCGACGAGGTCATCGGCACGCTGGCGCACCTGATCGCCTATGTGGGGGCGCTCGCCCTGTTTGCCATCCTCGCGCTCGAGGCGCTCGGCCAACTGCCTGACTTGCGCGACGATGAGCCGGCGGACAAGCCGGGCTGGAGCGCGGCCGACCGCTCGCATCCGGCCTTCGCCGTCAGTCGGCTTGATTCATCAGACAAAACAGCCTCTTACACCATCCTTCGGCATCCCGAAGGCGGCCGCAGGGACGTGCTGCGCTGGGCGAGCGAGGCTGACCAGCCCGTGGCCGAGCTCGAAATCTACCGCGAAGGCGGCGAGTTCGACGTGGCCCGTCCGGCGACTGCGGATCTCGCCGTCCAGATGGGATTGAGCGCGGCGACCACGCTCGAGCAGGCCGGCCTGATCGACACCAAATTCGGTCCCGTCGCCCTGTTCCGGCCGGTCGGCGCGGCGGAGGGGACGCGGGCTTGCCTCGGCTATCTCAAGCGCAGCGAGGAGCCGGCGCTCCAGATATCCGGCTTCTCCTGCCAGGGCGATACCCTGCCCGCCCGGCGCGCGGCGATCGCCTGCACGCTGAACCGGCTGACGCTGCTGACCTCGGGCAACGAACCCAGGCTGGCGGAATTGTTCGCCCATGCCGAGCTGAAGCGCCGCGCCTGCGATTCCCAGGGATCGTTGGGATCGTCGGACTGGCTGCTGGGCGCCGCGAACGCGCAATTGCGCGGGGCGCTCTAGGCCGCATCAAGCTCAAGTGGCTGGTATTGATGCAACTTTTGCCGGCGCGCACGATTATTCCGAGCTGGTGTGACCCAATTGACCTAGTTGCATCCGCCCCGGCCGGGCTAGTATGGGGTGAAATCGACTGGCGGCCTGCCGCCTGAAGGGGACGTGATGAGCTTGAAATTCTCTGCGGCGAACACATTGGCGACCTGGCTTGCGGCGGGCGCCGTCATTGCCATGTCGCTCGCGTCGCCGGCTTCGGCCGACACCAGGACCAAGCGCTATGACGAGCGCGGCCGATCCTATTACGGACCGAGCGGCCCCAACGCGGTCTATCAGCAGGGCCGCACCCGCATCTATGTGAGCAAGCGCTCCTGGCTCGACGGCGGCACCGAGGTCAATCCGGGCGACCGCAAGTTCAGCGACTACGCCTTCCCGCCGGCGGTGGGCTACCCGTCCTTCGCCCGCGAGAACCTGAACCGCCCGATCGATCGCCAGCCGCTGTCGCCGCCGGCCGATGTCGGCGGTTACCCGCAGAATTTCCCGCTGTACTGAGGCGGACGCAGGCACCGAATCAAAATGGCCGGGCTCACGCCCGGCCATTTTTTGTCGCGTAGCCCGGATGGAGCGAAGCGCAATCCGGGAAGTCTATCCACGAGGCCCGGATTTCGCTGCGCTCCATCCGGGCTACGACTCTACCCGTGCAGCTTCTGCAATTCCTTCAGAATCGCTTCGCCCATCTGCGTGGTCGAGGCGGCGGTGGTGCCTTCCGACTTGATGTCGGCGGTGCGCAGGCCGCTGGCGAGCACGGCGGCGATGGCGGCATCGACCTTGTCGGCGAGATCGCCCATGTCGAAGGAGTAGCGCAGCGCCATGCCGAAGGACGAGATCATCGCGATCGGATTGGCGAGGCCCTTGCCGGCGATATCAGGCGCGGAGCCGTGCACCGGCTCGTACAGCGCCTTGCGCTTCTTGCTCTTGACGTCGACCTCGCCGAGCGAGGCCGAGGGCAGCATGCCGAGCGAACCGGTCAGCATCGCCGCGATGTCGGACAGCATGTCGCCGAACAGATTGTCGGTGACGATGACGTCGAACTGCTTCGGCCATTTCACCAGCATCATGCCACCGGAATCGGCGAGCTGATGCTCCAGCGTGACGTCGGGGTATTCGCGCTTGTGAACTTGCGTGACGACCTCATTCCAAAGCACGCCCGACTTCATGACGTTGCGCTTCTCCATCGACGTCACCTTGTTCTTGCGCTTTTTGGCAAGCTCGAAGGCGACGCGAGCGATGCGCTCGATCTCATAGGTGTCGTAGACCTGGGTATCGATGGCGCGCTTCTGGCCGTTGCCGAGATCGGTGATGGTCTTGGGCTCGCCGAAATAGACGCCGCCGGTGAGCTCGCGCACGATGACGATGTCGAGGCCCTCGACCGCCTCGCGCTTCAGGCTCGAGGCGTCTGCCAGCGCCGGGTAGCACACGGCAGGACGCAGGTTGGCGAACAGAGCGAGATCCTTGCGCAGGCGAAGCAGACCGGCTTCGGGGCGCACCTCGTAGGGCACCGCATCCCATTTCGGGCCGCCGACCGCGCCAAAGATCACGGCGTCGGCGTCCTTGGCCTTGGCCATGTCGCCCTCGGAGATCGACACCTTGTGCGCGTCATAGGCCGCGCCGCCGACGAGGCCGGTGTCGGTCTCGAACTTGGCGATCCCGGCCGAATTGAGCCAGTCGATCAGCCGCTTCACCTCGCCCATCACCTCGGGGCCGATACCGTCGCCGGGGAGCAGCAGCAGTTTGTGGGTCGCCATGGTCGTTCCTCTCAGGTCGAATTCGGCCGGAGTGCTAGAGCGGCGTTGCGCGCTTGGCAAGACACCATTGCCGGGGAGCCGGCTGTGCAAAGCGGATGGAGCCTGCCACACTCCCACAGCCGGAGTACCCCTTGCACGCCCCTGACCGCCCCCCGCCCATCCCGCATCCCGCGCGGCTGATCCTGACCCTGTCGCTGGCGGCGACGGTCGGGCTCGGCATCGGCCGCTTTGCCTATGCGCTGGTGTTGCCAGATATGCGGGAGACCCTCGGCTGGTCCTACTCGGCGGCCGGTTTCATGAACACCATCAACGCCGTCGGCTACCTCGTGGGCGCGCTGGTGGCCTCCCGCCTGATCCAGCGTATCGGCTGGGCGGCGGCGATCCGCCTGGGAACTCTGGCCTGCGTCGCCGCGCTCGCCACCTGCGCGCTGACAGGCGATTTCATCGCGCTGAGCCTGGCCCGCCTCGTGCTGGGCTTGGGGGCTGCAGCCGGCTTCGTCGCCGGCGGCGCGCTGGCTGCGACCATCGCGCAGTTGCGTCCCGAGCGGGCCAATTTCCTGCTGAGCCTGTTCTATGCCGGGCCCGGCATCGGCATTCTCGCCTCGGGGCTGATCGCCCCGTTCACGCTGCAATATTTCGGACCGGGCTCGTGGTGGATCGTCTGGTGGGCGCTGACGCTGCTGTCCGTCGCGATGACGATTCCGCTGTTCCTGATCCGCATCGAGAGCAGCGTCCGCTTCTCGGAAGGCAGCCACGTGTCGTTCGCGATTCTGCCGGTGCTGATCTATCTCGCCGGCTACTTCCTGTTCGGCGCCGGCTACATCGCCTACATGACCTTCATGATCGCCTATGTGCGCGACGGCGGCGGCGGGGCCGCAGCGCAGGCCGCGTTCTGGAGCCTGATCGGGCTCAGCGCCTTCGTGACGCCCTGGGCCTGGCGCGGCGTGCTGGCGCTCGATCGCGGCGGACTTGCCACCGCCATCATCCTCGGCACCAACGCCCTCGGTGCCGCCCTGCCGATGCTCGGACATTCGCCGGCGTGGCTTGCGGTCTCCGCCGTGGTGTTCGGCGTCGCGTTCTTCGCGGTGGTCGGCTCAACCACCGCCTTCATCCGCTTCAACTATCCGCCCGAGATGTGGCCGACCGCGATCGCGGCGATGACGATCTCGTTCGGCGTCGGCCAGACGCTGGGCCCGATCGTGGTCGGTGCGATCACGGATGCGCTGGGCAGCTTGAGTTACGCGCTGAATGTGTCGGCAGCGCTGCTGGCGTTCGGGGCGGTGGCGGCGCTGTGCCAGCGCAAGGTGGGGACGAAGAAATCATCGGTGCCGTAGGGTGGGCAAAGCGAAGCGTGCCCACCAACGCTTTATCCGCCGTGACAATCATGGTGGGCACGGCGCTACGCGCCTTTGCCCACCCTACGGCAGCGGGCCTAACTCCCACTAAACGAATTATACCCCTGGTCTTCCCAATAGCCGCCCTTGTAGTCGTTGGTGACTTCCATCGAGACCACGTATTTCGGGTTCTTGAAGCCGAGTTTTGTCGGCACGCGGATCTTCATCGGAAAACCGTAGGCGCGCGGCAAAATCTCGTTCGCGTATTTGAACGTCATCTGGGTCTGCGGATGCAGTGCGCTGCGCATGTCGAGCGGCGAGTTGTAGCCGTCCTTGTCGGCGCACTGGAACCAGACATATTTCGCGCGCGTGTCGGCGCCGATCAGCTTGAGGAAGTCGCGCAGCGGCGTGCCGGTCCAGCTGCCGATCGCGCTCCAGCCCTCGACGCAGATGAGGCGGGTGATCTGCGTGACCTGGGGAAGTTGGTACAGCTCCGGAAGGGTCCACGATTTCTTGTTGTCGACGAGGCCGCGGACCTCGAGCTTCCAGTCGTTGCCATCGACATCGGGCGCGTCGTCGAGATCGTAATAGGCATTGAACGGGAACGGTTTTGTGATCGCGCTCTCGGAGAAGGTCGGCGCCAGCGCATCGGGATTGAAGATGAAGGCCTGCACCGCGTCGTTGAATTTCGAGACCTGCTTCAGCATCTCCTCGGCCGATGACGAGTCGACGACGTCGCAGCCGGTGAGCAGCGTCAGCGCACCGAAGCTGGCGCCGCCCGCGATGAAGCGGCGGCGGGTGACGTCAGGCATCGCCTTGATGGAGTCCTTGATCAAGAGCCGCTTGTCGACGCCGGGGATCAGGAATGAGCGCTTGGCCATGGCTTGCTCCCTTAACGTCCGATGATCATCGCGCGCAGGCTCTTCGGCACCAGCAGCGCGAGCAGGACATGAACGACCAGGAACGCGCAGATCGCGGCCATGCAGAAGAAGTGCACGTAGCGCGCAGTCGGATAATCGCCGAACAGCATCACCAGGTAATAGAGCTGCACCGGCTTCCACATCGCGAGGCCCGACAGCACGATCAGCACGCCGACCACGATGATGCCGGCATAGAGCAGGCGCTGCACGTAATTGTAGACGGTGAGATCGTCATGGCCGAGCTTGAAGGTCAGCGCCGCCCTGACGTCGTGAAGCACGCCGGACGCCGTGATCGGCAGCAGCTTCTTAGCGAAGCGGCCGGTGGCGAAACCGGTGATGAGATAAGCGAGGCCGTTGATCATCAACAGCCACATCGCCGCAAAATGCCAGAGCAGGCCGCCGGCGAGCCAGCCGCCGAGCGTGTATTCGCGCGGAAAGCTGAAGCCGAACAGCGGCGAGGCGTTGTAGATCTGCCAGCCGGACAGAATCATCAGGATCATGGCGAGGGCGTTGACCCAATGCATGATCCGGACCCAGGCCGGCTGGATCACTTTGGCCGGAGTGGCCCTGACCTGCTCTTCGGTGACTGTGAGGCTCGCCATGATGGTTCCGTCCTGAACGTCGTTTGACAGCAATTATACGCCGATGCTTCCGCTTTCGTTACGCCCCGTCCGGCATCAAATCGATACCGGCGGGCTATCACGGTCACAAGAAAGCGAGCCGGGCACCCCCGGCTCGCCGTCTCGAGGCCTCCTGTTCGGGGGATGAAACAGGGGTGGGGCGGTGTTACGTCGCCGGCATCAGCACGGTGTCGACCACATGAATGACGCCGTTCGACTGATTGACGTTGGAGATCGTCACCATCGAGGTGCCGCCCTTGGCATCGACGATCCAGGTCTTGCCGTCCATCTTCTTCACCGTCAGTTCCTCGCCCTCGGCGGTCTTCATCTTCTTGCCGTCGGTGAGGTCGGAGGCCGCGAGCTTGCCGGGCACGACGTGATAGGTGAGGATCTTGGTCAGGGTCGCCTTGTTCTCGGGCTTGACCAGGTTGTCGACGGTGCCGGCCGGCAGCTTGCCGAAGGCGGCATTGGTCGGCGCGAACACGGTGAACGGGCCCTTGCTTTCCAGCGTCGGCACCAGGCCCGCCGCCTTCACCGCCGCGACCAGCGTGGTGTGGTCCTTGGAGTTGACTGCGTTCTGGACGATGTTCTTGGACGGGAACATCGCGGCGCCGCCGACCATGACAGTCTTTTCCTCGGCGCTGACGGGCGCGACGACGGTCGCGGTGATGGCGAGGGCGCTGAAGGCGGCGGCAGCGAGATAGGCAATGCGCTTCGACATGGAGAATCTCCCGATTGAATTGAGACCGGCGGTCGCCGGTGTTTGAGTTGGCAACAACGGCGACTGTGTCTCCTTGGCTTGAAGCAGCAGCGCCGTCGTTGGACCGAACTACGGGAGGGTCTACGGAGCGGTTTCGAACAAAAATTCTTTGTAATGCGTGAAACTATGGGGGAGGGATTTCGTGTGGTCGATCCACCGTCATTGCGAGGAGCCCTTGCGACGAAGCAATCCAGACTGTCTCCGCGGCTACATTCCTGGATTGCTTCGCGGAGCCTGTCATCGGGCCGCGCTTTTGCGCGGACCCGGTGGCTCGCAATGACGGACTCGCGGCTGCGCCCCACCTCAATCCCTGCTGTGCGGCGTCTGAATAAAACCGCGGTTATACGTCGGGCTGATCAGCACCTCGTTGATGCAGACGCGCGCCGGCATCGACGCGATAAACGCGATGGTGCGACCGAGATCTTCGGATTGCAGCATCCTGGCCTGCTCCTCCTCGCTCGGCACCACCGGGCGCAGCTTCAGGATCGGCGTTGCCACCTCGCCCGGCATCAGGCAGCAGGCGCGCAGGCCGTTGACGCATTCGTCCATGTTGAAGGAATGGGTCAGCGCCAGCACCGCGTGCTTGGTCGTGGTGTAGGCCGGGCCCGGCATCTTCGAGACATGGCGGCCGGCCCAGGACGAGACGTTGATGATCGCGCCGTCCTGCTGCTTGCGCATCGTCGGCAGCACCGCGCGCATGCAATAGAGCACGCCATTGAGATTGACCTGGACGAGCTTATCCCAGCCTTCCAGTTCCATGTCCTTCCAGCTGCGCTTGGGAACATTGATGCCGGCATTGTTCACCAGCAGATCGATCCGGCCGTGCCTGGCGACGATTCGATCGGCCGCCTTCTGGGCTTCATTGGCGTTGGACACGTCAAGCACAATGGCCTCGGCCGCCCTGCCTGCGCCGTTGATCTTCGCAACCACGGCATCGAGGGCTGACTGGCGCCGGCCCGAGACCACTACCGTCCAGCCGTCGGCAGCTAATGCCTCAGCTCCGGCCTCGCCGATCCCGCTGCCGCCGCCCGTAACCCAGGCCACGCGTTTCCCGTTTTTGGTCATGCAAACTGTCTCCGTTGCTTCTGCGGGGCGGTTTTTGCTAATCCAGCCCTCGGTTTTGACCGGCCTTCGCCGGCGAGGAATGTTGCATGAACCAAGCTGCCAACGCCAATCTGTTTTCCCGCCTGTTCGACGGCCTGGACGATCCCAAGCGCCTCGCAATCGAGACGCATGACGGCGCCCGTATCAGCTATGGCGATCTGATCGCGCGCGCGGGGCAGATGGCGAATGTGCTGGTCGCACGCGGCGTGAAGCCCGGCGGTCGCGTCGCGGTGCAGGTGGAGAAATCGGTCGCCAACATCGTGCTGTATCTGGCCACCGTGCGGGCCGGCGCGGTCTATCTGCCGCTGAACACCGCCTATACGCTGAATGAGCTCGACTACTTCATCGGCGATGCCGAGCCGTCGCTGGTGGTTTGCGATCCCTCCAAGGCGGAAGGCCTCGCCCCGATCGCCGCCAAGGTGAAGGCCAAGGTCGAAACGCTCGGGCCTGACGGCAAGGGCTCGCTGACGGACGCCGCCGACAAGGCGAGCGGCGAGTTCGCGACGGTGTCGCGCACAAGCGACGACCTCGCCGCGATCCTCTACACATCTGGCACCACGGGCCGCTCCAAGGGCGCGATGCTCACCCACGACAATCTGGCGTCGAACTCGCTCAGCCTTGTCGGCTACTGGCGCTTCACCGACAAGGACATCTTGATCCACGCGCTGCCGATCTACCACACCCACGGCCTGTTCGTTGCGACCAACGTGACGCTGTTCGCGCGCGCGTCGATGATCTTCCTGCCGAAGCTCGATCCGGATTTGATCATCAAGCTGATGGCGCGCGCCACCGTGCTGATGGGCGTTCCGACCTTCTACACACGTCTTCTGCAGAACCCCGCGCTGTCGCGCGAGACAGCGAAGCACATGCGACTGTTCATCTCGGGCTCGGCCCCGCTGCTGGCGGAGACCCACCGTGAATGGTCGGCGCGCACGGGCCATGCGGTGCTCGAGCGCTATGGCATGACCGAGACCAACATGAACACGTCGAACCCCTATGACGGCGAGCGCGTGCCCGGCGCAGTTGGCTTCCCGCTGCCGGGCGTCTCGTTGCGCGTCACCGACCCCGAGACAGCGAAGGAACTGCCGCGCGAAGAAATCGGCATGATCGAGGTGAAGGGCCCGAACGTATTTAGGGGTTACTGGCGCATGCCGGAGAAGACCAAGGCCGAATTCCGGCCTGACGGCTTCTTCATCACCGGCGATCTCGGCAAGATCGACAGCAAGGGCTACGTCCACATTCTCGGCCGCGGCAAGGACCTCGTGATCTCCGGCGGCTTCAACGTTTATCCGAAGGAAATCGAGAGCGAGATCGACGCCATGCCGGGCGTGGTCGAATCCGCCGTGATCGGCGTGCCGCACGCCGATTTCGGCGAAGGCGTCACGGCCGTCCTCGTCTGCAACAAGGGCGCCGAGGTCAGCGAAGCCTCGGTGCTGAAGGCACTCGACGGACGGCTCGCAAAATTCAAGATGCCCAAGCGCGTCTTCGTCGTCGACGAGCTGCCGCGCAACACCATGGGCAAGGTGCAGAAGAACATTTTGCGCGAGACGTATAAAGATATCTACGCGAAGAAATAGGCGTGGGCTCGTCGCGACGGTCCTCTCGACGCTGTTCTAATCGGGAAGAGCTACCCACCACACAACGCGCTGTCATGCCCCGGCTTGCCGCCTTCGCTAAAGCTTCGGCGGCCGAGCACCCTTGTGGCCCCGGCGAAGCCTTGGCGGAGCCGTGACCGGGGCATCCAGTACGCCGCGGCCTCTCGGCTCAATCATTGCGGTCTCTGGAATACTGGATCGCCCGATCGAGTCGGGCGATGACAGCGGAGTGTGTGGCGCGTGCTTCGGCCCAGGCCCATCACTGCCCGCCGACCAGGCTCATCACAAACCTGCTGCCGACAATAAACAGATAGCACCCGAACGCCACCTCCAGCGTCCGCTTCGACATCGCATGCGCGGCTCTTACGCCGAGCGGCGCGGTGACGAGGCTCATCGGCATCACCAGCACGGCGCCGATCAACGAGACGTAGCCGAGCGCGAACGGGATTTGCAGGGCCGTGACGGCCGGATAGTTCGCCGCCGCCGGCCAGCCGGCATAGATGTAGCCGAGCGCGCCGGGGATCGAGATCAAGACCGCGAGCGCCGACGAGGTCGCGACCGCCTGATGAATGGGACGGCTGTAGAAGGTCATCAGCAGGTTCGAGAACAGTCCGCCGCCGATGCCCATCAGGGTCGAGAGGATGCCGACACAGAAGCCGTAGGCGCGCATCAAGGCGCCCTTCGGCAGATCATCGCCGAGCTTCCAGGTCTCGCGCGCGAAGATGAGCCGGACCGCGGCTGACCAGGCGACGGCGACGAACACGATCTTGAACAGCCGTTCCGGCGCGTAGCGCGCGACCACGCTGCCGGCGATGACGCCGATCACGATCGGCAGCCACCACACGCGCAGGATCGCCATGTCGACGGCGCCGCGTTTGTAATGCGCCTGAAACGAGCGGATCGAGGTCGGGATGATCACCGCGAGCGAGGTGCCGACGCAGAGCGGCATGCGCACCTCCAGCGGCACGCCGGCGATGCGAAAGCATTCGTAGAACACTGGCACGAGAATCGCGCCGCCACCAATGCCGAACACCCCGGCCAAAAATCCCGAGAGCGCGCCGGTTGCGATCAGCAACAGCGCAAGCTCCACGATCTCCTTGATGTCGAGCCCTGCAATCACCTCTGACCTGCCCCGGCGACTGGTCGCTGCGGCGCCGAGATGTCGCTTCGGAACGCCGCGTAGGGAGCATTAGGCGATCTGATTCGCGCGGTCGACACACCGAACCTCCCGGCTGGGGTGGAATGCAGAGTGCGCATATCCGATGGGGGTCGAACGGAAGCGGAATGGGAAGGCCCGTTCGCGTGTGCGGACGAGTTTTGCGCTACGACTGGGCCACCTCCGGCCGATTTGGACGGGATGGTCCGTTTAGAGGCGTTCCAATAGCAATTTCAACGCACCTCGGGCCCCGCAGAAGAAATGAATAATTATTCTTTACTTGGTTGGCGGACCGACGCTCTGGTATACCAAGCCACTGATTGGCCTTGTTTCATCAACGCTCTAGAGCTGAACCGTCGTTCGATTTATGGCGATTTGGTGATTGCGCCAGCGAAATCGACTCCGTAAATAGAGCCGACCTTTCCGATCCCCGCGCGCCCTTCTGTTGGGCCGCAATACAACATCAAAGCCCATGACCGCACGGATCGAACGACCGCTCTCACCACACATGCAAGTGTACCGTTGGACGCTGACGATGGCGCTGTCCATCGTCCATCGCGCCACCGGTATCGCCCTCTACGTCGGAACCCTGCTGCTGGTCTGGTGGCTGATCGCGGCGGCCTCCGGCCCCGCCGCCTACGCGCACGTCCAGGCCTTCGCCGGCAGCATCATCGGACGGCTGATCGTGTTCGGCTACACTTGGGCGCTGATGCACCATATGCTCAGCGGCATCCGGCATTTCGTCTGGGATCTCGGCTACGGCTTCAAGGCCAATGAGCGGGAAGCGCTGACCTGGGGCGCCCTGATCGGGGGCATCGCGCTGACGGTGCTGATCTGGATCATCGCCTATGCGATCGGAGGTGGACGATGAGCGCAACCGATACGCCGAAGCGCAGCATGCGCACCCCGCTTGGCCGCGTCCGCAATCTCGGCGCCGCGCATTCGGGCACGTCCGATTTCTGGCGCCAGCGCATCACCGGCGTCGCCATGACGCTGCTGATGATCCCGGTTCTGGTGATCATCATGATGCTGCTCGGCCGCAACCAGATCGGCGCCGCGCAGATTCTCAGCTCCATTCCCGTCGCGGTGATCCTGATCCTCTTCATCTTCGCCAGCGCCTGGCACATGAAAATCGGCATGCAGGTGGTGATCGAGGACTACGTCCATAACGAGAAGCTGAAGCTCATCTCCATCATGCTCAACAACTTCTTCTCGGTCGCCGTGGCGCTCGCCTCGACCTACGCGATCCTGAAACTGTCATCCGGAGTGTAACCCATGGCCACCACAACGAATGGCTCGGGCAATGGCGCTCCCGCCACCAACGGCAAAGCCTATCCGATCGAAGACCACACCTATGACGTCGTCGTGGTCGGCGCCGGCGGCGCGGGCCTGCGCGCCGTGGTTGGCTGCAGCGAAGCCGGCCTCCGCACCGCCTGCATTACAAAAGTGTTCCCGACCCGCTCGCACACGGTTGCAGCGCAGGGCGGCATCTCGGCCGCGCTCGGCAACATGCACCGGGACGACTGGCGCTGGCACATGTACGACACCGTGAAGGGGTCGGACTGGCTCGGCGACCAGGACGCGATCGAATACATGGTGCGGAACGCGCCGGAAGCCGTCTATGAGCTCGAGCATTGGGGCGTGCCGTTCTCGCGCACCGAGGACGGCAAGATCTATCAGCGCCCGTTTGGCGGCATGACCATGGACTTCGGCAAGGGTCAGGCGCAGCGCACCTGCGCCGCCGCCGACCGCACCGGTCACGCGATGCTGCACACGATGTACGGCCAGTCGCTGCGCCACGCGGCCGAGTTCTTCATCGAGTTCTTCGCCATCGACCTGATCATGGACGACCAGGGCGCCTGCCGCGGCGTGATTGCGCTCAAGCTCGACGACGGCACGCTGCACCGCTTCCGCGCCCAGACCACGATTCTGGCGACCGGCGGCTACGGCCGCGCCTATGCCTCCTGCACCTCGGCGCACACCTGCACCGGCGACGGCGGCGGCATGGTGCTGCGTGCCGGCCTGCCGCTGCAGGACATGGAGTTCGTGCAGTTCCACCCGACCGGCATCTATGGCGCGGGCTGCCTCGTCACCGAAGGCGCGCGCGGCGAAGGCGGCTATCTCGTCAACTCCGAGGGCGAGCGCTTCATGGAGCGCTATGCGCCGTCGGCGAAGGACCTCGCCTCGCGCGACGTCGTCTCGCGCGCGATGACGATCGAGATCCGCGAGGGCCGCGGCGTCGGCAAGAAGAAGGACCACATCTTCCTGCATCTCGACCACCTCGATCCCGCGGTGCTGGCCGAGCGGCTGCCCGGTATCTCCGAATCCGCAAAGATCTTCGCCAATGTCGACGTGACGCGGGAGCCGATCCCGATCGTGCCGACCACGCACTACAACATGGGCGGCATTCCCACCAATTATCACGGCGAAGTGCTGACCAAGAAGGACGGCGACGATAATGCTGTGGTCCCCGGCCTGATGGCGCTCGGCGAAGCCGCCTGCGTTTCCGTGCACGGCGCTAACCGCCTTGGCTCCAACTCGCTGATCGACCTCGTCGTGTTCGGCCGCGCTGCGGCGCTGCGCTGCGCCGAGAAGCTGACGCCCAACGCCGAGCAGCCGGAGCTGCCGGCGAACTCGGCCGAGATGGCGCTCGGCCGCCTCGACCATTACCGCTACGCTTCCGGCGGCACGCCGACGGCGAAGCTGCGCGAGGGCATGCAGCACGTGATGCAGAACAACTGCGCGGTGTTCCGCACCGGTGAGGTCTTGAGCGAAGGCCAGAACCTGATCGCGAAGGTCCACAGCGGCATCACCGACATCGCGGTGTCCGACCGCTCGCTGGTGTGGAATTCGGATCTCGTCGAGACGCTCGAATTCGACAATCTGATCTCGCAGGCGGTGGTGACGATGAACTCGGCCGCCAACCGCACCGAGAGCCGCGGCGCCCATGCGCGCGAGGATTTCTCCGAGCGCGACGACAAGAACTGGATGAAGCACACGCTGGCCTGGCTGGACGATTCCGGCAAGGTCAAGATCGACTACCGCCCGGTTCACGACTACACCATGACCAACGACGTGCAGTACATTCCGCCGAAGGCGCGGGTGTACTGATCGAACAGCGAAGGCCCTATCGAAATGGTTGAATTCGCACTTCCGAAGAACTCCAAGATCACTGGCGGCAAGACCTGGCCGAAGCCTGCGGGCGCGACCGAGCTCCGCGAGTTCAAGGTCTATCGCTGGAATCCGGACGACGGCAAGAATCCGAGCGTCGACACCTACTACGTCGACACCAATGATTGCGGTCCGATGGTGCTGGACGGCCTGATCTGGATCAAGAACCACATCGACCCGTCGCTGACCTTCCGCCGCTCCTGCCGCGAAGGCGTCTGCGGCTCCTGCGCCATGAACATCGATGGCCAGAACACGCTGGCCTGCACCCGCTCGATGCACGACGTGAAGGACGGCGCGGTGAAGATCAATCCGCTGCCGCATCAGCCCGTCGTGAAGGACCTCGTCCCCGACCTCACCAATTTCTACGCGCAGTACGCCTCGATCGAGCCGTGGCTGAAGACGACCTCGCCGACGCCGCAGAAGGAATGGCGCCAGAGCCACGAGGACCGCGAGAAGCTGGACGGCCTCTACGAATGCATCCTGTGTGCCTGCTGCTCGACCTCCTGCCCGAGCTATTGGTGGAACAGCGAGCGCTATCTCGGCCCCGCCGCGCTGCTGCAGGCCAACCGCTGGGTGTCCGATTCGCGGGATGAAGCGACCGGCGAACGGCTCGACGATCTCGAGGACCCCTTCCGCCTCTATCGCTGCCACACCATCATGAACTGCGCCAAGGCCTGCCCGAAGGGCCTCAACCCGGCCGAGGCCATCGCCGAGCTCAAGCTCAAGATGGTCGAGCGCCAGATCTGAGACGAATGTCCCCGGCCGGGCCGGCCGGGGTATTCTGCGATCGCAGTCAATTTGAGCAGAATTTTCTCCAACCCGCTGCGCGCGCAAGTTTTAGGTCCACAACCAGCGGTTTTCGCATAAGCTGCTTCCTTCCCTGCGCGAGATTCAGTTAAGCTCGCGCCAGGGACCGGAGCGACTGTGCAGAGGGCGCAACGCAACTCGCTGAGGCTGTTGCAGTGGATGATGGCGGCATCCCTGGCGCTGCCGATTGCGCTATTCGTCATTGCGGCCACGATCTCCTACACGTCGACGAATGACATCGCCGACCGCGAGATCGAGCGCACCCTCGACGTCGCGCATGAGCATGCGCTGAAGGTGTTCGAGACCATCGACCGCAGCCTTGCCGAGCTCAACGAGGTCGTGCGCAACCTTTCCGACGATACCATCCGCGCGCGCGAGCCGGCTTTGCACCGTCGCCTGAAGCGGCTGACCGATTCGCTGCCGCAGCTCAAATCGGCCTGGATCTTCGATGCGGACGGAAAAGCGCTGGTCAACAGCCTCGCCTCGCCGCCACCGGCGCTGAGCTTTACGGACCGCGATTACTTCTATTCCCACATCGACCAGAGCATCGGCACGTTCATCGGCATGCCGCTGACGCCACGCGCGCCCTATCAGGGCGCGCGCTTCTTCAGCGTCAGTCGCCGCCGCGATTCCGACGACGGCAACTTCATCGGTGTGATCCAGGCCTCCGTCCTGCCGGAATATTTCGAAAGCTTCTATGCCAGGATCGGCTCCGATCCCGGCAGCTTCTTCGCAATGGGCCGTGCCGACGGCGCCGTGCTCGCGCATTTCCCACGGCTCAACCACGACCTGCGGCTCGACCCGGGCGGCCCGGTTGGCCAGCAGATTGCCGGCCAGCCCGAGCGTGGCCTAATGACCATCGCCTGGCCATCGGACGGGATCGAGCGCCGCATCGGCTACCGGCGCGTTGCCGAATATCCGATCTATGTCAGCGCCGGGCTCGAAACCTCGGCGATCCGGGCACGCTGGTTCGCCACCATGGGCCAGCATCTGGTGTTCGGCATTCCCGCCACCGCGCTGCTGTTCCTGCTGCTCGCCTTCGCATTCCGCCGCACCCAGCATCTTCAGGCCGAGGCCGCAGCGCGGCGCGAAGCCGAGGACGCGCTCAAGCACAGCCAGCGCCTGGAGGCGCTCGGGCAGCTCACCGGCGGCGTCGCGCACGACTTCAACAATCTGCTGACGGTGATCCGCGCCTCGGTCGACCTGCTGAATCGCCCGCAACTGACGGAGGAGCGGCGACAGCGCTACATCACGGCCATCGCGGACGCAGTCGCACGCGCCGCCAAGCTGACCTCGCAGCTGCTCGCCTTTGCGCGGCGCCAGACCCTGAAGCCAGAGGTGTTCGACGTCGGCCAGCGCATGCAGTCGCTGCACGACATGCTGGCAACGCTGCTCGGGCCCGCCATCGAGATCGTCACGCGGCTGCCGGCCGAGCCCTGTCTCGTCAATGCCGATGCCGGCCAGTTCGAGACCGCACTGATCAACATGGCGACCAACGCGCGCGATGCGATGCAGGGCAAGGGCAGGATCATCTTCGAGGTCGAGGCCGCGATGACCATTCCGGACACGCTGGCTCCTGTCTCCGGCAACCATGGCTTCGTCCGCGTCACCGTCAGCGACACCGGGATCGGCATTCCTGCGGCGCGACTCGGGCGCATCTTCGAGCCGTTCTTCACCACCAAGCAGGTCGGCCACGGCACCGGTCTCGGCCTGTCCCAGGTGTTCGGCTTCGCTCGGCAATCCGGCGGCGAGGTGACGGTCACGAGCGAGGTGGGGCAAGGCAGCACCTTCTCGCTCTATCTGCCGCGCGTGCCGCCGGACCTGCGGTCGCAGCGGCTGGCGCCGAACACGGCGCCGGCGGTGGCCGGCAGTGGCATGTCGGTGCTGGTGGTCGAGGACAACATCGAGCTCGCCAATTTTGCCGCCGACGGCCTCACCGAGATCGGCTACAGCATCACGCTGGTCGACAATGCGACCGATGCACTTGCCGAGCTCATCGTGGACGCCAATCGTTTCGACGTCGTGTTCTCGGACGTGGTGATGCCCGGGATGACCGGGCTCGACCTGGCGCAGGCGGTCCGCGACCGCGGCATCGGCGTGCCTGTCGTGCTGACCACGGGCTACAGCCAGGCCCTGTCGCAGGATGGCGCTGCCGGCTTCGATCTCGTGCAGAAGCCCTATTCGATCGAAGAGTTGTCGCGCGTTCTGCACCGGGCCGCACGGCTGCGACGTGTGCGAGATGGCGCCGCCGAATGATTCGGTGATCGGAACCGAAGGGAACCGGTTGATTTCCTTCGCGTTGTCCGCCCATGCACAAGCCCGCCGTGAAGCGCGAACAGGGCGAGAAGCCGCCCATTGGAGAGATCAAAGGCGAGAACGGCGATGAAGTGGCACCGCCGCCGCCTCCCGAGCTGCTCGAACCCGACCCCGAACTATCACCCGAGGAAGCCGAACAGGTCCGCAAAGATTATCTGCTGACGCGCTTCTGGATCAGCGCGCGCGACTTCTGGGGCCGTAACGGCGACCGCCTGGCCTGGCCGTTCTCGATCGGCCTCGGCGTGCTGATCATCCTGACCGTCGGCTTCCAGTACGGTATCAACGTCTGGAATCGCGCCATCTTCGACGCCATCGAGCAGCGCGATGCGACGAGTGTCTTCCATCTCAGCGCAATGTTCTTCCCGCTCGCGATCGGCAGCATCGCGCTCGGCGTCGCCCAGGTGTTTGCGCGCATGAGCATTCAGCGGCGCTGGCGCGCCTGGCTCACGGCAAGCGTGCTGACACGCTGGCTTGCCAACGGCCGCTATTATCAGCTCAACCTCGTCGGCGGCGACCACAATAATCCCGAATACCGCATCGCCGAGGATTTGCGCATTGCGACCGACTCGCCGGTCGATTTCCTCGCCGGCGTGACGTCGGCGCTGCTATCGGCCGTGACCTTCATCATCGTGCTCTGGACCATCGGCGGCGCGCTCACCGTCACGCTCGGCGGCTCAAGCATCACCATTCCCGGATTCCTGGTGATCGCCGCGATCCTCTACGCCGCGATCGCGTCCAGCTCGATCGTGGTGATCGGCCGCCGCTTCGTGCAGATCTCCGAAGACAAGAACCAGGCCGAAGCCGATTTCCGCTACACGCTGACGCGCGTGCGCGAGCACGGCGAGAGCATCGCGCTGCTCGGCGGCGAAGAGGAGGAACGCGATGGCATCGACCGCAATTTCACCAGCGTGCTTCGGCAATGGGCGCGCCTGGCCGGACAACACATGCGCACGACGCTTGTCTCGCAGGGCTCCAGCCTGGTTGCGCCCGTGGTCCCTCTCCTGCTCTGTGCGCCAAAATTCCTCGACGGCAGCATGACGCTGGGTCAGGTGATGCAGGCGGCCTCCGCCTTCACCATCGTGCAGAGCGCGTTCGGCTGGCTGGTCGACAATTATCCGCGGCTTGCCGACTGGAACGCCTGCGCGCGCCGCATCGCCTCGTTGATGATGTCGCTCGACGGCCTCGAGCGCGCCGAGCAGGGCGATGGCCTTGGCCGCATCCAGCGCGGCGAGACCGGCAATGATGCCATGCTGGAGTTGAAAGACCTTTCCGTCACGCTCGACGACGGCACCGCGGTGGTCGGCGAGACCGAAGTGGTGATCGAACCGGGCGAGCGGCTTCTGGTCGCGGGCGAATCCGGCACCGGCAAGAGCACGCTGGTGCGCGCCATCGCAGGGCTCTGGCCGTGGGGCGGCGGCAGCGTCAATTTCCATCCCGACCGGCGGCTGTTCATGCTGCCGCAGCGGCCCTACGTGCCCTCGGGATCGCTGCGCCGCGCGGTCGCCTATCCCGGTGCCGCCGACGACTGGACGATCGAGGAGATCGGCCAGGTCCTGCGCAAGGTCGGTCTCGCTCACCTCAAGGAGAAGATCGAGGAGGAGGCGCCGTGGGACCAGACGCTATCAGGCGGCGAGAAGCAGCGCCTCGCCTTTGCGCGGCTGTTGCTGCACAGCCCCGACATCGTCGTGCTCGACGAGGCCACATCCGCGCTCGACGAGAAGAGCCAGGACAAGATGATGAAGATGGTCACCGACGAGCTGCCGAAGGCGACCATCGTCAGCGTCGCGCATCGCGCCGAGCTCGAGGCCTTCCACAGCCGCAAGATCGTGCTGGAGCGCCGCAAGAGCGGCGCCAAGCTCGTCAGCGACGTCGACCTGATCCCGCGCAAAGGCAAGCGCAAGCTGCTCGGCCGCATCCTGCGCCAGCGCATGGCCTCGCCGAAAAAGGCGGCGTGAGGCCCGTAGCCCGGATGGAGCGCAGCGCAATCCGGGACAGGTCCCCCAGACGCGAGAATCCTGGATTACGCTACGCTCCATCCAGGCTACAACCCGCCGTTGGAGTCCTCATCAAAACCGGCTATGCATGCGCCGCCTGCAACGAGGACCTTCTGGCTTGACCGACAACGCCCCTTCGTCCGCGCCGTTCGGCGCGTTTGCGCCGAATGCGGCGCAGGCCGCGCTCATTCGCCTCGCCCAACAGTCTGGGCTGAAGCGCGGCGCCTTCCGGCCCTGGATGTCGCGACTGGTCAACCTGCTGCGCGGCGGTCCGGTCGACGTGCAGTATCAGGGCGCCTCGTTCCGCTTCTATCACCAGGGCAGTGCGACCGAGCGCGGCGCACTGTTCAATCCCGACTACAATCTCGACGAGCTCGATTTCCTGCGTCAGCACACCCCGGCGGGCGGCACGTTCGTCGACGTCGGCGCCAATGTCGGCACGTTTGCGCTGGTGATGGCGCGGCAGGTCGGCACCAAAGGCAAGGTCGTTGCGATCGAACCACATCCGACGACATTTGCGCGGCTCGCGTTCAATCACGCCGCATCGAAAGCGACGCAGGTGCGCCTGGTGCAGGCCGCGGCAGGCGACAGCGACGGCGAGCTGATGATCGAAAGCGGCGGCGGCAATCTCGGTGCTACCCACGTCGTCACCGGCGCCGTGAGCGCCGAGGCCATCAAGGTCCCGTCACTGCGGCTGACGCGCATTCTCGACGAAGCCGGCGTCACGCAAGTCGATTCGCTCAAGATCGACGTCGAGGGCTTTGAGGACCGGGTGCTGATCGGCTTCTTCCGCGACGCGCCGAAATCGCTGTGGCCGCACGCGGTCGTCATCGAGCACCTGTCACAAAACGAATGGCAGCAGGATTGTATTGCCGACATGGTCGCGCGCGGCTTTGCCATCGCGCGCAAGACGCGGAGCAATACGTTCCTGTCGCGCTGACAGGGACGAACAGCGGAGGTTGCGATGATTGATCACATGGGTTTCTCCGTCTCCGACTATGAGCGCGCCAAGGCGTTCTACGCCAAGGCGCTGGCGCCGCTCGGCTACAGCCTGATCATGGAAGTGACGGCAGAGCAGACCGGGCACGCCGCGGCCGCAGGTTTTGGCCCCGACGGCAAGCCCGATTTCTGGATCGGCGGCGAAGGCGCGATGAATAAGCCGGTGCACGTCGCCATTCACGCCAAGGACCGTGCCACGGTGGACGCGTTCCACAAGGCGGCAATCGCGGCGGGCGGGCGCGACAACGGCCCGCCCGGCATCCGCCCGCATTATCATGCGAACTACTACGGAGCGTTCGTGCTCGATCCCGACGGGCACAACATCGAGGCGGTCTGTCACGCACCGGAATAAGCCGCGTTCCACACCACGCGAAAAGGGAACATCGGCACGGCATCATCGTTATCGTCCTCTGGACAATTGATTCACGAAGGTGCCGATGCCGATCGAGCCGCCTGAGATTCCGCCGACAACACCGGGGACTCCGACCGAGCCGCCTCCTGGAATTCCGCCGGGCAATCCGCAACCCGACATCACGCCGCCGATGCACGAGCCTGGCGAAACACCGCGACCGGATGAATTGCCGCCGCACGTTCCCGAAGAGATTCCACGACGCGGACCGAACGGACCGCTCACGCCCAATCCTGCGACGGACGCACCTTCGCCGCGGGACCCCACATGAGGCGAGCGATCACATGTGGGGCGATTGCAACCTGCGTCTGAATGCGCAATGAACGTCGTCATAGTGAGGTGATTTGCGTGCAGAAATAAATCGGGCCGCGACCGCTTGGCCCGCCACATTCCGGCCTAACGCGTAGCTGTTCATCCCAACACTTCGTCAAAGAACCTTCCCGGGGAAGTTCACCACCATGACCAACCTTCGTTTCGTGCTGCTTGCAACGACGGCTCTGACCGCGATGCAATTCGCAAGCTCCGCATCGCATGCGCAAAGTGCGCCGCCGCTCGTCGTCGCACAGGCCCAGCCACAAGAGACGGGCCCTGACGGAAAACCGAAGCAGCCGCCGAAGGGACCGCCTGCGGCCGCGCCGCCCGCGCGCCCGGCCACACCGCCGCCTGCGGCTGCACCGCCCCATCCGCCCGCCGCGCCTCCGCCGGCGGCCGCACCGCCGCGCCCGGCAACGCCGCCACCGCCGTCGCCTCCACCTGCGGCCCGTCCGGCTCCGCCGCCACCACCCCCGCCGCCTGCCGCACCGAAGCCGCCCTCACCGCCGCCGGCCGCGGCGCCGCAGCAGCATGCGCCGACCCCGCCCCCTCCGGCACCGCCTGCAGCGCGTCCGTCTCCCACGCCGCCACCCCCGCCGCCTGCCGCGAAGCAGCCTTCGCCACCGCCGGCCGCGGCGCCGCAGCAACACGCGCCCACACCACCGCCGCCTGCGGCTCGCCCGACTCCGACGCCGCCGCCTCCGGCAGCGGGTCCCGCAGGGCGGCCTGCGCCCACAGCGACGCCCCCTGCTCCGGCAGCAGCGCCCGCGGCTCGCCCGGGCGCACCTGCCCCGGCGACCACACCGACACCGACTCCCGCGCCGACTGCGACTCCGGCCCCCGGCAGCACGCCCGCGGCTCCGCCGCCGGGCCGCCCAGGCGCGCCGCCGCCCGGCGCACGTCCCGGCACGCCTCCGGCTGCAGGATCACCGTCGCCGGCTCCAACGGCCACGCCGGCACCAGGTGGCGGCACGCCGACGCCTCCGCCCGGACGTCCCGGTGCAGCACCGACGCCTGCTCCCGGCGCAACCCCGGGCGCGACGCCGACCCCTGGCCCTCAGGGTGGGACGCCGCCTGCAGGCGCGCCCGCTGCCGGAACTCCGGCTGCACCGCCCCAGGCCGGCGGCCTCCCGCCTCGGCCTCCGGCTCCAGCCGGTGCAGCAGCACCGACCGTCGTGCCCGGCACGCCGGCCGCAGCGCCGCCGCCGAACCGGGCGCAATACGCTCCGCCCACGGTTGCGCCGGCCTTCCGGGCCGCACCGACGGTCGCAGCACCCTTGCCGCCACCGCCGCGTCCGCCACAGCGTGACCTGACGCCGCTCGCGGTCGGTGCGGGCGTGGTGGCCGGCGCCGTGATCGGCGCCACCATTGCCGACCTCCACAACCAGCGCCGCGAGGTCGTCGAAGGCGGCCGCACCGTCTACACCGAGCCGGACCGCATCATCATCCGCGATCCGGGTGGGCAGGCCTATGTCCGCGGCAACGATCTCTATCGCTTCCGCTACGGCGCCCGCGATATCCGTACCGACACTGTCGGCGGCGAGACCCGCACCGTCGTGGTCCGTCCCGACGGCAGCGAGGTGATCACCGTGGTCGGTGCAGACGGTTCGCTGCTGCGGCGGATCCGCAGGGATCCCGGCGGGCGCGAGATCGTCATCATCGACAACAGCTACCGCGATCCGCGCGCGGTCGGCGGCTTCTATGTCGACGTGCCGCCACCGGTCGTGAACATCCCCTATGATCGCTACATCGTCGATGCCGAGGAGGCGTCGCCGGACGTGATCTACGCGACCATGCAGGCACCGCCGGTGCAGCGGATCGAACGGCGTTACTCGCTCGACGAGATCCGCTACAGCCCCAATGTTCGCATGCAGATGCCGAGCATCGACGTCAACACGATCAACTTCGAGACGGGATCGTGGACCATCCCGCCGGACCAGGCGGCCCGGCTGCAGGTGATCGCCGATGGCCTCAACCAGGCGATCCAGCGCAACCCGCGCGAGGTGTTCCTGATCGAGGGACATACCGACGCGGTCGGCAACGACGTCGACAATCTGTCGCTGTCGGACCGCCGTGCGCAGTCTGCGGCCGAGTTGCTGACGCAGCAGTTCAATGTACCCGCGGAGAACCTGACATCGCAGGGCTACGGCGAGCAGTATCTGAAGGAGCAGACGCAAGGGCCGAGCCGGATCAACCGGCGCGTCACCGTCCGCCGCATCACGCCGCTGCTCAATGGCGGCCAGGCCTCGCTGCCGCCGCCCCCGCCCGGCACCGCGCCGCCGCGCTGAGGCGAAGCACAAATGCAAATGGCCGGGAGCGATCCCGGCCATTTTTGTTTTTAGGCGTAGCCCGGATGGAGCGCAGCGTAGTCCGGGGTTCTCGACGAGCGGCAAGATTCCTGGATTTCGCTGCGCTCCATCCAGGCTACGAGAATCTCAGCCCTTGTCGCTCTCCAGCCGGAAGATCTGCGAGCCTTCGCTGCCCGAGAGCAGGCCGGTGTCGCTGTAGAGCTTCAGCTTGGTGCGCGTGTCGGCGATGTCGAGATTGCGCATGGTGAGCTGGCCGATGCGGTCGGCCGGCGTGAAGGCGGCGTCCTCGACCTTTTCCATGCTGAGCCGCTCCGGCGCATAGGTGAGGTTGGGGCTCTCGGTGTTGAGGATCGAATAGTCGTTGCCGCGGCGCAGCTCCAGCGTGACCTCACCGGTGACGGCGCGCGCGACCCAGCGCTGCGCGGTCTCGCGCAGCATCAGGGCCTGCGAGTCGAACCAGCGGCCCTGATACAGCAAACGGCCGAGACGCATGCCGCTGATGCGGTACTGCTCGATGGTGTCCTCGTTGTGGATGCCGGTGACGAGGCGCTCATAGGCGATGTGCAGCAGCGCCATGCCGGGGGCTTCATAGATGCCGCGGCTCTTGGCCTCGATGATGCGGTTCTCGATCTGATCGCTCATGCCGAGGCCGTGGCGTCCGCCGATCGCATTGGCTTCGAGGAACAGCGCGACGGGATCGGAGAAGGTCTGGCCATTGAGCGCAACCGGCTGGCCTTCCTCGAAACGCACCACGACCTTCTCGGCCTTGACGGCGCAGTCGTCGCGCCAGAACGGCACGCCCATGATCGGGTTGACGATCTTGATGCCGCTGTCGAGGCTCTCGAGATCCTTGGCTTCGTGCGTGGCGCCGAGCAGATTGCTGTCGGTCGAATACGCCTTCTCGGCGCTCATCTTGTAGGCGAAGCCTTGCGCCGTCATGAACGCCGACATCTCGGCGCGGCCGCCGAGCTCGTCGATGAACTGCTGGTCGAGCCAGGGCTTGTAGATCTTCAGGCCGGGATTGGTGAGCAGGCCGTAGCGGTAGAAGCGCTCGATGTCGTTGCCCTTGAAGGTCGAGCCGTCGCCCCAGATGTTGACGCCGTCTTCCTTCATCGCCGCGACCAGCATCGTGCCAGTGACGGCGCGGCCGAGCGGGGTGGTGTTGAAGTAGGTGATGCCGCCGGTCGAGATGTGGAAGGCGCCCGACTGGATCGCGGCGATGCCTTCGTGGACGAGCTGCGTGCGGCAATCGACGAGCCGGGCCTTCTCGGCGCCGAACTCCTGCGCCTTGCGCGGGATCTCGTTGTAGTCGGCTTCATCCGGCTGGCCGAGATTGGCGGTGTAGGCGTAGCAGCGCGCGCCCTTCTGCTTCATCCAGAGCAGCGCCGCGCTGGTGTCGAGCCCGCCCGAAAAAGCGATGCCGACTTTCTCTCCCTTGGGCAGGCTTTTCAGGATGGTGGTCATGGCGCTTCCAATCGGGTCACAAGGGCTGATGTCAGGGCGGGTTTGACCGCGCGAATATCAAATTTCGCACGCCTCGGCACCCATTTAATGGCTCAAATCATGACTCAAATCGACGGCTCGGGACCCGTCTTGCGGCCGAACAGGCGCTGGCGGAGCTGGTAGGCGGGCCAGTTCAGCCGGGTCAGCGCGGCGTCGACCGCCGCGTCCGAAAACCGCGTCCGCGGCCAGCGGTAAATCAGCGCGTAGGCAAACCAGATCACCACGAAACTGACGAGCCCGGCAATCGCCACATCGGTGAAGAAATGTCCGCCGAAGGCCATACGCAGCCCGCTGGTCACAACGCCGAAGATAACCGCTCCGGCATAGGCGAGCGGCCGCCATGCCGGCGGGGCCAGCGCGGCCGGCGCCAGTGTCCAGAACGCGGTCGCGCCCTCGCCCGAGAAGAACGAGCAGTTGCGCGCGCAGCCGCCGCGCGGATCCCACCACGGCACGAACTGCTGGTCGCCGGCAAATTGCGTCACCACCACCGGCCGCGGGCGTCCCCAATAGGTCTTGAAGGTCAGGTTGGTCAGAATGCCGGCCGACATGGTCAGCGTCACCAGCAGGAAAATGATCGCGCGCCCCGACACCATTAGCGGCCGGTCGGGCCGGACCATCTTGACCACGAGCGCGACGAGCGACGGCAATGCGAAGGCCCAGGCGACCCACATCGCCGCGTCACGCGCGAAGCTGGCCCAGCCGTTCAGCTTGAGCGGGAACGTCTTGGTCTGGGGATCGAAGAACAGCGAGGCGAGCTTGAGATCGAGCTCGGGATAGAGGCCGAAGACGAGGCCGATCACGAGCCACAGCGCCAGGGCGACGAAGAGTCCAGTCCGGTTCATGGCGCGCGGTTTAGCGGAGTGGGCGCCCTATGGAAAGGCCCGGCGACAAGGTGCCCGCGCTATGTTTCATCGCTTGCTGACCTTGCCGCACGCCATTGACCCATATTCGCGAAGATGGCCGTTCGCGGCCATGGGCTGCGCTCGGGCTTGCCACTCCAAGTCAAATGCACTTCAGCAACTCGCCCGTCACCGACGAGAAAAATGGCATCGTCGCGATCATCACGGCGAGCAATTAGCCGCAGGCCGCAATTCCAGAGTGGATGTTCCGGACCAATCTCCTTGCGAAGCTCGTCTTCCCAAGCCTTGCAGACATGCTTGTCGATGACGGCATACCAAGGAGCGGTCCAGACCTCCTCCATATTGATCTCCATAATGCTCTAATTGGATGATCGCGACTGCGACGGCAGCGGCGGGGGCGGCCGGCGCGGGGGCGGCGGATCGCGCCAGGCGCCGGCGTTGCGGCCGGCGATCAACCAGTAGACCACGCCGGAGACGATGCCGGCTCCGGTCATGATCTCCAGATGCCGCCGCACGATGCCCTCGAACTGCAACGTGTCGGCGTGAAAGGGAACGAGGCCGAGATAGCAGGCGAGCCCGACGAGGCCGCCGCCGACGGCGTAAGCGAGCGCGCTGCGGATGTAGAGCGCTTCGGTGATTGCGACGATCACCGCCGCCGGCACCAAGGCAAAGCCCGAGACGAAGATGAAGCCGAAACCGAGCAGGACGTCGATCGCGCCCTGATCGACGGGACCTGCGCCGAGATCGGCGAATTCCGGAAACAATAGCGCGACGACCACGATCATGCCGCCGACGAAACAGGCGGCGAGGAAGCCGATGAAGATGACGACGAGGCGGCCGATCAGGGACATGCGCGGAAAGCCATCATGACCGTCATTGCGAGCGAAGCGAAGCAATCCAGAGATGCGTCCGGGGAGACAGTCTGGATTGCTTCGTCGCCACGCTCCTCGCAATGACGAGGATGCGAGAGCGCGAGCATGATCCGCTAGTCCGTCATCGCCATGGCGCGCAGCGCCTGGCGTTCGCGCGCCGAGAGCTTTTCCGTCTCCGACTTGAGTTGGCCGCAGGCGGCGAGGATATCGCGGCCGCGCGGGGTGCGTACCGGCGAGGAATAGCCGGCATTGAAGATGTATTCGGAGAACTTTTCGATCTGATCCCAGTCCGAACATTCATAGGCGGTGCCGGGCCAGGGGTTGAACGGGATCAGGTTGATCTTGGCGGGAATGCCCTTGAGCATCTTTACCAGCAGCTTCGCGTCATCGAGCGAATCATTGACGCCCTTGAGCATCACATATTCGAAGGTGATGCGGCGCGCGTTCGAGGCACCGGGATAGTCGCGGCAGGCCTGCAGCAGCTCCTTGATCGGATATTTGCGGTTGAGCGGCACAAGCTCGTTGCGCAGCTCGTCGCGCACCGCATGCAGCGAGATCGCGAGCATGACACCGATCTCCTCGCCGGCGCGGACGATGTTCGGCACCACGCCCGAGGTCGACAGCGTGATGCGGCGCCGGGAGATGCCGATGCCTTCGTTGTCGCCGACGATCAGCAGCGCATCGCGCACCGCGTCGAAATTGTAGAGAGGCTCGCCCATGCCCATCATCACGATGTTGGTGACGCGGCGCGTGCCGTCCTCGCGATCGGCCCAATCATTCAGGCGATCCCGCGCGACCATCACCTGTCCCACGATCTCGCCGGCGGTGAGGTTGCGCACGAGGCGCTGCGTTCCGGTGTGACAGAAGGCGCAGTTCAGGGTGCAGCCGACCTGCGAGGAGACGCAGAGCGTGCCGCGGTCGGTCTCGGGGATGTAGACGCACTCGACTTCGTGCGCCTTCTCGACATTGTCGCCGCTCGGCAGCCGCAGCAGCCATTTGCGGGTACCGTCGTTGGAGATCTGTTCGGCCACGACCTCGGGCCGGTCGACCGTGAAATGCTGCGCGAGCTCGGCGCGAATGCCTTTCGAGATCGATGTCATCTCGTCGAAGTTTTGGGCGCCGCGGAAATAGAGCCAGTGCCACAGCTGTTGCACGCGCATCTTGCGCTGCGCCGGTGCAACGCCGATCTCGCCGAGGCGATCGGCAAGATCGCTGCGCGACAGGCCGATCAGCGACGGTTTTGCCGGCGGCACATAGGTTTCGAGCGGAGTCTTCTCCACCAATGTTGCGTTGTGCGGCTCGGTCATCGGTTGCCTGAGATTGCTGCTGTCTCGTCATGCCCGGGCTTGTCCCGGGCATCCACGTTCTTTCCCGCCCGGAGCCAGCGCGTGGATGGCCGGGACAAGCCCGGGCATGACGGCAGCACCTTTGGGATAACCCCTATATAGCAACCGGAACAGCCGATTGCGACCTTATCGCCCGCAGCCTTAACGCCGTCGGGCTCAGCGCCTGCAGTCCTGGGCGATCTTATCGAGCGCCTGGGCGAGGCCCTTCAGCGAGAAGGTGTCGGTCGTCTCGGTGCCCTTGGCCGAGACGCCCTTGACCACGAGATCGGCGGATTTGCGCATGGCTTCGACCATCCGCTCCTCCTCGGCCGCGTTCTTGATCCAGAGGCCGTCGCCCTGCGTATACATGGCGAAAGCAGCGCCGCCGACCTCGACCGTCGATTCCGAGCCCGGTTTCAGCGCATAGCCGATCATGACCGAGACTTCGTTATTGACCTTCTCGGCCGGCCGGGTCGACACGAACGCATAGGCAGGATCGCGCGGCCGGTTCGGCGGGTTGGTCTTCGACGACGAGGGCTTGGCCAGCGCGAAGCAAACCTTCTTGCCGTTGGGCGTGGCCGAATAGGCGCCCCAGGTGCCGAACTGGCCGATCAGGGTTGGCTCCGCGCCGCCCGCAACCGCCGCGGTCGGGGCGGCCGGTTTGCTCTCGGGCTTTGCAGCCGTCTTTGCGTGGGTATTGGCCGCCGGCGCGGCTGGCTTCGGTGTCGCCTTCGGCGCCGGTTGCGTCGTCTGCGCCCGCGCGAGATCGGCGATCCCGCACGTCATCATGCCGATCATCAAAACGAAAGCTAGCACCCGCCACATGCTGGAGTGGTTCCCTCAATATTGTGACTGGAAGATGGCCCGGCCGCGTTTTGTCCCCGGGCAGGGATAGCCGGGAAAGTCCAATTTGGGAAGGCAGTTAGCAGGTTTGTCAGCACTAGGCCCTGGATCGCGCGGCGCGCTGCGCAGCCCATTGCGCCTCGCTCCAGCCGAGCAGGTCCTCGGCGCCGGAACTGCGCAAATGCGCGCCGCCGTCGATCACCACCATCTCGCCATTGATATAGCCGGCACGGTCCGAGACCAGGAAGCTGGCGAGGTCGGCAAGTTCGCCGTGCTCGCCGGTGCGGCCGAGGGGGTTGCGCGCGGTCCAGCCTTCGTCGCGGCCCTCGGGGCGGAGCTGCCCCGATGCGCCGGCGGTCGGGAACGGTCCCGGCGCGATGGCGACGGTGCGGATGCCCTTCGGGCCCCATTCCACGGCGAGACTTTTGGTCATCGCCAGCACCGCCGACTTCGCCATCGCCGAGGGCACGGTGAAGGCGCGGCCGGTGATGGTCGAGGTCGAGAGGATCGAGAGCACGACGCCGCCATGCTTGCCCTCGATCCAGCGCCTGCCGGCGGCGAGCGTGCAATACATCGCGCCGTGCAGCGTGGGCGCGAGGATCGCGTCCGCCGCGCGGAAGGAGAGATGCTCGCTCTGCGCGATGAAGGTCGCGGCGGCGTTGTTGACGAGGATATCGAGCGGCGCCTCGCGCCAGATCTGATCCATCATATCGTCGACGGCCGCACCGTCGCGGATGTCGCAGGCGATGGTCGTAACCTTGCCGCCGGTCTGTGCGCGCACCTCACTCGCCGTTGCCTCGAGCCGATCGAGCTTGCGGCCGCAGATCACGAGCTCGGCGCCAAGCGCGAGGAAGCGACGGCCCATCGCAGCGCCGAGGCCCGAGCCGCCACCGGTGACGAGGATGCGCTTGTCCTTGAGCAGGCTTGTTTCAAACATCGTTTGAATCCTCTTTCCTTCTCGCTCCGTCATTGCGAGCGCCGCGAAACAATCCAGACTATTTCCGCCGCACGGACTCTGGATTGCTTCGCTGCGCTCGCAATGACGTGAGGATAGGCCGGCGCGTCGCTTTGGCAAAGAAACCGGATTGTCGCCCGTGCCTAAATCCGGCAAAACCGGGCCAACTATAATTCCACTCGAAACGCCCAGGTGCCGCCATGAAAGCCATCCTCTGCTCGCAATATTGCCAGCCCGACGATCTCGTTCTGGCTGACGTGCCGGATCCGGTGGCAGGGCCCGGCGAAGCCGTGATCGCGATCAAGGCGGCGGCGCTGAACTTCTTCGATATCCTGATGATCCAGGGCAAGTATCAGATCAAGCCGCCGTTCCCGTTCTCGCCGGCCGCCGAGGTCGCCGGCGTGATCGAGAGCATCGGCGCTGGCGTCACTGACCTGAAGGTTGGCGATCGCGTCGTCGCCTCCTGCGGCCACAACGGCGCACGCGAGAAGATCGCACTGCCGGCGGCATCGATCGTGAAGATCCCCGACAATCTCGATTATGATCGCGCCGCCGGCATCATCATCATCTACGGCACTGCGCTGCATGCGCTGGAAGATCGCGCGAGCCCGAAGCCCGGCGAAACGCTCGCGGTGCTGGGCGCGGCCGGCGGCACCGGCCTTGCTGCCTGCGAGCTCGGCAAGCTGATGGGCCTGAAGGTGATCGCCTGCGCTTCGTCGGACGAGAAGCTCGAATTCGCGAGGGCGCATGGCGCAGAGCTGACGCTCAACTACGCCAAGGAAGATTTGAAGGAAGGCTTGCGCAAGCTCACCGATGGCAAAGGCGTCGACATCATCTTCGATCCCGTGGGCGGCGCCTATGCCGAGCAGGCGCTGCGCTCGATCGCCTGGGAAGGCCGCTTCCTCGTGATCGGCTTTGCCGCCGGCGACATTCCGAAGATGCCGCTGAACCTCGCACTGCTGAAGGGTTGCGACATCCGCGGCGTGTTCTGGGGCGCCTGGACCCGGCTCAACCCGGCCAAGAACCGTGCCAATCTGGAGAAGCTCGTGAAGTGGACGGCGGAAGGCAAGATCTCATCGCATGTCGACCGCACCTTCCCGCTGGCCCAGACCGCGGACGCGTTGAAGGTGCTCGCAGGGCGTCAGGCGATGGGGAAGGTGATTCTGCATCCGTGATGACCGTGTCATCACGAGGCTGTTTCAACACACTCAACTGTCATCGCCCGGCTTGACCGGGCGATCCAGTACTCCGAGACGATTGCGAAAGATCGACAGGCCGCGGCGACTTGATGCCGCGGCCCCGGCTCCGCCAAGGCTACGCCGGGGCCACAAGGGTGCTCGGCCGCCGAAGCTTTGGCGAAGGCGGCAAGCCGGGGCATGACAGCTGAGTTGATGGCACTCCACTCGCACGTCGCCACTTGGTAAGGTCTCCTCAACCACCGCTGGCAAAATTGCGGTGCATTCCGCAACCTCGCCCGAATCAAACCCAAATTTTTCCCGATTCGCCCCAATCGCCGTCGCTTTTTGGACTGATTCAAACTGCGATTTACCGGTTCCAGTTTGCTGGGCGCTCCTGGACAACAACAAAAAAACTGAAACCGGTATGCCCCGCGTCGTGTCAGTCTTGGGGAGCATCACCATGGAGACGACGGCCTTCCGTGCGTCCAGGGAATCGAGGGCATTCGATTCCGATCAAGCCGCATCACACCCGTCCACCGCATCCTACATCCGTGCGCGCGCCGCACGGCTCGATCTGTCACCGGACGATCCAATACCACTGTTCCTGTCCGATCCGCTCGGTGCCCCGGACCCGGACGAATATACCCCGCTGGAATTGCGTCCCCGGGTCAGAATTGTCCCGCGTGTTCTTGCGGGCGTTCTGGCAGCGGTTCTCGTCGCATCCACCCTGGCAGTTCTGGCCGCGCTGTTTCAGTCCGACCTTCGCGGCATCTTCGATGCCGGTGGCTCGGTGGGTGCCGCGCTGGAGCAGGTGGTGGCCTCGGCCAATGCGCTGGCCGTACCGCAGAGCCCGCGCAACGATCCGGCGCACGTGACCGACGCAAGGCTGGCGAGCGCTGACGCGCAGGATCTCCCTGCACCGTCAACGCCGAGCCGCGAAGCGATCGCGACCGCCTATCAGACCGCGCTGCAAGCCCAGACGCCTGTGCCTCAGCCCGCGCCGGTGGCGCCGCCGCCTGCGCCTCCTCTGCCCGCCAAGACGCTCGACGCCGACACGCTGGCCGGGCTGATGACGCGCGCGAAGAGCCTGTTGGGGGTTGGCGACATTTCTGCAGCCCGTCTGCTGCTCGAACGCGCGGCCAATGCACAGGATGCCACAGCGGCGTTCCTGCTGGCGCAGACCTATGACCCGGCCGTGCTGGGCACCAGCGACACGCGGCGCATCGCCGCCGACGCGACCGCCGCGCGCGAGTGGTACCAGAAGGCCGCGGCACTCGGATCGACGGAGGCGCGGCAGCGCCTTGTCCAGCTTCAGAACTAGTAATTTAATTTTTAGAGGACATCATGCGTAACGCTTTGGGAATGGCGCTTGCCGCCATCATGACGATCTGTGCCTTTGCGGCACGCGCCGACCAGACCGAGTACGATCCGGCCAAGGTCTCGGACGGCCTGAAGGCCATCTTCCAGTTCGGCTCGACCTCGACCAAGCAGGCGTTGAACGCCAACACGGTGACGCTGATCACCGGCACGATCGGCGGCACCTATGTGCAATTCGGCGCCGACCTCGCTTCGGTGCTCGACGACGGCAACAAGATCCGCGTGCTGCCGATCGTCGGCCGCGGCTCGGTGCAGAGCGTCGCCGACATCTTGTTCCTGCAAGGTGTCGATCTCGGCATCGTGCGCGCCGACACGCTCGACTATCTCGAGCGCAAGGGTTTTGCCAAGGACATCAAAAAGCAGTTCACCTACGTCACGAAGCTCTACAATGAGGAGATGCAGGTGATCGCGCCGAGATCGGTCGCGACGCTCAAAGACCTCGAAGGCAAGACGGTGAGCGTGGACCTGCCGAACGGCGGTACCTTCGTCACGGCGCTCACCGTGTTCGAGCGGCTCGGGATCAAGGCGAAATTCGTCTATGTCGAGCAGCGCATCGCGATGGAGAAGCTGAAGGCCGGCGAGATCGACGCCGTCATCGTGGTCGGCGGCAAGCCGTACAAGTCGGTCTCGACCTTCGGCAATGACGGCCGCTTCCATCTCGCGAAGGTCGACTATGCAAAGCCGCTCCAGAGCGACTATCTGCCGGCAACGCTGACCGCCAAGGACTATCCGAACCTGATCAAGGAGGGCGACAGCGTGGACACCATTGCAGTTCCTGCGGTGCTTGCGGCGTACAATTGGGCGCCCAACACCGAGCGCTATCGCAAGCTTGCGTTGTTCGTGGACGCGTTCTTCACGAAATTTCCGACGCTGCAGAACCCGCCCTTCCATCCCAAGTGGAAGGAGGTCTCGCTCGCGGCGCCGCTGTCGGGCTGGAACAGATTGCCGGTGGCGCAGCAATGGCTCGACAAGCACGGCGTCGAGCCGGTGACGCGCCAGCGCTTCGAAGCGTTCCTGAAGCAGAGCCCGGCGGCCGCGCAGGTATCCGATGCGGACAAGGAAGCGCTGTTCAAGCAATTCCAGGCTTGGGACGCGGCGAATGCGCGGGCGGGGGCGGGGGCGAAGTAGCGGTTGTCGCTGCGAGCAATGGTGTCGCAAGCGCCATCCACACACTCAGCTGTCATCGCCCGGCTTGACCGGGCGATCCAGTACTCCGAAACAGCAGTGATTGAACCGAAAGGCCGCGGCGTACTGGATTCCCCGCCTTCGCGGGGAATGACAGCGGAATGCATGGCGAAAGCTATTGCGCCAGCTCTACTTCCGCCTCCGCCTCTTCTACACCGCGCTTCAGCGCGGCGCGAGCGGCCTCGCGGTGCTCGTTCGTGATGTGGCCGGCGACCATGCGGATGGCGGTGGCGAGCACGGCGGCATCATCGGCGAAGCCGAGGATCGGCATCACGTCAGCGACGAAGTCGAATGGCAGGATGAAATAGGCGATCGCGCCGAGCAGCGAGGCCTGAACATGGCGCGGCGTCTGCCGGTCGAAGGCGCAGTAATAGGCGGCGAGCAGGTCTTCGGCGAACGGCAGTTGCGCGGCGACGCGCTTCAGCTTGCGCCAGAAGCGGCGGCGAACGCCCTCCCGGTCTTGCGCGAGCCGATCGGCGGGCTCAAAGCCGACGCTGTGTTCGGCAGCCATGCTCGAAAACTCCCCGTTCAGGCGGAGCGGCGGATCGCCACATCACCTGCTGATCACAAGATGGGGATGAGGCTGCGGCCTGCAAGACGTCAGCCAAGTGTCAGCCAAGTGTCAGCTAGCTGTCAGCCGGCGATGGCGTTCATCGCCTTGGCCAGCTCGATATCGCGCGCGGTGACGCCGCCGGCCTCGTGGGTCGACAGCACCACCTCCACCGTCTTGTAGACGTTGCGCCATTCGGGATGGTGATCCATCTTCTCGGCGACCAGCGCCGCGCGGGTCATGAAGCCGAAGGCCTGGTTGAAATCCTTGAAGACAAAGGTCTTCCCGATGGCGTCGCGGCCGGAAATCTCGCCCCAGCCCGTTATTCCGCCGAGCGCCTGCTTGCGCGCCTCCGCCGATAGCCGCTCTGCCATGATCGCCTCCGTCATTCAGGGGAACTTTACCCCAACACCGTGCCGGCGGCCCGGTTCATGGGAGATTTCGTCGATCCGCTAACCATGACGGAGATGTAACCCCTCCGGACAAGAAATTTGCTACAATTGCCGGCGTAAATCGCCGGCCAAGATGAAACTGAGCCTGAAGCGTCTGTTTGGGAGATCGATGACCGGGGGATTGAACCTGGCCGAAACGCCCTCTCCGCCTTCGCCGCGATCCGCGGCGCGGAAGACCGCGCTCGTGTCTCTGGCGCTCGTGCTTGCGATCGTCGGTGCGCTCGCCGGCGGTTACTACTTCGCGATGCGGCCGGTGACGCTGAAGATCGCGGTTGGTCCCGCCAACAGCGATGACGTCAAGGTCGTGCAGGCGCTGACCCAGGCTTTCACGCAGAACAAGAGCCAGGTGCGGCTGCGCCCGATCCAGACCGACGGCGCCACCGCCAGCGCCAATGCCCTCGCGGAAGGCAAGGTCGATCTTGCCATCGTGCGCGGCGACCTCGATGTGCCGAAGAACGCACAGGCGGTTGCGACGCTGCGCAAGAACGTCGTGGTGCTGTGGTCCGTCCCGGGCAAGGGCAAGAAGAAGGGCGCCAAGATCACCAAGATCGCACAGCTCGCCGGCCATCGCATCGGCGTCATCGGCCGCACCCAGGCCAATGTCAATCTGCTCAAGGTGATCCTCCAGCAATACGGCGTCGATCCCGCCAAGGTCGAGATCGTGCAATTCCCGGCCAACGAGGTTGCCGAGGCGATCAAGGCGCAGAAGGCCGACATCTATCTTGCGGCCGGTCCCGTCAACAGCAAGATCACGGGGGACGCGATCGCGGCATCGGTCAGGGAGGGCGGCACGCCGACCTTCCTCGCCATCGATTCCGCCGACGCGATCGCGCAGAACCATCCGGTCTACGAATCCTCGGAGATTCCCGCAGGCACTTACGGCGGCTCACCCGATCGTCCGGACGAAGAGGTCAAGACGATCAGCTTCGCGCACCACATCGTGGCGCGCAAAGGTGTGTCCGAAACCACCATCGCGGCGTTCACGCGCCAGCTTTTCGCCGTGCGCCAGCAACTGGTGGCGGAATTCCCGCTGGCAGCGAAGATCGAGACACCCGACACCGACAAGGATGCAGTGATCCCCGTGCATCCCGGCGCCGCCGCCTTCGTCGACGGCGAGGAAAAAACCTTTCTCGACAAATACAGCGATTACATCTGGTGGAGCCTGATGGCGCTCTCCGCCATGGGCTCGATTGGCGCCTGGTTTGCCGGCTATCTGAAGAAGGACGAGCGCGACAACAACAGCCATTTGCGCGACCGCCTGCTCGACATGATCGCAACCGCGCGCAAGAGCGAGACGACCGAAGAGCTCGATCAGATGCAAACCGAGGCCGACGAGATTTTGCGCGATACGCTGCGCTGCTTCGATCACGGCGCTATCGAGGAGGCTGCGCTCACCGCGTTCAACATCGCACTCGACCAGTTCCACGCCGCCGTTGCCGACCGCAAGGCGGTGCTGTTCAGCCTGCCGCAGAACCTGCAACGCGCGGGCGCGCAGTTCAGAGCCGCCGGCAACGCGTAGCGCCTGCGCGTTATTGCTGCGTCACATTGTCTCAATATACGTTCACCGTCGTTCCGGGGCGCGCAATGCGCGAGCCCGGAATCCATCGCGCCGCATCCGCGACGGGAAATGGATTCCGGACTCGCGCCTGATGGCACGCTCCGGAATGACGAGCCTTCCCGCGACCCCAGCTTCGAAATCATCTCCCCATGAACATCAAATTCTCCCGCCGCCGTTTGCTCACGACCAGCGCCGGCGCGCTTGGCGCGGTCGCGATGCCTTACCTGTCGCGCGCGGCCGACCGACCTGCGGTCACCCACGGCGTGCAATCGGGCGACGTCACCGTCGACGGCGGCGTGGTCTGGGCGCGCACCGACCGGCCGGCGCAGATGCTGGTCGAGGTGGCGACGACGGAGTCGTTCAGGGATGCCCGTGCGCTGCCGCCGATCGCGGCGCTGCCCGAGAGCGACTTCACCGCAAAAATGCTGATCGAGAACCTGCCGGGCGGCCAGGATATCTTTTATCGCGTCCGCTTCCGCGATCTCTCGCACAGCGCGGTCGAGGGCGAGCCGGTGACCGGCCGCTTCCGCACCGCGCCCGCCGACCGCCGCGACGTCAGTTTCGTCTGGGGTGGCGATGTCGCCGGCCAGGGCTGGGGCATCAACCCCGAAGACGGCGGCATGTTCACCTTCGCCGCGATGCGCAAGCACCGGCCGGATTTCTTCCTGCACTCGGGCGATACGATCTACGCCGATAGTCCGATCCAATCCGAGGTGAAGCTCACCGACGGCAAGATCTGGAAGAACGTCACGATCCCCGAAAAGGCCAAGGTCGCGGAAACGCTGGACGAGTTCCGCGCCGCGCACAAATACAATCTGACCGACGACAATCTCCGCGCCTTCAATGCCGAGGTGCCGATCTTCGTGCAGTGGGACGACCACGAAGTGACCAACAACTGGTCGCTCTCGAAGGAGCTGCCGGCTACCTACAAGGAGCGCAACATCGCGCTGCTCGCGGCGCGCGCGGCTCGCGCCTTCCACGGGATGTATCCGATGCGCGAGAGCATCAATGAGCCGGGCCGGGTCTATCGCCAGATCGCTTACGGCCCGCATCTCGACGTGTTCGTGCTCGACGAGCGCAGCTATCGCGGTCCGAACGGCGCCAATCTCGAGACCACTTACGGACCGGCCAGCTACTTCCTCGGACCCGACCAGATCGCCTGGCTCAAGCGCGGCCTGCTCAATTCGCGTGCGACCTGGAAGGTGATCGCCTCAGACATGCCGCTCAGCCTCATCGTATCGGACACACCAAAGGGTGGCTCGGAGGCAGTCGCGCAAGGCGACGGCCCGGTGCGCGGCCGCGAGCTCGAGATCGCGGACATCCTGCGCTTCATCAAGATGGCGCCGATCAGCAACACGGTGTGGCTGACCGCGGACGTGCACTACGCCGCCGCGCATTATTACGATCCGAACAAGGCGCAATTCCAGGATTTCGAGCCGTTCTGGGAGTTCGTCTCGGGTCCGCTGCACGCGGGCACGTTCGGTCCGAACGCGCTCGACAACACCTTTGGACCCGAAGTCCGCTTCGTCAAGGCACCGGGCAAGGACAACCAGAATCTGCCACCGTCAGCCGGCATGCAGTTCTTCGGTCACGTCAAGATCGACGGCGCCTCCGGCCAGATGACGGTGACACTGCGCGACCGCGCCGACGTCGCGCTGTGGTCGACCACGCTCGACCCCAAACAGGCCTAATGGCTAGAGCACGATGAATTTGGTTGAATCGATGCGCGCTCAGGACTCGGTTCACCTCTCCCGTAGGGAGAGGTCGGAGCGCATCGAAGATGCGATCCGGGTGAGGGGATCTGGTCTCACTGGATGCCGCGGCCCCTCACCCGGATTGCACTGGACGATGCTTCGCATCGCCAGGAGCAATCCGACCTCTCCCCGTCGGGGAGAGGTGGACAACAGGCAGTCCGCCGAACCAGATTTCACCATGCATTAGCTTGCGGCTCGCACCTTGAGCGCAACCTATTTCGAACGTGATCGTGCTATGCTCTCCCCTGCATGAGCGGGGCTTTCCTTCACACCGTCTTTGACATCGCGGCGTGGCTGGCGGCGGCAGCTGCCGTCTACTGGCTGTCGCGACGGCGCCTGGAATTTCCGGCGCAATCCTTCGCGCTGCCCTACATCGCCGCGCTGGTGTTCGGCGCAGGCATCGGTGCCTATCTGTTCGGGTCGATCAATCTGTGGCTGTCGGGCCAGAGCGGCATTGCGCGCTCGGTCGAGGGCGCACTCGCCGGCGGCATCGTGGCGATCGAGCTCTACAAATGGTCCGCAGGCATCGCTATACGAACCGGGGCCCGTTTTGCCTTGCCGCTGGCGCTCGGGATCGCGATCGGGCGGCTCGGCTGCTACTTCGCAGGCCTCGACGATTTCACTTACGGCACGCCGACGGGGTTGCCCTTCGGGCACGATTTCGGCGATGGCATCCTTCGGCACCCGGTGCAGCTCTATGAGAGCGCCGCCATGGGCGTGTTCGCGCTTCTCTATGTGCTGGCGGCCTTGAACCGAAACGGGTTTGTGGTCACCAATGGTTTCTACCTCGTCCTCATCTATTATGGAGCGCAGCGCTTCCTGTGGGAATTCCTCAAGCCCTATGGCACGCTGATCGGCCCCTTCACGCTGTTTCACCTGCTGTCGCTGTCCATCCTTCTCTACGCCGCATTCATGCTGGCGACGGCGCCCAAAGCGAGATCCCTGCATGAACGCGCCGTTGCGTAAGTCGCGTCCCTATATCTTCTGGGGTCAGACCCAGTCCCTCTGCGAGACCTGCCTGAAGCTGGTGCCGACCAAGATCCAGATTCTCGGCAACGAGGTCTGGTACGAAAAGCGTTGCAAGCAGCACGGCGTCCAGTCGACGCTGGTGTCGACGGACGCGGCCTATTGGCGCCTGTGCAAGGACTTCATCAAGCCCGGCGATCGGCCGCTGCAATTCCAGCAGCGCACGGAATTCGGCTGCCCCTATGATTGCGGCCTGTGCGCCGACCACGAACAGCATTCCTGCCTGGCGCTGATCGAGATCACCGAGCACTGCAATCTCACTTGCCCGGTGTGCTTCGCCGACTCCTCGCCCGCGCGCACGAAATTCACCCCGCTCGTAAAGGTCGAGCGGATGCTGGACGCGCTGGTCGCGAGCGAAGGCGAACCCGACCTGGTGCAGATTTCGGGCGGCGAACCGACGCTGCATCCGGATTTCTTCGAGATCCTCGATGCCGTGCGTGCCCGCCCGATCCGCCACGTCATGATCAACACCAACGGCCTGCGCATCGCCCGCGAGAAGGATTTCGTGGCGCGGCTCGCCGAGAACAAGCGCGGGCTGGAGGTCTATCTCCAGTTCGATTCGCTGCAGCGCGATGCGCTGATCAATCTGCGCGGGGCGGACCTGCGCAAAATCCGCCAGCAGGCGCTGGAGAATCTCGAACATTACGGCGTCTCGACCACGCTGGTCGCGACCATCAAGCGCGGCGTCAATGATGCCGAGATCGGCGACATCGTCCGTCATGCGCTCACCTGGAAATGCGTGCGCGGCGTCACGCTGCAACCGGTGCAGGACGCCGGCCGCAACGAGAATTTCGACAAGAATACCGATCGCATCATGCTGTCGGAGATCCGCAAGCGCGTGATTGAGACCGGCGTGTTCGGCGACAAGGACATGATCCCGCTGCCTTGCAACCCCGAAAGCATCTCGATCGGCTATGGCCTGCGCAACGGCGAGAAGGTGCTGCCGCTGACCTCGCTGTTACCGCAGGAGCAGCTCGTCGCCGTGATGCCCAACACGATCAGCCCGGAGAAATATCCGGTGCTGCGGGAGAAATTCGTCGATCTGTTTTCGCTGTCCTCGGGGCCGCTGAACACCAGCGAGCGGGTCTGCGAATTGCTGTGCTGCCTGCCGAGCTTCGAGGTGCCGCAAGGGCTCTCTTACGAGAACGTGTTCCGCGTCACCATCGTGCAGTTTCTCGATCGCTTCAATTTCTGCGTCGGCAACGTCAAGCGCAGCTGCATCCATTTCGTAACGGAGCAGGGGGCGATCATTCCGTTCGACACCTACAATCTGTTCTACCGCAACGGCAAGATTGACGGCATTCGTGCCGAACTCGAAGGCCAGACTTATCGCGAGGCAAGGCAGAGCGAGGAGGCACCACGATGAGCGATACGCCACCACCGGTTCTGCCGCCCGTCTCGACGCCCGTTGAACCACGCAGCGGCTGCCTCACCGCGTTCATGGTGATTTCAGGGGTAATCCTGCTGCTTCCGGGTCTCTGCGCCCTGCTCTTCGGCGGAGCTTCGGTGATCGACGGGGGCAAGATCGACTCGGACATCGCGCCGCTGGTCTTCCTGGGACTGGTCGTCGGCATCGGAGGCGTCGTCCTGATCTGGGCGGCCATCAGGGGGCGAAAGGCCCCCGCCCATCCCGGAACCCAGCCCTAAGCCCCGGGAATTCCCGGACAAAATTCAGTCAACCAACGGCCAAAGAACACATTGTTTTTTGGCGTTTTTTGCATATATTGCGCCGCAACGCGTAGGGCGCCCGGTCTGATATGGCCGGGCTTCCTTTTTGGGCGGCGAGCGCCCGTTTCCAGTCTTCCAGCGTTGTTTCGAGAAGAGGTCCCGGTCCGACCGGCGAGATCGCGCTTAACCCATTGTTCGAACGCAAAGAAGCTCACTCATGAACCTCCGCAACGTCGCCATCATCGCCCACGTCGACCATGGCAAGACGACCCTGGTCGACCGTCTCCTGCAGCAGTCCGGCACGTTCCGCGAGAACCAGAAGGTGACCGAGCGCGCCATGGACTCCAACGATCTGGAGCGCGAGCGCGGCATCACCATCCTGGCCAAGGCGGCCTCGGTGCAGTGGAAGGACACCCGCGTCAACATCGTCGACACCCCCGGCCACGCCGATTTCGGCGGCGAGGTCGAGCGCATCCTGAACATGGTGGACGGCGCACTGGTGCTGGTGGACGCCGCCGAAGGCCCGCTGCCGCAGACCAAGTTCGTGGTCTCCAAGGCGCTCAAGGTCGGCCTGAAGCCGATCGTCGTCATCAACAAGGTCGACCGTCCCGACGCGCGTCCGACCGAAGTCATCAACGAGGTGTTCGACCTGTTCGCGGCGTTAGATGCCAGCGAGGAGCAGCTCGACTTCCCGATCCTCTACGGGTCGGCCAAGCAGGGCTGGATGGCCGAAAGCCCCGAGGGTCCGAAGGACAAGGGCATGGAGCCGCTGTTCGACCTGATCCTGCGCCACGTCGCGCCGCCGAAGGTCGAGGAAGGTCCGTTCAAGATGATCGGCACCATCCTGGAGGCCAACCCCTATCTCGGCCGCATCATCACCGGCCGCATTTCTTCCGGCGTGCTGAAGCCGAACCAGCAGGTCAAGGTGCTCAACGCCGACGGCAAGCTGGTCGAATCCGGGCGCATCACCAAGATCCTGGCGTTCCGTGGCCTGGAGCGTACCCCGCTCGATGAAGCCGAAGCCGGAGACATCGTTGCGATTGCGGGTCTGACCAAGGGCACCGTTGCCGACACCTTCTGCGATCCGTCCGTCGAGGTGCCGCTGCCGGCACAGCCGATCGATCCGCCGACCGTGTCGATGTCGTTCATCGTCAACAACTCTCCGCTCGCCGGCACCGAAGGCGACAAGGTGACGAGCCGCATGATCCGCGACCGTCTCTTGCGCGAAGCCGAGGGCAATGTCGCGCTGCGCGTCGTCGAAGCCGCCGACAAGGACGCCATGGAAGTCTCGGGCCGCGGCGAATTGCAGCTTGCGATCCTGATCGAGACCATGCGCCGCGAGGGCTTTGAGCTCTCGGTGTCGCGCCCGCGCGTCGTGTTCCAGAAGGATGAAGCGACCGGCGCCACCATGGAGCCGATCGAGGAGGTCGTCATCGATGTCGACGAGGAGCATTCCGGCGTCGTCGTGCAGAAGATGAGCGAGCGCAAGGCCGAGCTGATCGAGATGAAGCCGTCCGGCGGCAACCGCCAGCGCCTGGTGTTCTACGCGCCGACCCGCGGCCTGATCGGCTATCAGGGCGAGCTGCTCACTGACACCCGCGGCACCGCGATCATGAACCGCCTGTTCCACGGCTATGCCCCGTACAAGGGCGAGATCCAGGGCCGCCGCAACGGCGTCCTGATCTCCAACGACCAGGGCGACGCCGTGGCCTACGCCATGTTCAAGTTGGAAGACCGCGGCCCGATGATGATCGAACCGGGCTGGAAGGTCTATCGCGGCATGATCGTCGGCGAGCACACCCGCGACAACGATCTCGAGATCAACGTGCTCAAGGGCAAGCAGCTCACCAACATCCGCACGACATCCAAGGACGAAGCCGTGCGCCTGACCCCGCCGATCCGCATGACCCTGGAAAAGGCGCTCGCCTATATCGAGGACGACGAGCTCGTCGAGGTCACGCCGAAGTCGATCCGCCTGCGCAAGAAACACCTCGACCCGAACGAGCGCAAGCGCGCGGAGAAGGCCAAGGAAGCGGTGGCGTAAGCTACCGCACGCCGCAGTGCCGTAGGGTGGGCAAAGCGCAAGCGTGCCCACCACTTCTACTGCGACTGGCGAGCGATGGTGGGCACGGCGCTGTGCGCCTTTGCCCACCCTACGAAACTGTCATTCTCCGCGAAGGCGGGGAATCCAGTACGCCGCGGCTTCTCCGCAAATCACTAGCTTCTCTGGAATACTGGATCGCCCGGTCAAGCCGGGCGATGACAGTTGTGCGCGGGGTGGCTTCAGCGCGTATCACAGACGTGCTAGAGCCCGCCTATGACTTCCCTCCCCTCCTCCGTCGACGTGGCGATCATCGGCGCCGGTGCCGCCGGCCTTGGTGCCGCGCACGCGCTGGCGGGCTCCGGCCTTTCCGTGGTCGTGCTGGAGGCGCGTAACCGGCTCGGCGGCCGCGCCTGGACGGTGCAGGCCTCGCCCGAGGTCATCTTCGACGTCGGCTGCGGCTGGCTGCACTCGGCCAACAAGAACTCCTTCGCTCCAATCGCGAAGCAGCTCGGATTCGAGCTCAACACCGCCCTGCCGCCCTGGCGCGAGCGCGCCTTCGGCAACGCCTTTCCGCAAACCGAGCGCGACGATTTCATGCGCGCGATGGAGGCGTTCTATGAGCGCCTCTGGCAGGCCGCGCAAAAGGGCAAGGACGAACCCGCGAGCCTCAGCCTCGAGCCGGGCAACCGCTGGAATCCGATGATCGACGCGGTCTCGACCTACGTCAATGGCTGCGAATTGACGGACATGTCGACGCTGGACTGGGACGCCTATGAGGACAGTGACCTCAACTGGCGCGTCCGTCGCGGCTATGGCGCGCTGATCGCCGCCTACGGCGCGCCGGTCACGGTGGCCCTGAGCTGCAACGTCACGTTGGTCGATCACTCCGGTCAGCGCGTCCGGCTCGAAACATCGCGGGGCACGCTGACCGCGGACAAGGTGATCCTCACCGTCCCGACCAATCTGATCGCCGATGAGACGATTCGCTTTTCACCACCGTTGCCGACCAAGGTCGATGCCGCCGCCGGCCTACCGCTCGGCGTCGACGACAAGGTGACGCTGGCGCTCGATGGCGCCGAAGCCTTCCCAACCGAAGGTAATCTGCGCGGCGCCACCATGCGCACCAAGATGGGCACCTACCACATCCGTCCGTTCGGCCAGCCCTGCATCGAAGGCTTCTTCGGCGGCAGCTTTGCGCGCGAGCTGGAAGACGCGGGCGAAGGCGCCATTGCCGCGCAGAGCATCGACGAGATCGCGGGCCTTCTCGGCAACGACATCAGGCGCAAGCTGAGGCCGCTGTATGAATCGCGCTGGGCGCGCGATCCCTTCGCGAGGGGCTCCTATTCGCATGCGCTGCCGGGGCACGCGGGAGATCGTGCTGTGCTCGCGGAGCCAGTGGACGGACGGTTGTTCTTCGCGGGAGAGGCGACGTCGCCGAATTTCTTCACGACCGCGCATGGGGCGCGGGACAGCGGGGAGCGGGCGGCTAACGAGGCGCTTGCGGCCCTTCGCGAGCCCTAGCCACGACTTCCGTCATTGCGAGCGCAGCGAAGCAATCCAGACTGCCGCCGCGGGCAAGACCCTGGATTGCTTCGCTACGCTCGCAATGACGCGTCACTCGATCACCCGCGTCCGCAAATCGGCATCGGGCACGAAGCAGGTGTCATACTTGCCGAAGATGCGATAGCGGTTGCGTGCGACGAGGCTGTAGACGGGGTCTCTTAACAGTCTCGGCACGGCGAACAACGCGCGCACCCAGCCCCAGCCAGGGAGCAGCGACAACACGGTCAGCGCGGCGTCCGACTTCATGAGCACCTCGCCGCCGTGGACTACGGCATTGGTATCTGGATCGTGCGGATCGATGCCGAACGTCTTCGCGAGCCGGGTCCCGTAGTTCGACTGGATCGGCGTGAAGCGAAACCGCTTCGCCGTATCGCGGGTCGCCACGAAGTGGACCCAACGCGAGCAGAAGATGCAGACGCCGTCATACAGGATCACGTCGTCGTCGGGCCATTTGCTCATCAGCGATTATCCAGTGTCAGGAGGGCCACCAGCATCAGCACGATCGCCGGCCCGGTCTTCACCAAAGCACCTAACGGCTCGATCCAGAGATCGGGCGTGAGGATGGCTGCACCCACCATGTAGCCCAGCGAGGCGACGATGCCTGCAACGAGCCCGATCGCCGCGGTGCGGCGGAAGGCGATCAGCACGCCGATGCTCATATCCATCAGGCTGGTGCCGATGGTGATGGGATCGACCAGCGCAGGCGGAAAGTTGTGCGCGGTCAGGATGCCGGCGGCGCCGCGATAGGACACGAACAGTGCGATGAAACCCGAGACGAGCCAGAACACGACCAGGCTTGCGAAGATCGGCGCCTTGATCAGGAACAGCCGCGCGAACCATTTGTCCTGGATACGTGCCGGATGGCGACCGATCGTCTCAGCCAATGTCTTCGGCGCGATGCCCGTGGCTGCGATCCACGCCGCGGGATCGCCGGTCACGCCACGGCGCAGCTCGGCAATGGCGGTGGAACGCAGCGGCGGCGTCCAGCCGAGATGATTGGCTAAATCGCCGATTTTGGCGCCGAGATCGAGCAGGAGGGCCGGCATCGCGAGACGCGGCCAAGTGGCCGTGCCGAACGCGTGGCGAAACTGCTTGATGACGCCGGCCATCGTGACCGGCTCTGCCTGCATCAGGTCCCAGCTCACCGCTTTCACGGAGGCGTCATCGATGTCGCGCGCAGCGAGCCAGGCAATGGTGGCGGCGATGTCCTCGACCGCGACGGGCTGGAAGAGCGTCGCCATTTCCTTGTCCGGCAGGTCGAGCGGGAAAGCGGCCAGCGCACGCAGCATGGCGCTGCCGCCATAGGCTGACGGCGCAACCACGAAGCCCGGCCGCAGGATGGAATGGGGAATGCCGGAGGCCGCGATCAGACGTTCCGCTTCGCGTTTGGTCGTTGCGAAGGCAGTGCGATCCGCCTCCACCATCCCGGGGATCGAGATGTGCACCAGACGGATCGCACGGCCGCTATCGCCAATTGCCTGAAGCAGGCGCGCGACGAAATCACGATGCACGGCATTCGCGTCGCTGCCGGGCCCGTCCTGGAGCACGCCGAGGCAGTTCACGACGACATCGACGGCATGCTCGTTGAGCACTCGCGCCAGCGCAGCCGCATCCAGGATGAGGATCGGCAGCTCGATGTCCAGCGCGCTCATCTGCTGCGCCGGCGACAGCTTACGTGCCACGCCGACAACGCGAAAGCCACGCGCGCGCAGATCGTCGGTGACGAAGCGGCCGATCAGGCCGGAGGCGCCGAACAGCAAGATGGTTCGCTTACTCATTGCGCCTCTCAAAACGGTTTTGCGATCATCAGCCAGAGGATCAGCATCGTCGCGCCGAAGCCGGGGAAGCCGAATATGAACCAGCGGCGGAACAGAACGAAATAGCGCTCCGGAAGCGCGTTGCACTGTTCGGCCGCCTTGCGCGCGAGGTCGCGCATCTCGATCTGCATGAAAACGACGGGGACCCAGAACAGGCCTGCAACGGCATACAGCGCGAGCGAAGTCAGCAGCCAGCGCTCGGTGAGCGACGTCGCCGAGAGCATCATCAGCAGGCCGCCCGTGACCGGCTGAACGATCACGGCCGACAGCGTGAAGATCGCATCCGCGATCACGACCACGGCGGCAGTGCGCGCGATGAATGCCACATCCTGCGTGCGATGGGCCATCAGCATGAAGAAGGCGATGCCGGTTCCGGTGCCGAGGATGACGATGGCGCCGAGCACATGCAGGAATTTGACCAGGAAATACAGCGTCATGGCTTCTTGGTCGCCATTGGCTTGGGCTGGTTCAGCCCACGCGCGAGATCACCGCTTGCGGCTTTGACGCCGGCCTCGGTTTCGATCATCCAATGACCCTCGCTGCCGATGGCCGGCAAGGTGTGGAAGTCGACCTCGCCGCCAGCGCCGCGAAACGCCTCGACCAGCTTTTGCGAAAACGCCGGCGCGAAGTAACTGTCATTGGTTGCAACGAGCCACGTGACGGGAATGCGCGCGGCCTTGCCGAATTCGGCTGCGGCCGCAAGGAGCGTGTGCGGCGCGCAGATCCTGTTCGGCTCATCATTGGCATGGCCGCCGCGCCCCGGTGCGAATGCAATGATGGCAGAGACCGCCTTCGGATCGGCATTGGCGAGCGCCAGCGCGCCCCAGCCGCCGGCGGAATGGCCGAGCACGATCGCGGCGTCTTTGCGGATAAATTCCTGCTTTCGCAAATAGTCCAGCGCGAGCGAGATTTGGTCGGCCGTTGCGCGGGCCGATCGCGCGTAGTCCGCCTCGTCGCAGCCGCCCTGGTCTTCGACATAGTGGCCACCGGTCGCGCCATGGCCGAGCCGTTCCGGCACCAGTACGGCAAAGCCGCGCGCGACGAGATACGTCGTGAGCGCGCGATATTCCGGCCGCGGCATTTGCGCGCGACGCAAGCCATTCTGCGTCGAGGCGTGGGCGATGACCGCGAGCCGGAACGGGCCGACGCCGAGGGGGCGAAACAGCAGCGCATGCGCGGCCATGCCGGTATCCGGCGATGGCACGCGCCACTCTTGCCGGCGAAACGGTTCGCCCTGCTCTCCCAATGGGCCCAACGTGACCTGAGCGCACAGAGGTGACGCAGCCAGCACGGCCAGCAAAGACAAAAGCGCAGGAGTGACGAGGAGCCGCATGAATTGCCAGAGGAGGCGGACACGAACAGCAATGGCCACACTAATAGGAACGAATCACTCCGGGCAGACTTTCTGCGCTGCCATTGCCATTCATTCGTTGCCGCAACGAGTTTTGCACCGACACATGGCAGGCCACTGCCATTCAAAACGCCGGCGTGTCCTCTTTCGGGACAACGGGCTTGAAATACTGATGCAGAAAGTCCACACGTTAACCGATAATTAACGATAGGTCTTGCCGCCGGCGCGGCGACTTGATTTGATCGCCTCCATGAGCACAACCCTGATCGAGGTCCGGCCGGCCAAAGCCGCAGATGCAACTGCGGTGGCGTCGACCCATGACGAAGCCTGGCGCTCGGCCTATCAGGGCATCATCCCCGGCGCGGAGCTGGAAAAGCTGATCAACCGCCGCGGTCCACAGTGGTGGGACAGCGCAATTCGCAAGGGCAGCCGCGTCAGCGTGCTGGTGTTCGGCGACAAGATCGCGGGCTATGCCAACTATGGCCGCAACCGCGCCCGCAGCCTGCATTTCGACGGCGAGATCTACGAGCTCTATCTGCGGCCGGAATTCCAGGGCCTCGGCTTCGGCCGCCGTCTGTTCGCCGCCGCCCGCCGCGACCTGATGCAGAGCGGCCTGAAGAGCATGGTGGTGTGGGCGCTCTCCGATAACGATCCGGCCACCGAGTTCTACCGTGCCTTGGGCGGCCGCATGGTGGCGCGCTCCTCGGAGCGGTTCGGGCCGAAGTCGCTCGACAAGGTTGCCTTCGCTTGGACCAATTGAGCTGCTGAAACCTGAATCGGCAGCGTTTTCCATCCGTTGATACCGCCCGCCTTTTGCGTCGGTGATCGCCGGATTCATTATTTCACAAAAACGCGATGGATCAGCGGGCCAAGCCCGCGTATGACAGCGCCAAAATCGCTGCCGGGCGCGATTTCACCTCGGCAACAACGGAGCCTTGAATGCGTATCGATGCGGTCTCGATCGGGAAGAACGTACCCCACGACGTCAATGTCATTATCGAAGTCCCCGTGGGCGGCGAACCGATCAAATACGAGATGGACAAGGAGGCCGGCACGCTCGTCGTCGATCGCTTCCTCTACACGCCGATGCGTTACCCCGGGAACTACGGCTTCATCCCGCACACGCTGTCGGATGACGGCGATCCCTGCGACGTGCTGATCATCAACACCCGCGCCATCATTCCCGGTGCCGTCATGAGCGTGCGCCCGGTCGGCGTGCTGTTCATGGAAGACGAAGCCGGCGGCGACGAGAAGATTCTGGCGGTACCGTCGTCAAAGCTGACGCAGCGCTACGACAAGGTGAAGAGCTATTCCGACCTGCCGGATATTACGCTCCAGCAGATCCAGCACTTCTTCGAGCACTACAAGGATCTCGAGAAGGGCAAGTGGGTGAAGATTTTGCGCTGGGGCGGCCCGGAGGAAGCGCACAAGCTGATCCTCGAAGGCATGGATCGCGAGAAGAAAAAGAAGGCCTGAGCCTTCGGTATCCCGGACAAAAGGTGTGCTCCCTCGCCCCGTTCTTACGGGGAGAGGGTTGGGGTGAGGGGCTACCTCCACAAAGACGGTCAGAGTTGGACTCGCGGAGAGTCCCCTCACCCGGAGTCCGCGCTTCGCGCGAATTCCGACCTCTCCCCGCAAGCGGGGAGAGGTGAAGAAAAGCTACACCGCCGGCTTCGGCAGCCCTGCGATCGCGCAGGCGGCGCGCAGCGTGTTCACCAGCAGGCAGGCGACCGTCATCTGGCCGACGCCGCCCGGCACCGGCGTGATCGCGCCGGTAACTCCAAGTGCTTCCTGATAGGCGACGTCGCCGACGAGCCGCGTCTTGCCGTCTGCTTTGGGGATGCGGTTGATGCCGACGTCGATCACGGTCGCGCCCGGTTTCAGCCAGTCGCCGCGCACCATCTCCGGCTTGCCGACCGCGGCGTAAACGAGGTCGGCGCGCTTGACGAGGCCGGGCAGGTCGCGCGAGCGCGAATGCGCGATCGTGACCGTGGCGTTCTCGTTCAGCAGCAATTGCACCAGCGGACGGCCGACCAGGTTGGAGCGGCCGATGACGATGGCGTTCATGCCTTCGAGCGAAGTGTGCACGCTTTTGGTCAGGATGATGCAGCCGAGCGGCGTGCAGGGCGACAGCGCCTCAAAACCGCCGGCGAGCCGGCCGGCATTGCTCGGATGCAGGCCATCGACATCCTTGGCGGGATCGATGGCGTTGATGACGGCCTCGGTGTTCAGCCCCTTCGGCAGCGGCAGTTGCACCAGAATGCCGTGCACGGCCGGATCGCGGTTGAGCTTTGCGACGAGAGCCAGGAGATTCGCTTGCGAGACGTCGGCGGGCAGCTTGTGCTCGAACGAGGCCATGCCGGCGCCTTGCGTCTGGGTGTGCTTGGAGCGGACATAGACCTCGCTGGCGGGGTCGTTGCCAACCAGCACCACCGCGAGGCCGGGGACCAGATTGTGCTCGCGCTTGACGCGGGCGACCTCCTCGGCGACGCGGCCGCGAAGTTCCGCGGCAATGACTTTTCCATCGATGATTTTGGCGGTCATGTCAGTTCCCTCAGTCTTTCGATTTAGCCGACACGAGCTGGCGCAGGGCTTCTCCGAGCCGCACCGGGTCGCCGTCGACCGCGATCTGCTTCAACCGCGAGGTAGCTCCCGATAGCAATTTTACGCTGGCCTTGGGCACGCCAAGCGATTTCGCCAGCAGGACCAAGACAGCCTTGTTGGCCTCGCCACCATCGGCAATGGCGCGTACCCGCACCTTGAGCACGCTGCGGCCGTCGGAGAGTTGCTCGATCCCGTCGATGTCGTCGCGGCCGCCGCGCGGCGTCACCCGCAGCGCGATGCCGACGCCTGCGGCAGAGATGCGCCAGGGTTCTTTGGCAACCAAGGCGCTCCAGCCCGCTTAGATCACGTTCGGGTAGATGTAGTACAGGATCACCCGCTCGATGAACATGATCAGCAGAATCAGGATGATCGGCGAGATATCGAGGCCGCCGAGACTGGGCAGGAAATTGCGAATCGGTGCCAGCAGAGGCTCGGTGATCCGGTACAGGAACTCCGCCACCGCCGAGACGAACTGGTTGCGGGTGTTCACCACGTTGAAGGCGATCAGCCAGGACAGGATCGCGGCCGCGATCAGCAGCCAGACGTAGAGATCGAGCACGATGATGACGATGTCGAGAACGGCACGCATGGCTTTTGAAAACTCTGGCTCCGGTCGGGATTGACGGCGTTTGCTTGATATCGGTTCCCCCCGACCCAAACAAGGGAAGTCGGCGCCCGGATGGCCAAAACCGGGTTATACCCGTCCTTGACTTGACCTTGGCGGGGACTTAAATGGCGCCCGGTTGTCGGCCGCGTTCACCAGAGCGGCCAGCAAAGGGGCCATAGCTCAGCTGGGAGAGCGCGTCGTTCGCAATGACGAGGTCGGCGGTTCGATCCCGCCTGGCTCCACCACGCTTCGCCCTTCGGGCTACGCGTGGCGCAGCCGCGTCGGAGCCCGAAGGACGAGGCGTGGTGTCCGGCGAAGCCCGCAGGGCGAAGACGGACTATCTCGGAAAATCTACCTCCCCGTGAACCTCGGCGGCCGTTTCTCCATAAAACTCGCCACGCCCTCCCGGAAATCGCTGCCGTTGAGCGCCACCATCATTTCCCGGTTGGCCTCGATCGTCGCCTCGGCCAGGGTCTGGAACGGCACCTCGTAGAGCTGCCGCTTGATCACGGCCATCGCGCTCGGTGAGACGAAATCGGCGAGATCGCGCGCATAGGCATAGGTCTCCTCGCGGAGTTTTTCCGGCGAGTAGAGCCGGTTCACCAGCCCGATCCGCAACGCTTCGTCGCTCGGCACGCGCCTCGCCGAGAGCAACAGATCCAGCGCATGGGCATGGCCGACGATGCGCGGCAGCATCCAGCTGATGCCGTGCTCGGCGATCAGGCCGCGCCGCGCGAAGGCGGTCGTGAACACCGTATTGTCGGCGGCAAAGCGCAGGTCGCAATAGAGCGCGTGGACCAGGCCGATACCGGCGGTCGCGCCGTTGAGCATGGCGATGACGGGCTTTGCGATCGACGGATAGAAGCCGTAGCGCGTCTGCCAGTCCGGGCGGCGGTTCATGTCGAACGGCGGCAGGTTCGATGCGCGCCCGACGTCATTGGGATCGAGCCCTTTCAGCGCATCCATGTCGGCACCGGCGCAGAAGGCGCGGCCCGCGCCGGTGAGCACGATGACGCGGACATTGTCGTCGGCGCTTGAGGCTTCCATCGCGTGACGCACGTCGCGCTCCATCGTCGGCGTCCACGCATTCATGCGGTCCGGGCGATTGAGCGTGATGGTCGCGATCCTGTCGCTCACCTCATAGAGAATGTGTTCATAGGCCATGGCGCTCTCCCTTTGCTTGCCGGCGCAATCTCGCGTGCGCGCGTTGCGAACGAGCCTAGCATATAAAGGGATGAGGCAAGGGCTTGCGCGGAGGCGCGATTCACTCGGCGGCTTGCGCCAGCACCGGCCGGCGCGCCAGCCAGCCATTGATGAAGTGATCGAGCCAGGCGCGCTCCGCGAGGTCGTAGACGGCACGATCCGCGAAATGGTGATGCCGCTGCCGCGCGCCGGGCGCGCTGAAGCCGTCATAGCCGCGCGTGGTCCAGCAATGCATCATCGCGTAGGTCACGTCTGGATGAAACTGCACACCGAAGGCGTTGCCGGCACGGAACGCCTGCACCGGAAAATCATCACCTTCCGCGAGCTGCTCGGCGCCGACCGGCAGCTCAAATCCCTCGCGATGCCAATGATAGACCTGCGCAGGCCAATCCGGGCAGAGCGCGTGGCCCGCAGCGGTCGGCCTGATCGGGTAATAGCCGATCTGGGTCAGCGCATCCGCATGCGGCGCGACGCGGGCCCCTAGCTGCATCGCGAGCATCTGCGCGCCGAGGCAGATGCCAAGGAACGGACGCTGCTCACGAAGCGGAATTTCGATCCAGTCGATCTCGCGGCGGATGTAGTCGTCGGAATCATTGGCGCTCATCGGACCGCCGAAGAACACGGCGCCGGCATGCTGATCGAGCGTCTCGGGCAGGGGATCGCCGAAGCGGGGACGGCGAATGTCGAGGCGATGGCCGAGCGCGCGCAGCGCATTGCCGACCCGGCCGGGCGTCGAGGATTCCTGATGCAGGACGATCAGAACCGGCAACCGGGCTTCGGAAGCGGAGGCGGCCGCGCCCGGCGTCCTTCTGGGAAAGGGCACCAATTCTGCGCCACCAAACCTGTCCGTCCGGAACGACATGGCCTCTGCGAGTGCTATCGGTTCAGGCCGCCAGCATAGCTAAGCGATGGTTAACATCGTGTGAGTTCGCGCACACACACCGGCTGAAGCAAGCTCCGGGCCACTACGGTGCTTCAAAGTTTTCTCTAGTGCCTGCGCCTCTGAAACCGGCTGGTAGCGGCCAGGATGAAGCCTCGCGGGAAGAAACGCAGCGCCAACGGCACAATCTTGATGCCCAGACCAGGCAGCACTGCCCGTTTGTTGGCCATCAAGCCACGATATGCATCGCGCGCAACTTCGGCGGCTGAGACGTTGAGAACGGCCGTATCATGTTGGGAGCCGACACCGGCGCGCGCCTGGAATTCGGTGGGCACCGGACCCGGGCAAAGTACGGTGACGCGAACGCCGCGCGGCGCGAGCTCCGCCCGCAAGGCTTCGGTGAACGAAATCACATAGGCCTTGGAGGCGTAATAGACGGCCATGCCGGGGCCAGGCAGAAAGCCGGCGACCGATCCGACATTGAGAAGACCGCCCTTGTTCTTGATGAGCTGATCGGCAAAGCGCAGCGATAGATCCGTCAGGGCCCGCACGTTGACGTCGACGATGCCGAGCTGCTCGAGGCGATCGCGCTCGATCGCATCGCCGAACACGCCGAAGCCGGCATTGTTGACGAGATGATCGAGCTCGACGCCTTCGGCGGCAAGTGCTGCCGCAATGGTCTTGCCGGCATCCGCTTGCTCGAGATCGCAGGCGATCACGATCGGCTTCTTGCCGCCGTTGGCGGCGAGCTCGTTCGCGAGCGCCTCCAGCCGATCCGTCCGGCGCGCCGTCAACGCGAGGCGATGCCCGTTGGCAGCAAACACACGCGCCAGCTCCGTGCCGATGCCCGCCGAGGCACCGGTGATCAGCGTCACCCGCTCAGTCACGATGGAAGACTCTTGAATTCAAGTTTTTGGCCCCGCAATGGCGGAACGAGAGCACAGGCCGCGCGCGACATGCAAGCCGCGCCGCCAGCATGGCCGCTTGAGCAGAACGACAGGCCGCGCTGAAAAACCGTTGATTTGCAGGCGGATTCAGCGCAGGCAGCGGATAAATTAAAGTTTCGTCATGTGTCCGGGCAGGCCGCGATCAGTCGCGTCTAGAGCTGTCAGCCGCCGACAGCGCTGTCCTTGACTTGGCCGCCGACGCGGTCCGCGACCGCGTGCTTCAGGTCGATCCGGTCGCGCTGCGATATCCCGAGCAGGTCGGAGGCGCGCCAGACGACGTTGTCCTCGAATTCGCTGACCTGACCGTCGGCATAGACCAGCTCCCACATCATCTGCACGATGCGTTTGCGCCCCTCTTCGTCGAGCGAGCGCATGATGACGCTGGTGAAATGATAGAGATCGACCGCCTCGCCCTCGACCTGGGTGGCGTCGGCGATCAGCCGATCCGCGGTGCCGCGATCGAGCCCAAAATGGCTTTCGATCAGGCTGTGCAGCTTGCGCTGCTCGGCCGCGCTCGGCTGGCCGTCCAGCGAGACCACGTGAATCAGCAGCGCCGTGGCCGCCAGCCGATAGTCGCTGTCGCCAAATGCGCGGTCCTGGTCATGGGGAGCAACAATGTCGGCGATGAATTGGCGCAGGCCGTCGAGCATAAAGTCCTACCGAGATCGATGAAGCCGCGAGGGGTGGCTGTTATCAGCACTATATGAGCAGCAAACTCAACCGGCGCAATGTACGTCAGTTCCGCGCGCTGCATTACGTTTCGGCAATCTGTTGTCGTGATTTGAAGCACCCCTCAGGGGTCGTCCCGGCGAAGGCCGGGACCCATAACCACAGGGTGTAGTTCGGCGAAGATTGGTCGTTTTTTACTGTGTCCATTCGCAACCGAGAGATCACGCGGTATGGGTCCCGGCCTTCGCCGGGACGACGTCGGGTGATGATTACGGTATCTCATACACCACCATCTTGTCGGCGATGCCGCGCAGCGCGGCGTGCTTCTGGATCGGTTTGATCTCGCGCTGCTGAAGGATTTCAGCAACCGCGGGCGCATCGAGCACCGGGCCGGTGATGTGAATTTCCTGCGCGGTCGACAGACTTTGCACGCGCGAGGCGATGTTGACTGTCTGGCCGAAATAATCCTGGCGCTCGTTCAGCATCACCGCAAGACATGGACCTTCATGGATGCCGATCTTGAGAATGAGATCGTTGGCGCCGCGTTCCTTGTTCAATTCATCCATGGCTGCACGCATGCGCAGTCCCGCCGTAATCGCGTGCTCAGGTCTCACGAAGGTCGCCATGACAGCATCGCCGATCGTCTTTACAACCGCCCCCTTCTCGGCGGCAATGATCTCCAGCAGCGCACGGAAATGCGCGCGCACGAGATCGAAGGCGGCGAGATCGCCGACGCGCTCATAAAGCGCGGTCGATCCCTTCAGGTCGGTGAACAGGAACGTCAGCGAGGTGATCTGGAGCCGCTGGTCGAGACTGAGATTGTCCGCCTTGAAGACGTCGCGAAAAGTCTGGTTCGACAGCATCCGCTTGGCGGTGAGGAACGGCTTACGCTTGCCGATGAGATGATGAAGCGCCTCGGCCGCGATGAACACCGACGGCAGCACGCGCACACCGGCCTGGTTTTCCAGCGATAGCCGCAGCGGACCCGGCCGCATGGTCGTCGTTCCCGTTGGGGCCTGCACCTTGTTGTACATGATGGCGAGCTGCTGACGGTCCTTGGTCGGCTCGCCCTGGACATCGATGAAATGAGCGGCGTGCGTCACCGGCTCGAAGATGATGACGAAATCACTCGGCAATTGCAGTGACATCGTCGCCTTCTCGCCGGCCGGCAGCTCCATCGTATCCAGCGTCACCTCGTTGGCCAGCGTCGCAAACGATTCCTTGTTGAAGTCGACCCCGGAGCTCCAGAACACCTGCTTGAAATATTCCCACACCGGAAGCGTATCGGGATCGTGCGCCGCGATGCGCCGGACGCGCGGATTCACGGTGAAAGAGACCTCGACCTGGTCGTCGACGGACGCCTTGTAGCCGCAGGCGCAGAGCGCGCAGTGATAGTCGTCCGGCTTGAGCGCCTTGAGCGTCGAGTGAGCGCCCAGCACGCCGCCGCAACCCGGACACAGCACGTTCCAGCCGAGATCGAACAGACCGAGCCTGGCCGAATGCAGGAAAGCCGAGATGACGCGCTCTTCGTCGAGGCCGTGATGCCGGGAGAAATCGAGGACATTGACGCGGTTGAGCTCGTGGTCCTCGCCATCCTGGATGAGGCGCGCAATCGCATCGACCACCTTTGCATCGGCTGTCTGCTTCAGAACGGAAAACTGGGCCTGGATGTCGCTCATGGCGGGGCTCTGTCTAAGCTGGATCACGCCATCGGCCAGACGAGGGTCCGTTACCGACGGGTGATGCGGAACATGGGTGAGTGGTCCGGCTGGGTCGTGACGACGCCATGCGGGATCACGGGAACGGTATCGGCAAGCTCGACGCGGAACGCACCGATCAGCCGGGCCAGCGCCAGCACCGATTCGGCTTGGGCAAACGGCGCGCCGATGCAGACGCGTGGCCCCGCGCCGAACGGCAGATATGCGAAGCGATCGGGCTCCGCCGACATGAAGCGCTTTGGAATGAACGCGTTCGGCTGATCCCACAGTTTCTCGTGCCGGTGCAAAAGCCACGGCGCGATCATGATGATATCGCCCTTGCCGATCTCGATGCCGGCCGCGTTGTCCCTATCGCGCGCGGCACGCGCGACCAGGAAGGCGGGCGGGTAGAGTCGCATCGTCTCCTCGATCACGGCACGAGTGAACTTCTGCCGATCGATGTCGGCGATGCTGTCGAGATGTTCGCCGCGGGTCTCCGTGGCAACTTCCTCCTGCGTGTCAGGATCGAGCGACAGCAGATAGAGCGCCCAGAACAGCGCCGTCGCCGTGGTCTCGTGACCTGCGAGAATCATGGTCGCGACCTCGTCGACGAGCTGTTCGTCGGAAAAGCCCTTGCCCGTTTCAGGATCCCGTGCCTCGTCCATGAGATCGAACAGGTCGCGCGGCGGTGCGCCGTCCTTCTTGCCCGCCGCGCGCCGTTCGGCAATCAGCATGGCAACGAATTCGGTCCAGCGCTTGCGAAACCGCGCCCGTGCGAAATCCATCGGGCTCGGCCAGGACACGGGCAGCACCATGTCGAGGAAATAAGCCCGCCCCAGCCGCGCGGCATATTCCATGATGAAGTTGCGCAAGGTCGCGCCATGCCGGTCCATGCCGAACGAGAACATCGTGCGTCCGGCGATCTCGAGCGTCATGTGCTGCATGACCTCGCGCAGATCGACCGGCTCGCCGGTTCGCGTATCGAGCTTTGTGATGGTCTCGTCGAGCACCGCCGTCATATGCGGGACGAGATTTGCGGTGGCGCGCGGCGTGAAGGCCGGCGCGAGCGTGCGGCGCTGAAACGTCCAGGAATGACCTTCCGCAATCAGGAGGCCGTCACCCAGCACGGGGCGCAGCATGCGGATGCCCGCCGGCGTGCGCGTATAGTTCTCGTAATTGCTGAGCAGGACGTGTCGGATCGCGTCCGGCTGGTTGAGGATGAAACTGTTGCGCAGAAAAAAGCGGCCCGGGATGACGTCTTCCTCATAGGCACGCTGTCCCCAGGTCGCGATCATGTTCTGCCGGATCACCGCGAGCTTGCCAAAGAACGACATGTCATCCGGCGCGCGCGGCGGCGTCGGAGGGATGAGGGGCCGACGCACGCTGGCGATGTTCATGGCTCGCTCCCGCAGAAGTGACGCAGGTCAATAGCTAGTAAGTCAGCTCGGCGATCGCAATCCTGTTCTCGGCGGCGGGCCAGGCGCGTGCCACAATCCGTTCTTCGCCAAATTGGGCCACGATGTTACGCCCGACCTCGCTGGCCGGAAGCCGCAGGGTTGCTGCCGCATCCGTGGGCACGCCCGGTTTGACGTCGGCCGGCTCCTTGCCGTCGAGCAGCACCACGTCCCGCGGCAGGCCGAAATAGCCGCGCGGCCGCGACATGATCACGACAGCTCCTGCGTCCTTGTCGGCCGGCCCGAGCGGGCGCGCGGGACGCAGGTGCACGACGTCGGACGAGCGCGGGAAGGGCGAGCGGTAGATGTGCGTCGTCGGCGCGTCGGGCGATGCCAGGACGAATTCGAGTGACCAGGCCGGATTGACCTGCGCCGGTCCCCAGCGGCCATCGGCACCGGTCTTTGCGCTGTGCAGCGCCCCGCCGTTGCGCTCTCCCGTTTCAGGATCGACGCGGAAGACATCGACGGTTGCGCCCGCCACCGGACGGTTGGTCGACACGCCGCCCGGCGTGCCCGTGACCAAACCGCTCAACTTCACGCTTGGCTCCGGCACAATCGCGATACGCGTGGGCTCGCGGCCGGCGATGAACTTGTAGATCTCGCGGAACGCGCGCGGATGAAACGCCACCTCGCGATGATCGAGCGCACCAAGCACGAGGTTGGTGGCGCCCTTCAGCTCCGGCCCTTCGGCGGTGACACCGGTCGGAACGCCGGGCTTTCCGATGAAACGCCCGTCGGCCTGGGCATATTTGTCCAGGCCGTCACTGCGCAGAGTGAGAAAAGCCGTGCCCGGCGTCACCTCGCTCTCGCCCTCGTTCAGGCCGCGCAGGAATGCGCCGCGGCCGTTGAACTCGTTGTTGGGCGTATCGTCGGTCGCGAACACGCCGTGATTGGGCGTGCCGCACAACACGGCGTGGCTGACATCGCCGGCGCCGCCATTTTTGATGACGTTGCGGATGGCATAGCCGCCGCGCGAGCTGCCGACCAACGCCACGCGGGACGCGCCGGTACGGCGCTTCAGGTCCGCGATGGCCGCAGTGAGCCCGCGGCGCTGGTCCTCGGTCGAGGACCGGTTCGCCTGCTCGACCTTGTCGTCGCTCCGCGCCAGCGGATCGGTGAAATTGATCGCCGCCATGCGATCGCGCGCGACGCCGTTGGATTCCATCCGCCACAAGGTCGTGATCCAGAGCGCGTCGTAGTCGCCATTGCCGTGGACGAACAGGATCGGCGGCAGCTCGGTGCTTGGCGTGGCGGCCGGCGCAGTTTGGGCCATCGCGCCTGCCCGCAAGCTCGCAACTGCGAAAGGCAGGCTGCTGACCCCTTGCAGGATCGTCCGTCGCGACAGCTTCATTTGTTCCTCCCCCCGGCAAACGCCTCTTTGCACCGCTTATACCGACCTAACCACTGGACAGCGAAGGACTTTCGCAGGCATCAGTGAATTGGCCGGAATCACCACGACCACTTCTGACACCCGATATGGAAGGGGATATGACCGAGCAGACGAACCGCCAGAGAATTGCCGCCGAGGGCATCACCGCACCCCTGCGGTACACCGTATTCCGGCGCATCTGGCTCGCCAGCCTGCTCTCCAATCTCGGCCTCCTGATCCAGGGCGTCGGTGCCGCCTGGGCGATGACGCAGATGGCGGCCTCCGCCGACAAGGTGGCGCTGGTGCAGACCGCGCTGATGTTGCCGATCATGCTGATTTCGATGCCGGCCGGCGCCATCGCCGACATGTATGACCGCCGCATCGTCACCCTGGTCTCGCTGTCGATCGCGCTGACCGGCGCCACCGCGCTCACGATCCTGGCCGGGCTCAAGCTGATCACGCCGGAAACGCTGCTGGCGTTCTGCTTCGTCGTCGGCAGCGGCAACGCATTGTTTGGACCTGCCTGGCAGTCCTCGGTCAGCGAGCAGGTGCCGCCGGATGCGTTGCCGTCGGCCGTCGCGCTGAACGGCATCAGCTACAACATCGCGCGTAGCTTCGGTCCGGCGGTCGGCGGTGTCATCGTCGCCGCGGCCGGCGCAGTCGCTGCGTTTGCCTGCAACGCGGTCCTCTATCTGCCGCTGCTGGTGGTGCTGCTGCTCTGGCGTCGCAGCACCGAACCCTCGCGCCTGCCGCGGGAAAAGCTCAACCGCGCCATGGTCTCCGGCTTCCGCTACATCACCAACTCGCCGCCGATCAAGATCGTGCTGCTGCGCACGCTGGTGATGGGCCTGATCGGCGGCGCCGTAATGGCGCTGATGCCGCTGGTCGCGCGCGACCTCTTGCATGGCGGCGCGCAGACCTACGGCATCATGCTCGGCGCGTTCGGCATGGGCGCGGTGGTCGGCGCGCTCAACATCCATGAATTGCGCAAGCGCATGAGCGGCGAGGCGGCGATCCGCGCCTGCACCATCTCGATGGCGCTCGCGATGGCCGCACTCGCCTTGAGCACGGAGCCGGTGTTGACGGCGACCGCGCTGGTGCTGGCCGGTGCGGTCTGGATGGCCGCGGTCGCGCTGTTCAATATCGGCGTGCAGCTCTCGGCGCCGCGCTGGGTCGCCGGCCGCTCGCTTGCGGCGTTCCAGGCCTCGATTTCGGGCGGCATCGCGATCGGCGCCTGGGGCTGGGGCCATCTCACCGACTATGCCGGGGTCGAGGTCGCGCTCCTGGTCGCGGCCGGCCTGATGCTGATCTCGCCGCTGCTCGGCATCTGGCTGGCGATGCCGCGCGTCGGCGCGCGCAACGAGGATGCCGAGGTGCTGGCCGATCCCGAGGTGAAGCTGTCGCTGACCGGCCGCAGTGGGCCACTGGTGGTCGAGATCGAATACCGGGTGAGCCAGGAGAATGCCCGCGCCTTCCACAATGTGATGCAGGACGTGCAGCTCTCCAGGCAACGCAATGGTGCCTATGGCTGGTCGATCGCGCGCGACATCGCCGATCCGGAATTGTGGACCGAGCGCTATCATTGTCCGACCTGGCTCGACTATCTACGCCAGCGCAACCGTTCGACCCAGTCCGAACGCGCGCTGCATCAGCAGGCGATCGATTTCCACATCGGTCCCGAACCAGTGCGGATCAGGCGCATGCTTGAACGTCCGTTCGGCTCGGTGCGCTGGAAAGAGGAGACGCCGGACCGCGCCAATAGCGAGGTGCTGCCGGTGGTCGCGACTGCGGCGGGGAGCAGCACGTAAGTCTGTCAACCTGTAGCCCGGATGGAGCGAAGCGCAATCCGGGACGGTCTCACCGCGGAAACAGAACCCCGGATTACGCTCCGCTCCATCCGGGCTACGAAAACCACTACTGCCCGTGATCCGTCAGCACCTTGTCGCAGCCTTTGCTCAGCCGGGTACGGTTCTGCTTCAGGCAGGCGAGCACGGCGCCGTCGCCATTGTTCATCACGGGTCGGCAGAAGCGGCTGACATCACGCGCGCAGGCATCGTGGCCGGGCTGCTGCTGCGCGAACGCGCTCGATGCGCACAAGAGCAAAGGAATAATGAAAAGCAATCTGGTCATCGCGCAATGCCTCTTACCCGGAAGAAATGTGCGGGCGAAGCTAGTGCGGTGATCCCGAGGCCGCAACGGCTTTGTTGATTGGCTGCAACGTGCCGCCGCATGGTCCCGGCTTAACGCCGGGGCACATCGCGAGGGGAGCTAACCGACGCAACGATCGCCGCATTGCTTACTACTTGTCCTGCGCGTCAGCGATCTTGCGCGAGGCGCCCTTGGCGAGGTCCTTGTCCATCACCGCGCGGCAGCCGGCGCTTAAGTCAGAACGATGCTTGATCATGCACGCCGTGATCTTCGGGATGTTGGGGATGTCCGCCGAGCAGAGGCGGAATGCATCGCCGGTGCACATCTGCTGCGCCTCGGCCGAGAAGGCGAAGCTCGAGGTCGTCGAAACGATCGACACGATGGTGGCAAAGCCCAGGGCCAGGCTGGTGTCGCGGATCTTGGTGGTCAGGGACTTGGCAGAAAGAGGCTTGGCAGGACGAGACTTGCCAGAAAAAGACTTGGTCATTTGAAGCTCCCATTGGCGCCGTCGAACGGCGCCCGTTGTTGATGGGAACTACGATGCTCCGGCAAAACGGTTTCCACTGTGATGACAGTCACGGCAGGCGCAGCCTCTGTGACCTCCGTCACTTTGGCGCACCTCGCTGAAATTCCTCCGCAACCGCTGTCGCGTTGGTGTCACGTTAACTGTTCCTTCGCATTAATGGCTCGTCGCGCGGGAAATTCCGCCGGTTTGGTTGCGTAATTGGAAAGAATAGCGATGCGTAATGCGTTGGGCCTGATGCTGGCCAGTGTATTTGCGGCGGTCGTGATCGCCGCCGGCGGTTGGTTTTATTATTCCGCGCGCGCCGATCAGGGCGCTCCCAAGACAGTTGCCGCCCGTGCCGCCGATCCATTGCCGGCACCGGCGAAGCTCGCCGCCAAGGACGATGTCGAGTCCACCGCGACGATCGCGGCCAAGCCGGCGGCAGCTGCTGCAGCACCTGCGCCCGCCCCCGCCATGCCGGCGCAGCAGAAACAGGCCTGCGCCAATCCGAACGCGCTGGGCGTTGCCCGGGTGGTCGAGATCGACACCACAGGCGGTCCCGGCTTCGGCTTCGAGCACTTCAAGCAGTTCGACTTCCTCACCGAGAAGGAGGTTGTGTTGACCTTCGACGACGGTCCGTGGCCGGTCAACACGCCCGCGGTGCTGAAGGCGCTCGCGGATGAATGCACCAAAGGCCTGTTCTTCTCGGTCGGCAAGCACGCAACCTATCATCCGGAGATCCTGCGTCAGGTGCTGGCCCAGGGCCACACGGTCGGCACGCACACCTGGTCGCATGTCAACCTGAACAGCAAGAAGATGACCGAGCAACAGGTCAAGGACGAGGTCGAGAAGGGCTTCAGCGCAGTGCGATTCGCGCTCGGCACCAACCCGGCGCCGTTCTTCCGCTTCCCGCAGCTTCAGCACAATCCGGCGATGGTGACCTATTTCGGCACCCGCAACGTCGCGATGTTCTCGACCGACATCGACTCCTTCGACTTCAGGAAGGGCGCCACGCCGGAGAAGATCGTCGAGACCGTGATGACCAGGCTGGACAAGCTCGGCAAGGGCATCATCCTGATGCACGACTTCCAGAAGCACACCGGCGAAGCCCTGCCGGCCCTGCTCGCGCGGCTCAAGGCCGGCGGTTACAAGGTGGTGCAGATGAAGGCCAAGACCACCTTCCAGACGCTGCCGGAATATGACGAGGCGTTGCTGAAGGACCTGAAGGTGCCGACCTCGAGCGCGCGTCCGATCGGAAGCGTGGTGCAGACGGTTTCGCAGTAACCGTGATCACCGCTTCAATATGCGCATGGCCGGGCCTTCGCCCGGCCATTTGCTTTGGGCAAGCGGCTGTTACCAGTAGATACCGTGACGGTGCAGCTCGCTGATGATGCGGCGCTCGGTCCAGCTGCGCTTGTGCTTCGGCTTGTCCGCCCTGGCCGTGGTCTTGGTGGCGGGCTTGGTCGTCGCGACCGGCGCGGAGCTCGTCGTGGGCGTCGTCGCGGCCGGAGCAGTCGCCGCAGCCGGCGCAGAAAGCGACACGGCCGGCGGACGATCGGAATATTTCGGAGCCTCCGTGGTTGGCGCGACTTCGCTCAGCTGCGTCGTCGCGGTGGCGGTCGCCGACGTCGTGGTTTGCGGCGCGGAGGTCTGCTCGCCTGCCGCGGCCAGCGACAGACTGCGGGGCCCGCCTGCCTGGGCAGACGCGGAAACCAGGAGCATGGCGGCAACCAGAATGATCTTGCGCATGTGAAATCTCCCCGTGTTGGCGTTGCTGGACGTTACGGGAAGCGCGCCCGAGCTTATGTGATCACGGTCACTCGGGCTGCCGTGCAGTCTTGAACCGTGTGCTCGAGCAGGCTGGATGCGCTGGTCAAAACGCCGGGCTTGTGAGGGTCGGATGAACTGAGGCACTGGTGCCGCAAGAGGGATTCGAACCCCCGACCCCGTCATTACGAATGACGTGCTCTACCGACTGAGCTATTGCGGCGAACCCTGCCGGAGCCAGGACGATGCCGGCCCGATACGCGCGCCCCTGATATCGGGCATGGCCCGAATTGGCAAGGACAAGCGGCGTTTGAAATGCGTCTCACGCGCCCCAGCGGGACCAGAATCCGCGCCAGCCGCCGGCCTGGGCCTTCGGCGTGCCGATTTGTTCCGTAAATTCATCGCTCGGGCCCTCGTCGTCGATCCCGGGATCGTCAGGCGCGCGGACGATCGGGATTACGGCAGGGATGGGGGCCGGTCCCGGTTTGCCGAGGTCGGCGCGACTCCGGAACACCGGCGTTGCCGCCGGCGACGATGATTCGACGGGCGCGGGAGCGGGATCAACCGGCTCGGCGGGGATAAGGGTCGGCTCTTCCTTGACAGCTTCCTTGGTAGGCTCCTTGGCCTGAGGGGGCGAATTGTCCTGGGCGGCCGGCGCTGGCGCTGGGGGCGCCGCCGGCGGTTCCACCGGAGCTTCGCTGGCAGCCGCCGTCACCCGCTTCGGCGGTGGGGCCGCCAGCATGGCCTCCTCGAAGGCCGAGGATTCGATCGTGGCGCCCTTGTCGGAAGGAAGGCTCGCGACCGGTGTCTGCCACTGGAACGCATCGAGACGGCCGGTGACCGGGGAGACCGGACGCCAGCGGTCGCTGACATAGCCGTCCGCAGTCCAGGCCGGATCGTGGCGGGCCCGCACCGCGCGCAAGGTCCAGGCGCGGGCACGGCCGCCGTCGCCATGCTCGGTGCGTTCGATCTCGGCCATCAGCAGCGCGACGCGTTGGGTCGGATCGTTGACGTAGGGCGCGAGCGCCTCGCGCGCGCGGGCGAACTCGGAGGCATCGATCGCAGCGCGCGCGATCGCGAGCTGGCCCTCGATCTGACCTGCCTTGTCGGCAGGCGTCTTGGCCGCGAGCGTCTCGACCCGCTGCAAGCGCTGCCGCGCGGAATCGCCGAGCTTCACATGAGCATAGGCATCCGCGAGATCGGGATGCGGATTGGCGAGCCAGGCGGCCTCGACCAGCTTCATGGCGCGGCGCACCTGATGTGCCTCGCTCTCGAATTTCGCGGCGAGCACCGCGGCCGGCACCAGGGTCGGCGCGAGCTTGACCGCCTCCATCACGCTCTCGCGCGCGACGTCGCGGTCCATGGTTTCCAATTCCAGCGCGCGCGCGGTGAGCAGGACGCCGCGCTGCCGGCGATAGCTCCGCTTGTCGATCAGGCCAGCTGACAGATTCGAATCGAGGATCGCGAGCGCGCCGCTCCAGTCGCCGCGCGCGCAGCGGAAGCCGAGCACCGCCTGCGAGGCCCAGGTCGAGGACGGCGACAGCTTGATGGCTTCCTCGGCGATCATGACGGCGCCGACCGCATCGTCGGCGCGCTGCGCCTCGATGAACAGGCCGCGCAGACCGAGCAGCCGCGTGTCCTCACGCTCGGCCATGGCGCGGAAGACGCGCTGCGCTTCGTCGCGATTGCCTTCGAGCTGCGCCGACTGCGCGTGCAAGAGCAGCGCGAGCGGATCGTTCGGCGCATGCCGTCGCGCCGCTTCCGCATGCCGACGGGCGAGCGCGGTGTCGCCATGACCGATTGCGAGCAGGCCGTGAGTGATGGCGTGGCGGCCGCGGGCATGGCGCTTCTCATGACGACGGCGGCGCAAACGCCCCGGCATGCGCCAGATCATGGTCAGGATGCTCCAGACCAGCACGATTGCGGCTGCGAAGATGCCGAGCCCGAGCACGAACCCGGGAAACGTCGTCGTGGCACGGAGACCGCCCCAGGTCAGGACCAAATCGCCGGGCTGATCGGCAACCCAGGCTCCACCGGCCGCCGCCAGTGCGATCAGAATGAGAAAGAGGACGATGCGAAGCATGGTGATCTCTATACGCGCTGATTGTTGCGCGAACCTTATTGAGCAGGCTTGACCGGATCAGATTTGGCGAGATCCGCCATGGCATCGTCGGCGAACTTGCGGGACGCGGCGAGCGCGGCGTCGCGGGCATCGGCCTTGTCGAGCCAGGCTTGCGCCGCGGTGCGATCGGCCTCCGGCAGCGACTTCAGCTCGCGACGTGCCTCCGCGAAATCGTTGCGTAGCGCCGCCGCGGTGACGCGCGTCACGATCGCACCGCGATCATTGCCGACGCCGTCGGTGCGTTCGATGCGGACGAGCTTCGATGCGCCGGCCTGGAGGCGGTCGACGATACCGCTGCCGCCGGTCTGGGTTTCCGCCGGCGGCGACAATTTCGGCACGATGTTGAGAAGCTCGCGGCTCAGTGCGACCGGTGTCGGGATGCCGGAGGAAGCAAAGATGTCGAGCGGCTTCAGCGTGTCGGGCTTGGCCGCCAGTGACCGCGCCGCAGCCAATTGCTGTTGATAGGGATCGCCATGGCGAACGGCGACATCGAGCAGGGCCGCCGCAACCACATGACGCAGCGGCTTGTCGTCCATCGTCTTGGCGTCGGCGATCTTCTCGCCCTGCTGCGCGAGCTCGGCCCGCTCGGTCCTGCCGGCGCGTTCGAGCTGCGCGATGCGGTCGTTGAGAGCGCTAAGATCGGGCGCGGCAGCGCTTGGAGCCGACTTCACCTCGTTCAGTGCATTCGCCGCCTTGTCGGACTGCGCGCGCAAATTGGCGATGTCGCTGCGCAGGCTGCCGACGGACTTCTCCAGCGCGTCGATCCGCGCCGCCGTCGCCGGATCGGCCACGGGCTTGCCAGCCTTGGCTTCGACCGCGGCAACGCGGCCGCTGAGCGCATCGATCGTCGCACTCGTGACTTGCGATGCGGCAGGCGGCGCCTGCACGGCGGGCCAGCCCAGCATCCAGCCGACCGCGATGACGACCGCCGCTGCGACAGCGCCGGAGAGCGGAGCAACGACCCAGGGCGAAATCGGCGGAGAGACGGGCGCGGATGCAACGGCGGCCGGCGCCTCATCGCGCTCCGGCTCAGCATCAGCCGGCTCGGACTTGACCTGCTCGGATTGTGACGACTCGGTCTCGGCGCGCTCCGGCGCCGCCTGAGCCTCGGGCTCGCCCGCCGCCTGCTGCGGCTGGGTCGAGACTTCGGTCGCCTCGAGGTCGATGGTGGGCGGGGTGCGCTTGGCACGACCGCTGTCGGGGGCCAATCCTGCGTCTTCAGGCTTGTCATCGACCATCGTGACGGTTCCTCACATCCATACCTTGCACAGGTCCTTCGGATCCGATTGCGTCGGATTCGGCCCGACCTCTTACGCCAAACGAGTGCGCAAAGCACGCTCCAAGGTGTCGAATAAGGCATTTTCGTCCGGCGTCGCCGCCACCAGAACCTGCGACGCGCCGGCTTCGCGCAGCACGCCAGCAACCGTCTCGGACAGGCAGCATTGCGGTATAGCCAGCGCCGAGATTTCGACACCTTCGTCCCGCGCCGCGTCCAGGAACGCACGCGCGCTGCGCCGGGAATAGTGCAGCACCGCCTCGATCCCATGGGCGGCAAAGCCGTCGCAAACTTCGCGTGGCAGCAACTTGACCGGAGACATGCGATAGGTGGTCTGCGTGACCACATTGAATCCTTCGGCGCCGAGCTCGTTGCCGAGGTCACGCGACAGATCCGCACCCGCGAGGTAAAGCAGCGTGCTCTTTTTCTTCAGCACCTTGTCGCGTGCACTCTGCACCACCTTGTCGCGCAAGGCCGCAGCGTCGCCACCGGCGACGATCACGTCGGCAAAGCCGGCATCGCGCGCCGCAGCCGCCGTGTGCTCGCCGACCGCAAACAGCGGCAGCTCCAACAAGCCAAGGTCCCGCAGTTGCGGCGCGACCCCACGGATCGCATTGGCCGATGTAACGATGACGCCGTTATAGTTCGTCTCGCGCTCGTCATGAAAGGCGACCGGCTCGAACTTGAGCACCGGAGCAAGCAGCACCACATGCCCCCGCGCGCGCAGACTCTCCGCCGTCGCCTCATTGTCGGGATGCGCTCGTGTGACAAGAATGGACATCGCTGGTGTTCCCGAACCACGTGGCGGTGGCGCATTTACGAGGACGGCCGTGCGTGACGATTGCGCAAGCCATCCCCGGAATGCTACCGGACGTACCAGAACTCTGCTTTACGGATGAGCGCAAGGGCGCAAATTGGATAACAATTCGCCAATGCTGGTATTGGGCATCGAAACCACCTGCGACGAAACCGCCGCGGCCGTGATCGAGCGTGCGCCTGACGGCAGCGGCAAGATCCTGTCCAACATCGTGCGGTCGCAGGTCGAGGAGCACGCACGCTTCGGCGGCGTGGTGCCGGAGATCGCCGCCCGCGCCCATGTCGATCTGCTCGACGGCATCATCGACCGCGCCATGAGCGAGGCCGGCGTCGGCTTCGCCCAGCTGGGCGGTGTCGCCGCGGCGGCGGGGCCGGGGCTGATCGGCGGCGTCATCGTCGGGCTCACCACTGCCAAGGCGATCGCGATGGTGCACGACACCCCACTGATCGCGGTGAACCATCTGGAGGCGCATGCGCTGACGCCGCGTCTCACCGACGGGATCGGATTCCCCTATTGCCTGTTCCTCGCCTCGGGCGGACATACCCAGATCGTCGCCGTCACTGGCGTCGGCCAGTATGTGCGGCTCGGCACCACGGTCGACGACGCCATTGGCGAGGCCTTCGACAAGGTCGCGAAGATGCTGGGCCTGCCCTATCCCGGCGGTCCGCAGGTCGAGCGCGCGGCGGCAAGCGGCGATGCGATGCGCTTCGCCTTCCCGCGCCCGATGCAGGGGCGTCCCGATGCCAATTTCTCGCTGTCGGGCTTGAAGACGGCGGTCCGCAACGAAGCAAGCCGCATCGCCGAGCTCACGCCGCAGGACATCAGCGACCTCTGCGCGAGCTTTCAAGCCGCCGTGCTGGATTCGACGGCGGACCGGCTGAGCGTCGGCCTAAGACTTTTCCGCGAGCAGTTCGGCGCGCCACGCGCACTCGTGGCCGCCGGCGGCGTTGCCGCCAATCAGGCCATCCGCGGCGCCCTGCTCGATGTCGCGCAGCAAGCTGGGACCCAGCTGATCATGCCGCCGCCCGCGCTCTGCACAGACAACGGCGCGATGATCGCCTGGGCCGGCGCCGAGCGCCTCGCGCTCGGCATGACAGACACGATGGAAGCGCAGCCCCGCGCACGCTGGTTGCTCGACGCCAACGCGACGGCACCGGCCGGCTACGGCAACACGCGGGCGGGATTCTAGTAATGACCGCGTTCGACTCCGTCACCGTGATCGGGGCAGGCGCCTGGGGCACGGCGCTGGCAACCGTGGCGGCGCGGGCAGGACGGAACGTGACGCTGTGGGCGCGCAATGCCGAACATGCGACGCGCATCGCTTCGACGCGCGACAATCCGCGCCTGCCCGGCGTGCGGATCGCTCCGGAGATTGTCGTGACGAGCGATCTGGCGCTCGCCGCACGTGCCGACATGCTGCTGATCGCAACGCCCGCGCAGCACTTGCGCAGCGCGGTCAACCTGCTGTCCTCGCGCATTGCAAGGCCGGTCCCTGTCGTCGCCTGCGCCAAGGGCATCGAGCACGGCACCCGCAAATTCATGACTGAGGTGATTGCCGAAGCCGCACCGGGCGCGCAGCCGGCAATCCTGTCGGGCCCGAGCTTCGCCGACGACGTCGCGCGCGGCCTGCCGACCGCGGTAACGCTGGCCGCGAAGGAAGAAGCGCTGGCCAGCAGCCTGGTGCAGGCGCTGGGCTCGGCGACATTCCGTCCCTATCATTCCACTGATATCCGAGGTGTCGAGATCGGCGGCGCGGCCAAGAACGTGCTGGCGATCGCGGTCGGCATCGCGGTCGGGCGCAAGCTCGGCGCCTCGGCCCAGGCCGCGCTGACGACCCGCGGCTTCGCCGAGCTCACTCGCCTTGGACGCGCGCTTGGTGCGCGCAGCGAGACGCTCACGGGCCTGTCCGGCCTCGGTGATCTCATTCTGACCTGTTCGAGCCCGCAATCACGCAATTTCGCGCTGGGCCTTGCGCTGGGCCGCGGCGAGAACCCGCCCGCGGGCAAGCTTGCCGAGGGCGAGTCCACCGCGCCGGTGCTGATCGAGCTTGCGGCTTCGCAAAACATCGAGATGCCGGTATCAGAAGCGGTCGCTTCGATCCTGAGCGGCCGGAGCACGATTGACGCCGCGATCTCGGGGCTGTTGACGCGCCCCTTCAAGGCAGAGGAATGAACATGGCGTACTGGCTGGTGAAATCCGAACCGTCGGTGTGGTCCTGGGACCAGCAGGTGGCGAAGGGCGCCAAGGGCGAGGCCTGGACCGGCGTGCGCAACTTCACCGCACGCCAGAACCTCGTTGCGATGAAGAAGGGCGACAAGGCGTTCTTCTATCATTCCAACGAGGGCAAGGAGATCGTCGGCATCGCGGAGATCATCAAGGAGGCCTATCCGGACCCGACCGACAAGACGGAGAAATTCGTCTGCGTCGACATCAAGGCCGACAAGCCCTTGAAGACGCCGGTGACGATGGCCGCGATCAAGGCCGAGAAGAAGCTCGCAGACATGGCGCTGGTGAAATATTCGCGCCTGTCGGTGCAGCCGGTGACGGCGGAGGAGTGGAAGCTCGTCTGCAAGATGGGTGGGATTTAAGAGCAGGTGCTGTAGCCCGGATGAGTGAAGCGATATCCGGGAGCACTGCACCCGCGTGTCGCTACTACGATGTCCGCGCTTGCGTCTCCGGCAGCGCAAAAACCTCGCATGGCGCGGCAATGCCGCGCAGCGAATGCGATCCGAGCGCGATGAGGGGCGTATCCGTCTCTGCGGCGAGCGCGCCCGACACGAGCACGGTCCGCCCCAACGGCTTGCATAATCCTTCGAGCCGACTGGCGAGATTGACGGCGGGACCGATCGCCGTGAAATCGAGCCGGTTGGCAGCGCCGATATTGCCCCAGAGCATCTCGCCGAGATGAAGTGCGGCACCGAACGCGAGCGGCGGCAAGCCCTGGCCGCGGCGCTCCGCGTTGAGATACACCATCCCGGCTTCGGCCGCGCCTGCCGCGCGCAGAGCGGCATCGCAGGCGCGGCGGGGCGACGCCTCGATCACGGGAAAGATCGCGAGCACGCCGTCGCCGATGAATTTCAGCACCTCGCCGCCGAAAGCGTGAACGGCGCCGGCGATCCGGTCGAACCATGCGTCGAGCGCCGCGATGACATCGGCCGGCGGATTGGTCTCCGATAAGCTGGTGAAGTTGCGCAAGTCGGCATAGAGCAGCGCGGCCTGAATGGTCTCGCCGAGATCGCGCCGCAGCGGCGCCGCCAACACCCGCTCCGCACTGCGCCTGCCGAGATAGGCGTCCAGCGTCGCCCGCAGCGTGGCACGCGCGGCGAGCACGGCGAGCGGCGTCGCGGCAAAACGTGCAGCTTGACGCAAATGCTCGATTTCATCTGCGGTGAACGGGCGCGGCCCGATCCAACCGAGCTGCGGCCCATCTGCCCGTCCGACAATGTCTTCATGCACCTCACCGCCCGCAATGTCGCGCAGCCAGCGGCGGCCGGCATCGTTGGGCGGGTCCGGTGCCAGCCCGCCCGGGGCAAAGCCGAGCGCTTCGATCACCCGGCCGCTGTCGGCGCGCCACAACCAGGTCCGCTTCGCGATCAGCGGGTGCGGCACCTCCAGCGTCAGGGCGCCCGCCGCAAGCGGCACGCCATCAGCAACCAGATGGGCGCCGAGTTCCGCAAGCAGGCGGTCCGCCCCAGGACTGTCTGAGGCGGCGTCGACAAGCCAGGCGAGCGTCGGAGAGAGCTGCATGGCTCGATCATGACGAAGGCACGCCGTCTTTGTCACGGGCAATCCTTGACGGACCGCTCTGGCGCCGCCATGTCCGAGTGTCAGCCCAGGGATGATCGCCGATGACCGAACCGTTCATAGTGCAACGCGAGACCCAGATCGCCGCCCCACGCGCCACTGTTTTCGCCTATCTGACCGACCCCGAGAAGATCTTGAGCTGGATGGGTTCCGACGCGAGCACGGAGCCGCATCCCGGCGGCCTCTATCTGGTGAAGGGTGTCGGCCCGCGCGGCGGCGTCGCGCGCGGCGCCTTCCGCGAGGTCGTGCCGGTGCATCGTCTCGCTTACACGTTCGGCTGGGAGGGCGGCCAGGAGGTGCCGCCCGGCTCGAGCCTGATTGAGATCGACCTGATTGAGCACGACGGCGGCACTTTGATGCGGATGACCCATAGCGGGCTGCCGACGGAAGAGCAGGCGGCCGCGCATGCAAAGGGCTGGGCGCATTATCTGGTACGGCTCACCACGGCAGCCGCGGGCGGCGATCCCGGTCCGGATAAGGGCGTGTCCGAGAAGGCGTAGGGACTGTAGGGTGGGCAAAGGCGCACTTGCGCCGTGCCCACCATCTATCCCAACACCGCAGCAGAAATGGTGGGCACGCTCCGCTTTGCCCACCCTACGGGAGCGCGACGCTAAACCGCCGCGGTCGCCACCACCTGGGCCAGAAGCTGCTCGCGCCTTGCCTGCGAGCGCTGGCCCTTCATGGTCGCGGCGAAGCGTTCGAGGATGCCATCCTCGAAGGCGGTGACGATGGTGTCGTGGACATAGCTCTTGCGGCAAATCGCAGGCGTGTTGGAGAGCTGGTCGGCGGCGGCGCGGATCGCGTCCAGCACCTGCTTCTTGCGGCCGCGCTGGCTGGTCGCAGGCGTGATCCGCGACAAGGATTCCACGACGACGGCAGACGCCATCAGCGTGCGAAAATCCTTCAGCGAGATTTTGATGCCGGCGATCTCGCGCAGAAACGCATTCACCTGCGTGGTATTGACCGCGCGCACGATGCCGTAGGCGTCGCGATACTGGAACATGCGCTTACCCGGGACGGCCCGCAAAATGCCGATGGCGCGCACCAGCTTGGCCGCGTCGCACTCCTTCCGCACCGCCTTGCCGCCCTTCGCCTTGAAGGTCAGCACGAAGCAATCATCTTCCAGCGTCACGTTGGACTTGAGCAGCGTGGTGGCGCCGCGGGTGCCGTTGAGACGGGCATAGGATTCGTTGCCGGGGCGGATCGCGGTGCGGGCGATCAGCTCGATGACGGCCGAGAGCGCGAATTCACGCGTCGGCTCGTCGCCCGACAGGAACGCCGAGACCTTGCGGCGGATCTTTGGCAGCGCGCCGACGAGCTTCTCAAGGCGATGCGCCTTGCGGTGCTCGCGGACCTTCTCCCAGTCGGCGTGATAGCGATATTGCAGCCGGCCCGCGGCATCGCGTCCCACGGCCTGGAGATGCGAGCTCGGATCGGCGGAGTAGCGCACCTCGCGATAGGCCGGCGGCACCGCCATGGCGTGCAGCCGGCGGATGATGCGGGCGTCGCGAATATGCGCACCGTTCGGGCGGACGAAGGAATAGCCCTTGCCGCGCTTGATGCGCCGGATGGTCAGCTCGTTCTGGTCGCCGAGGCGCAGGCCCAGTCCCCTGGCGAGCGCCTCGACCGTCGCCGCCGACGTCGTGTCGAAGGTCTTTTTGGGGCTGAGACGCCTGAAACCGGCCGGTTCCGGCCATTGTCCGAGGGCTTTGGCGAGGGCAACGGCCGCAGGATCGGCGGAAGCGGGCCGCATCGCGCCGAGATTCTGCTGATCCATCATAGTCTTATGCCTTTGGCCCTGCCTGTTACCGATCAATGCGATTGTTTTGATTTTTGTTCCAGGAGCCTCGTTGGGATCCCGGGTTCGCCATTTAGGGTGTTCCGAACCGTAATGCGAGTCCCGAATCAGTGAGGAAAGGTTTCTAAATACCTCCGTCGGTTGCATGGCGCCCTGCGCGGGCCTGTTCCGGAGAGTTGGGTCAAGGCCCGAAAGCCGGTCCCCGGCCTGTTTCAGATCTGCGACAGTCGCCCAAGCGGGCTTGATCCTCCGCATGGCCGGCGGCCCGCCGAAGGTCCAGCTTGTGCTCCTTGTCGGGTCCGGTTAGCCCGACGCATAATCATTCAATGATCAAGTCGGCTCGCCAATCACTAGCGTTCGGCCTGCCGTATGTGGAGGGAAAGCATGTCCGAGAAGATCTACGACGTACCGGCAGAGTGGGCGAAGCGCGCCTGGGTCGACCAGGCCAAGTACAAGGACATGTACGCGCGCTCGATCTCGGACCCGAACGGTTTCTGGGCGGAGCAGGCCAAGCGCATCGACTGGATGAAGGCGCCGACGAAAATCGAGAACGTCTCCTTCGCGCCCGGCAACATCTCGATCAAATGGTTCGAGGATGGCGTCCTCAACGTCGCCCATAATTGCATCGACCGGCATCTCCACACGCGTGCCAATCAGACCGCGATCATCTGGGAGGGCGACGATCCCTCGCAGTCAAAGCACATCACCTACAAGGAGCTGCACGACGAGGTCTGCCGGATGGCCAACATCCTGCGCACCCGCAACGTCAAGAAGGGCGACCGCGTCACCATCTACCTGCCGATGGTTCCGGAAGCGGCCTATGCGATGCTGGCCTGCGCGCGGATCGGCGCGATCCATTCCGTGGTGTTCGCGGGCTTCTCCCCCGACAGCCTCGCCCAGCGCATCAACGACTGCCAATCCAAGGTGATCATCACTGCGGATGAAGGCTTGCGCGGCGGCAAGAAGGTGCCGCTGAAGGCCAATGTCGACGCGGCGCTCGCCAAAGCGGACGGCGTCGACTGGGTCGTCGTGGTCAAGCGCACCGGCGGCAAGATCGACATGAACCCGACGCGCGACCTCTGGTACCACGACGCCGCCAAGATGGTGACGACGGAGTGCCCGGCCGAGCACATGCACGCCGAGGATCCGCTATTCATCCTCTACACCTCGGGCTCGACCGGCCAGCCCAAGGGCGTGCTGCACACCTCCGCCGGCTATCTCGTCTATGCCGCGATGACGCATCAATACGTCTTCGACTATCACGACGGCGACGTCTATTGGTGCACCGCCGACGTCGGCTGGGTCACCGGCCACAGTTACATTCTCTACGGGCCGCTCTGTAATGGCGCGACCACGCTGATGTTCGAAGGCGTGCCGAATTATCCCGATAATTCCAGGTTCTGGAACGTCATCGACAAGCACAAGGTCAACACCTTCTACACCGCGCCGACCGCGATCCGCGCACTCATGCAAGGTGGCGACGAGCCGGTGAAGAAGACCTCGCGCGCCTCGCTGCGCCTGCTCGGCTCGGTCGGCGAGCCCATCAATCCGGAAGCCTGGGAGTGGTATCACCGCGTCGTCGGCGACGGCCGCTGCCCGATCGTCGACACCTGGTGGCAGACCGAGACTGGCGGCATCTTGATCACGCCGCTGCCGGGCGCGATCAAGCTCAAGCCGGGTTCGGCGACGCTGCCGTTCTTCGGCGTGGTGCCGGAGATCGTCGATGCCGACGGCAAGACGCTCGAAGGCGAGACGACGGGCAACCTCTGTCTCACGCGGTCATGGCCGGGCATGATGCGCACGGTCTATGGCGACCACGCCCGGTTCGAGCAGACCTACTTCTCGACCTACAAGGGCAAATACTTCACCGGCGATGGCTGCCGGCGCGACGCCGACGGCTATTACTGGATCACCGGCCGCGTCGACGACGTCATCAACGTTTCCGGCCATCGCATGGGCACCGCTGAAGTCGAGAGCGCGCTGGTCGCGCACGAGAAGGTGTCGGAGGCGGCCGTGGTCGGCTTCCCGCACGACATCAAGGGCCAGGGCATCTACGCCTATGTCACCCTGATGGCGGGCGTCCAGCCGACCGAGGATCTGCGCAAGGAGCTCGTCACCTGGGTACGCAAGGAGATCGGCCCGATCGCCTCGCCGGACCAGATCCAGTTCGCCCCTAGCCTGCCCAAAACCCGCTCCGGCAAAATCATGCGCCGCATCCTGCGCAAGATCGCCGAGGACGAGCCGGGCAGCTTAGGCGACACCTCGACACTGGCCGATCCGGCCGTGGTCGACGACCTCGTCAAGAACCGGCAGAACCGGAAGTCGGCGTAAGAAGCGGCTCCGTGCCCCGGACGCAGCGCAGCGCGCGCTTCAGCGGTGCGCTGCAGAGCCGGGGCCCATCTCTCCGCACTAGAACTGGGTCCCGGCTCAGCGTCGCGGCGCTACGCGCCGCGCCTTGTCCGGGACACGAGACCAGCTCGCCAACGCCTCCTGAAATAACAGGCGTTTACATCCGCACGCATTCGTCAGGGTGCGCCCCGGGACCTGCGCGTCTTTCCCGCCGAGTGTTGTTTTCAGGTCATTTACTTTATTTCGAACATTTCCTTTGTTCCCGTGCCGGCTGGCCCTTGGCGGCCGCGCGTGGAAACCATCCGGTTAACGAGCGCGGTTAAGAATATCTGGGCAAGCCGCGATTGCCGGGTTCTGCGTAAATTTCTGGACGATCCGTTTGGGGCAAGGGGAAGCATCGATGTCGATGAGGATTGCGGTGGCGCTGGCCGCCACCATCGGGGCTGGGGTTTTGATGTCGACCGCGGCCGAGGCGCGGCCGGAAATGGTCGGGACGCACCTGGCCGACTATTCGCCGGGCACCATCGTGGTCAAAACCAGCGAGCGCCGGCTCTATCTCATCCTCGATAACGGCCACGCCGTGCGCTATCCGGTTGGCGTCGGCAAGGCCGGCAAGCAATGGGCCGGCACGACGAAGATCGACGGCAAGTATCTCAATCCAGCCTGGGCACCGCCTGCCGAGGTGAAGCGCGACAAGCCGAGTATTCCCGACGTCATTCCGGGCGGCTCGCCGCGCAACCCGATGGGCGTTGCGGCGATGACCTTGGCCGGCGGCGAATATGCGATCCACGGCACCAACGTGCCGGGCTCGATCGGCGGGTTCGTCTCCTATGGCTGCATCCGCATGCTCAACGACGACATCACCGATCTCTACGGCCGCGTCTCCGTGGGCACGACGGTGGTCGTGACGCGCTGATCGAGGAGATCGGGAGAGGATTGCGAGAGCCGCGTCTAAAGCGCGATGAGATCAGGATGAATCGTCATCGCGCTTTAGGTTATTGTTTGAGCATGATCTTTTCGGAAAACCGCTACACACTTTGCGCGAACGCGGCCCTTCGGGTCCGGATCATGCTCTAGCGACGCGGCTTTTTTTATTACCAAAAACGCCAGCTGCGCGCACACCAGCCGTCGCGATGGCCGCCATTGTAACTGCGCACGTAACCGCCTGCGAGCAGCGTGGCCGAGACGTTGGCGGTCCGCCGGGTCGCGACGTCAGCGAGAATGCGTCCGTATTTGTCGGGCCCGAGATTGGAGATCGTCACGTCCCCCTGGCCGAGCAGATTGCGCAGCGCATCGGTGGCGGCTTCAGCCTTGTTCAGCTCATCCTGGCACGATGCTTTCAGTTCAGGTGCATCGATGCCGCGCAGGCGAACCCGCACGACGAGATGACCGCCGTTGCGCTGATGCACGCGCGCCAGAAAGGTGTCGCCGTCGATGGTGCGGATGACTTCGATCGGCTGGTGAGCGCCGGCATCTCCGGCCTGCTCGAGGACGATGTCGGTCGCCTGCGACCGGCCGTCGGCCCCATGCGGGACGGGCCAGTTCGTGCCGTGCCGGAAGGCAAGCACGACAGCCGTCACGACGCCGACCACGAACATCCAGGGCAACAGTCCGGAGAATCGGCGATGGAACGGAGAGCCGCTGAAGGATGACCGATACGGATTGAGACGATCGCGGGAACGCATTGTCTCACGCTAGAGCTGAGTCGGCAGAACCGGCAAGCCGCGTTCCAAGCTTTCTAGCGGTTACTGCCTGTAGTTGCACGGAGAGCGATCTTCACATTCCGTTTAGCGCCTGCGTGGTCGCATCGCGCGCGGTCTGCATCCCGAGATACCGCCACTCCATCGTTCTGCCAGGCGGGCATGCGGCGCATCGGCCGTACTTCTACGGCCATCGGTGAATATTACCCAAATCTCAATCTTTGGTTGCGCATACCTGATGCGGGACGGAATTGAGGAGAGAGCGGTGGGATTATTCAAGCTTCGCATTGGAACAAAGCTCGGCATCATCACGGGCATCAACGTTCTGCTGGTCGGCGGTATCCTGACCAACCAGATGCTCGGCAACCAGTCGATCGCGGAGTCCAACCGGCTGGTCATCATCAACTACCTCAACAAAGGCAATGCGCAGGCGGCGCAGACGGCGATGGCGCGCGCGCAGCTCGTCGCCCTCGAGCTCGGCTCCGCGCCGTCGGTCGGTGAGGTCGACAAGCTCCTCGAAACTCTCCGCAGCCATGCAACCGAGGCCGGTACGGAAATCGACGCCGCAAGGGAGCGGGCGACGCGAAAGGTCACGCAGGATGCCTATCGCGAGGCGAGGAAGTTCGTCGATACTTATCTTGCCAGTGCCGTCGAGCTGGCGGCGGCGCAGAGGGCCGTCATCAATGCCCCCGCCGGCGGCGCCAAGTCCGCAGCGGAAACAGCAAGGGCGGGCATTCTTGCAGAGCATATGCGCCCGGCGGCCAAGGAAGTCGGCAAACGCGTCGACGATCTGGTGGGCGTCGCCAACGAATTCGCAGCGCGACGTAAAGGCGAATTGCTGGTCGAACTTGATCGTGTCGCCAACTTCGCGGTGATCGTCGGCGTCTTCGTCATGCTGATGCTGATCGGCTCCGCGGTCTTTTCGGTGTCGAGCATCGCCCGCCCGATCCGGCGCATCGGCGATGTGCTCCTGCAACTCGCCAGCGGCAGCAAGGCCGTCGAGATCCCCTATACGGCCCGCGGCGACGAAGTGGGCGACAACGCTCGCGCGGCGCAGACCTTCAAGGACAACCTGATCCGCATCGAGCAGATGGAAGCCGAGCAGAAGCAGCAGGAAGCCGCTGCGGCCGCGCAGCGCAAGGAAGAGATGATCCGGCTCGCCGGCGCATTCGAAGCGGCAGTCGGCAGCATCATCAATTCGGTCTCCGCCGCTTCCCAGCAGCTCGAATCCGCCGCCGGCACGTTGTCGGGCACCGCGGAAGAGACCCAGCAGCTCTCCGGAATGGTGGCAGCGGCCTCCGAGGAGGCATCCACCAATGTCGGCGCCGTGGCGTCGGCCGCCGAAGAAATGAGCACGTCGGTGGTCGAGATCAGCCGCCAGGTCCACGATTCCAGCCGTATCGCCGGCGAAGCGGTGAAGCAGGCCGAGCGCACCGACATCCGCATCAATGAACTGCTCAAGGCCGCGGGCCGGATCGGCGACGTCGTCAAGCTGATCACTGCGATTGCCGAACAGACCAACCTCCTGGCGCTGAACGCCACGATCGAAGCGGCACGCGCCGGTGAATCCGGCCGCGGATTCGCCGTGGTGGCGAGCGAGGTCAAGGCGCTCGCTGCCCAGACCGCGAAAGCGACCGAGGAAATCGGCACGCAGATCGCTGGCATGCAGGCAGCGACGGAAGATTCCGTCGGCGCGATCAAGGAGATCGGCGCGACCATCGCCAGGATCTCGGACATCTCGACCACCATCGCTGCGACCATCGAGGAGCAGGGAGCCGCGACGTCGGAGATCGCACGCAACGTCAGCGAAGCCGCCAAGGGCACGGTCGAGGTCGCCGACAAGATCGCGCAGGTCAGTCACGGTGCAAGCGCCACCGGCGCGGCATCTGGACAAGTGCTCGCATCGGCGCGCTCGCTGTCCACCGAAAGCGGTCTGTTGAAGGCCGAGGTCGAGAAATTCCTCAATACTGTGCGCGCCGCCTAGATCGGCAACGAAGCGGCGAGCACAGTTTCTGTGCTCGCCGGACATTCATGACACCCCCGGGATTTCCCGGGTTTGACCGGCATTGTGAGCAACGATAGGTTGAATTTGAAACCGTAAGCAACTCGTTTGCGGAGCCTGTTCGAGTCCCCCCAACATGAACATCGACGTGACTTCACACGATTCGCTCGAACGAATCGCCGATCTGGTGCGCCAGCAACATCATTCCCTCGACACCACGCGGCTTTCGCCGGTGGATGGATTCCAGACCCGGACCGTCGCGCTCGAAACGCTGATGCGCGAAGTGACGGAATGTCTTGCCGAGAGCTTTCGGCATCGCCCGGCGCAGGATTTTCCCATGCTTTATTTTGCATGCGGCAAGGCGCGGGTCGGATCGACGGCCCTGAGCAATTTGTTCGGCATGACCGGGATGCCCTCGTATTATCAACCGCTGAAGGCCATGCTGCGCGATTCGCTCGTCGGCGAGGCGCTGACACCGTGGATCGTGCCGTCGGCGGCCGATGAGCCGAATATCTTCAGCAAGGAGACGATCGGGCCCTACGTGCTCGCCGAGAGCCTGTTCAATCCGCTCAAGCTGCTGATCGACGCAGGCTACCCGCGGCACCGGCTGCACCTCATCGCGCTCGACCGCGAGCCAGCCAGCGCGCTGGCGTCCTGGCTCGAGAAGCTGATCTCGCGCGCTCCTGGAAGTACGCTGCTGGCGCACTATGTCGTCGCCGCACTCAGCGCAGTCCGGGTCGCTGGCTACGCCAGGCAACAGGGCGTTCCGGTCACGCATTACGTCTACGAGGTGAGCAAGGAGGCGGTATCGTCGGTTCGAGTCCTGTTCGACCGCCTCGGCATTTCGGGCAGCTTTACCGAAAATGCCGTGACCTCATGGCGGGAGCCGGGACAAGAGCAGGCGAACAACGCGCGCGTCATCTTCCCGAGCGAAGCGGCGATCTACAAGGTGCCCAATCTGCACACCTCGGATAGCGCCTATCGCTACCAGCGCCGCGCAACGACCTCGCTGAGCCAGGCCCAGCTGGACGTCCTGGAGCGCTGCGGCGTCAACGATGCTTATCGTGCCTCGGTTGCGGCATGCGTTCGCGATCTCGACCTGAATGCAGCGACGTCGGCGCACCTGTTCGGCGATTGGCTCGCTACGGCTGCGTGATCACCATGCTCGACATTGCCGCGACCACCGAGCCAGCCGTCCCTGGAGCGGTTGACGACAAGCCGAGCCGCGCGACAGTCATCCACCTTCGACGCCTGGAGGCGGAAAGCATCCACATCCTGCGGGAGACGGCGGCCGAGTTCCGCAAGCCGGTCATGCTGTATTCGATCGGGAAAGACTCTTCGGTGCTGCTGCATCTGGCGATGAAGGCGTTTCATCCCGGCAAGCCGCCGTTTCCCATGCTGCATGTCGACACGACGTGGAAGTTCCGGGAGATGATCGCATTTCGCGACATGCGCGCGCGCGAGCTCGGCCTCGATCTGATCGTCCACACCAACAATGACGGACTGAGCCAGGGCATTGACCCCTTCACCCACGGGTCGGCCCGTTACACCGACGTCATGAAGACGCAGGCGTTGCGACAGGCGCTGGACCTCCACGGCTTCGACGCCGCGATCGGAGGAGCGCGGCGCGACGAGGAGAAGTCGCGCGCCAAGGAGCGCATCTTCTCGCATCGCAGTGCGGCGCATCGCTGGGACCCGAAGAACCAGCGGCCGGAGCTGTGGAGCCTGTACAACACGATGCTCGCGCCGGGCGAGAGCATGCGGGTGTTTCCGCTGTCGAACTGGACCGAGCTCGACGTCTGGGACTACATCCTGCTCGAAGACATCCCGATCGTTCCACTCTATCTGGCGGCGCCGCGTCCGGTGGTCGAGCGCGACGGTGCGCTGATCATGGTGGATGACGAACGGATGCCGCTGCGTCCGTACGAGGAGCCGCGCTGGCGCTCCGTCAGGTTTCGCACGCTCGGCTGCTATCCTCTCACCGGCGCGACGACCTCGACGGCGGCGACCCTGCCGGAGATCGTTCGGGAGATGATGGTCTCGCGCACCTCCGAGCGGCAGGGGCGCATGATCGACCGGGACAGTCCCGCGTCGATGGAGCGCAAGAAAGCGGAAGGCTACTTCTGATGTCCTATCACGAGGCCCCCGCGATCGCCGCCTCCGATGCGCCGCGGCTGGATCAGGACGACCGCCCGACGCTGCGCTTCGTCACCTGCGGCAGCGTCGATGACGGCAAGAGCACGCTGGTCGGCCGCCTGCTTTACGATTCCAAGACGCTGCTCGACGACCAGCTCGACGCCCTCGCCTCCGAGAGCCGGACCGTTGGCACCACAGGCGGCGATCTCGATTTCGCGCTGCTGGTCGACGGCTTGCAGGCCGAGCGCGAGCAGGGCATCACGATCGACGTCGCCTACCGGTTCTTCGCCACGCCGTTGCGCCGCTTCATCGTCGCCGACACACCGGGACATGCACAATATACCCGCAACATGGCGACCGGCGCCTCCAACGCCGATCTCGCCGTGGTGTTGATCGACGCACGCAAGGGCGTGATCACGCAGACGCGGCGTCACAGCCACATCCTGTCGCTGCTCGGCGTCCGCCACGTCGTCCTCGCCGTGAACAAGATGGATCTGATCGGATTCGACGGTGGTCGCTTCGCGGCGATCACCGCCGAATATCTGACGCTGGCCGGGCAGCTCGGCATTTCCCAGGTCCAATGCATCCCGGTGGTGGCGCCCGACGGCGACAACATCGTCGCCGCGAGCACGCGGATGCCGTGGTACACCGGGCCAACCGTCACGGCCTATCTGGAATCGGTGGACGTGTCCGGCGACGTCTCGCAGCGGCCGTTCCGGCTGCCGGTGCAATGGGTCAACCGGCCGCATGCGGATTTTCGCGGCTTCTGCGGCCGAATCGCCAGCGGAACGATCCGGGCAGGCGACGCCGTTGCCGTGCAGCCCTCGGGCCGTCCAACCCAGGTCGCGCGCATTCTCACGCCCGGCGGCGAACGCGATCGGGCTGCGGCGGGCGAATCGGTGACGCTCACATTGGCGGACGAGATCGACGTCAGTCGCGGTGACGTGCTGACGGCGGGGTCCACACCACAGATCTCGGATCAACTGGCGGCCCATCTCGTCTGGTTTGATGACCAGGCCATGGTCGCGGGCCGGCGCTACGTTCTCAAATGCGGCACGGCTTCGATCGGCGCGGTGATCACGTCGCTCGAGCACCGCATCGCCATCGACACCATGGCGCAGGAAAGCGCCACGACGCTCGATGCCAACCAGATCGGCCAGGTCCATCTCCGCCTCGACCGCCCGCTGGTGTTCGAGGCCTATCGCGACGACCGCAACATGGGCAGCTTCATCCTCATCGATCCGATCAGCCATCGCACCGCTGCCGCCGGTATGGTCGACCTCTCGCTGAGCCGCGCAACCAACATTCACCGCCATCGACTCGCAGTCGACAAGTCCGTGCGTGCGCGGCTCAAGCAGCAGCGGCCCTGCGTGCTCTGGTTCACGGGCTTCAGTGGAGCCGGCAAATCGACGATCGCAGATCTCGTCGACCGGCGCCTTGCCGAGCTCGGACGCCACGCCGCGCTGCTCGACGGCGACAATCTCCGCCACGGCATCAATCGCGATCTCGGCTTCTCCAGCGCGGAGAGAATGGAAAACGTCCGGCGTGTCGCGGAAATCGCGGCGCTGTTCGTCGATGCCGGCATGATCGCGCTGGTCGCGCTGATTTCGCCGTTCCGCAGCGAGCGCGCACTGGCGCGGCAGCGGGTCGAGACGAGCGAGTTCATCGAAATCCATGTCGCGACCCCGCTTGCCGAATGCGAGCGTCGCGACCCCAAGGGCCTCTATCGCAAGGCGCGCGCGGGCGAGCTGACAGGCTTCACCGGGATCGATGATCCCTACGAGGCACCGCAAGCGCCGGAGATCAGCATCGACACCTCGGAACTGTCGAGCGAAGCGGCCTGCGAACGCATCATCCGCTATCTCAGAGACAATCACTATCTATAGCGGCGTGCACCCAGCGTGGACCTTCGCAGGCCTCAGAAGTCGGAGGCGATGCCCTTTCTTTCCCAATCGCCATAGCGGGTGGGCTCGGGTCCCTTCGGTCCCTGAAGCTCCCTGGGCCGCGCTTTGGCTTCGGCCGCCTGCCGCCGCGCCTCGGCTTCAGCCAGCGCACGCTGGGCTGCGGGCGGCAGCGGCTTGCGATCGGGAACGGGAGGCTGGTCACTCATGGCCCGGCTTATTAGCGCAGGACGGCCCGCGGCGCGACGTCCAATAACGCATTCCTGAAATCGGGCCTAAAGGGCTGAAAAAGCCGGAAGCGATTCTTACATTTGGCATATTCGCGTGCCACAGATGAGCTGGTTAAGGCATGCGCCCATCGCGGCGGAACTGCCGCTCGCTCAGAACCTTGCTTCCGCATGCCATCTCAACGTTTCGTTCCTCCGTCCGAAGTGCCCGGTCTTGCGGCGCGGCGGATTGCCGCCGACATCGTCGACGGCGTTCTGCACAAGCACCGCACGCTTGACGACCAACTCGACGGCGGCGGCGCCCATCCCGGACTGAAGACGCTGGCCGACCGCGACCGCGCGCTGATGCGGCGCCTGGTCGCCACCGTGCTGCGCCGGCTCGGCACGCTCGGTCATGTGCTGTCCCGGCTGCTCGACAAGGGCATTCCCTCCGATGCACCGCGTGCGCAGAGCGCGCTGTTGATCGGCGCCGCGCAGATCCTCTGGATGGATGTACCCGATCATGCCGCCGTCGATCTCTCCGTTCGCCTCGTGCAATCCGACCGGCGCGCCGCGCGATATGCCGGCCTCGTCAATGCCGTGCTGCGCCGCTGCGCGCGCGAGGGCAAGGCCCTGGTCGAGGAAGTTGCCACGCAATCGCTGGATCTGCCGCCCTGGCTGCTCGCGCGCTGGAGCGCACATTATGGCGAGGCGACCGCGAGAGACATGGCGCTCGCGCTCGGCCACGAACCGTCGCTCGATCTGACCGTGAAGTCGGATGCCGCGCAATGGGCAAGCCGCCTGCATGGCGAGACGCTGCCGACCGGGACGGTGCGGATGCTGCTGCATGGCTCGGTGACCATGCTGCCGGGTTTTGCCGAGGGACAATGGTGGGTGCAGGACGCCGCCGCTGCGCTGCCGGCCCGGCTGTTCGGCGACATCAAGGGCAAGTCCATCGCCGATCTCTGCGCCGCCCCGGGCGGCAAGACCGCGCAGCTGGCACTTGCCGGCGCCCATGTCACGGCCATCGACCGCTCACCCGCCCGCGTGGCGCGGCTGCGCGAAAACCTCGGGCGGTTGTCGTTGCAGGCCGAGACTGTCGTCGCTGACGCCGTGGAATGGGCCGGCCCCGCCGAGGCCTTCGACGGTGTTTTGATCGATGCGCCCTGCACCTCGACCGGCACGATCCGCCGCCATCCCGATGTGGCATGGCTCCGGCAGGAATCCGACATCGCCGCCCTGACCGCGCTCCAGCAGCGGCTGCTGCGCAAATCGCTGTCGCTGCTCAAATCCGGCGGGACGCTGATCTACTGCACCTGTTCGTTGGAACCCGAAGAGGGCGAGCAGGCCATCACCGCGCTGCTGGCCGCAGAGCCCGCGCTTCGCCGTGTCCCGATCGAGGCGTCGGAGGTCGCAGGTCTCGACGAAATCCTCACCGCGGAAGGCGATCTGCGCACCCTGCCGAGCCATCTGCCGAATGCCGATCCCAAGCTCGGCGGGCTCGACGGATTCTTCGCGGCCCGGCTCGTTAAATCCTGATTTTGCACCGGATTTTGCAACCTCGACGCTGATTCGCGCCGTTCAAGGTGGTGTCAGCGGTCCGATTTTGGGATTAATAAGGATTCGTCGGAATCCTCCTCTCCCCTTCAAGGCAAGGCGTGTCGGTCGCTCAACGCAGACGTATCTCGACGCTGGTGATGAACCGCTTCGCGCGGAACATGCTCGCGCGCGCGAGCGGCGGGCCCGTGGCGGTGTCGCGGGTCTGGCCCAGCCGGACCGATCGGCTGATCATCGCGCCGCATGACCTGCGCACCGCGGATGCGACCCGCGCCGCCGAGATCTATGCCGGCCGCTTCGTCTTCGCCGGCAAGATCGTCAATTGCCACGGCCGCTCGATCTTCGATCTCGAACCGCCGTCGGAGGATTGGGAGGTCGCGCTGCTCGGCTTCGGCTGGCTGCGGCACTTGCGCGCCGCCGACACCGCGCTGACCCGGGCGAATGCGCGCGCGCTGGTCGAGGACTGGATCTCGAACCCCGCCAACAAGCGCCGTCCGGTCGCGCGGCGTGCCGACGTGCTGGCACGGCGCGTGATCTCGCTGTTGTCGCAGGCGCCGCTGGTGCTCAATGACACCGACAACAAGTTCTACCGCCGCTACCTGCGCGCGCTCGCACGCGAGATCCGCTTGCTGCGCTACACCATGCTCGACATTCCCGACGGGGTGCCGAAGCTCCAGGTGCTGATCGCACTGTGCTACGCGGCGCTGTGCCTCGCCAACCAGGCGCGCCACATCCGCAGCACCTCGAAAAAGCTCTCCGACGAATTGCAGCGGCAGATCCTGCCCGATGGTGGACACATCTCCCGCAACCCGGGCGCCCTGATCGACCTCCTGATCGACCTGTTGCCGCTGCGGCAAACCTTCGCGGCGCGCAACATCGCGCCGCCGCCGGCGCTGCTCAACGCGATCGACCGCATGATGCCGATGCTGCGCTTCTTCCGTCACGGCGATGGCAATTTTGCGCTGTTCAACGGCATGAGCGCGACACCGTCCGACCTGCTCGCCACGCTGCTCGCCTATGACGACACCCACGGCGCACCGATGGCGAACATGCCGCATACCGGCTTCCAGCGTCTCGATGCCGGCCAGACCACGCTGATCATCGACACCGGCCCGCCGCCGCCGGCCGGCGTCAGCCACGACGCCCATGCCGGCTGCCTGTCGTTCGAACTGTCCTCCGGCATCAGCCGCATCGTCACCAATTGCGGCATGCCGACCACGGGCCGCGACAATTGGCGGCCGTTCGCCCGCGGCACGGTGGCACATTCGACACTGGCCTATCACGACACCTCCTCATGCCAGTTCGTGGAGATGTCGGCGATGAAGCGGCTGTTGCACGGCGCGCCCGTGACCAGCGGCCCGGTGGAGGTCGAGAGCTATCGCGAAATCGTGCCGAACGGCACGCTGCTCACGACCTCGCATGACGGCTATCTCTCTAAATTCGGCGCGATCCACCGCCGTGTGCTGATGATCGCCAATGACGGCGCGCGCATCGACGGCGAGGACACGCTGTCGCCGCCGCAGGGCGGACGCTTCAAGGGCGCGGATGCCGATTTCGCGCTGCGCTTCCATCTGCATCCGGCGGTGAAGGCGAGCCGCCTGTCGGATGCCCGCGGCGTCATGCTGGTGCTGCCGAACCGCGACGTCTGGACCTTTGAAGCATTGGACGACAAGGTCGACCTCGAGGACAGCGTGTTCCTGGCCGGCAATGACGGGCCGCGCCGCACCGCGCAGATCGTGATCCGGCAGGATGCGCGGCAGGCTCCGTCGATCCGCTGGAGTTTTGTCCGTTCCACCGCCTCGCCCGCAGTCACCAATGCCCGAAGAAATGCGCGGCGGGAGCCGGAACTACCGCTATAGATGCCCGTATTTCAGCCCTATCTGATCGTTGTGAAGGGCGTCGAAAACTGCTAACCAGCACGCGCTCGCGCGACTGGCGACCTTGGATGGAGCACCATCGGGAAGCGCGAGATACACCTGCCGCGCGCCTGGGCATAGACACTCCTTAAGACAGAGGATCTTGCTCATGACTGACCATCCCCGCCGCGTCACCCGCGCCCTGCTCTCCGTTTCCGACAAGACCGGCCTGATCGAGTTCGCAAAGGCGCTTGCGGCACACAATGTCGAGCTGGTCTCGACCGGCGGCACCGCCAAGGCGATCGCCGCTGCCGGCCTCAAGGTGAAGGACGTCTCCGAGCTGACCGGCTTCCCCGAGATGATGGACGGCCGGGTCAAGACGTTGCATCCGAAGGTGCATGGCGGCCTGCTCGCGATCCGCGACAACGCCGAGCACGCGTCGGCGATGAAGACCCACGGCATCGCTCCGATCGATCTCCTCGTCGTCAATCTCTATCCATTCGAAGCGACGGTCGACAAGGGTGCCGGCTTCGAGGATTGCATCGAGAACATCGACATCGGCGGCCCCGCGATGATCCGCGCCGCCGCCAAGAACCATGATGACGTCGCCGTCGTGGTCGAGGCCGACGACTACAAGGCCGTGCTCGACGAGCTCGCCGCCAACAAGGGCGCGACCACGTTGAAGCTGCGCCGGCGCCTTGCCGCAAAGGCCTATGCCCGCACTGCGGCCTATGACGCTGCGATCTCGAATTGGTTCAACCGGCAGCTCGAGATCGACGCGCCCGACTTCCGCGCCTTCGGCGGCAGGCTGATCCAGTCGCTGCGCTATGGCGAGAACCCGCACCAGACCGCGGCATTCTACGCGACGCCCGACAAGCGCCCGGGCGTCTCGACGGCGCGGCAGCTGCAGGGCAAAGAGCTCTCCTACAACAACATCAACGACACCGACGCGGCCTATGAATGCATCGGCGAGTTCGACGCCAAGCGCACCGCGGCCTGCGTCATCGTCAAGCACGCCAATCCCTGCGGCGTCGCGGAGGGCGCGAACCTCGTCGACGCCTATCGCAAGGCGCTGGCCTGCGATTCCACCTCGGCGTTCGGCGGCATCATCGCGATGAACCGCCCGCTCGATGCCGACACCGCGCGCGAGATCACAAAAATCTTCACCGAGGTGATTATCGCCCCCGACGCCAGCGAAGAGGCGATCTCCATCATCGGCGGCAAGAAGAACCTCCGCCTGCTGCTCGCTGGCAGCCTGCCCGATCCGCGGGCGCCGGGCCTGACCGCCAAGACGGTGGCCGGCGGGCTGCTCGTGCAGAGCCGCGACAACGCCGTGGTCGACGACATGACGTTCAAGGTCGTGACCAAGCGTGCGCCGACCGAGGCCGAGATGCGCGACCTGAAATTCGCGTTCCGTGTGGCCAAGCACGTCAAGTCCAACACCATCATCTACGCCAAGGATCTCGCTACTGTCGGCATCGGCGCGGGCCAGATGAGCCGGGTGGATTCAGCGCGGATCGCGGCGCGCAAGGCCCAGGACGCGGCGAGTGAGCTCAAGCTCGCGGAGCCGCTCACCAGGGGCTCGGTGGTGGCGTCGGACGCCTTCTTCCCGTTCGCCGACGGCATGCTTGCCTGCATCGAAGCCGGCGCCACCGCGGTGGTGCAGCCCGGCGGCTCGATGCGAGACGACGAGGTCATCAAGGCCGCCGACGAGCACGGCATCGCCATGGTGTTCACGGGAACGCGGCACTTCAGGCACTGACACGATCAGTGCACTACTAACTCTCTCAACGGGTCGTCCCGGCCTAGCGCGCAATTGCGCGCGGGGGGCCGGGACCCATGCCGCGTGATTTATCGATGGAGCGCGGACTTGGTACCGCGGAACGACCAGCCTTCGCCAAACTACGCTTTGGGGCTATGGGTCCCGGCCCCCCGCGCGCAATTGCGCGCTAGGCCGGGACGACAGCGGAGATTGGCGCGACGACGAGGCTCAAGCCTCCCGCACTCGCATTAACAATCCCAACCCCGCGACGAAGAACACCACCAGCACCGCCATGCCGGCTTTCTGGCTCGCCGTCGCGGCGGTGATCATGCCGATCAATAGCGGGCCGATGAAGGACGTCACCTTCCCGGTCAATGCGAACAGGCCGAAATACTGCGCGATGCGATCCTTCGGCGCGAGACGGATCAGCAGCGTGCGCGAAGCGGCTTGCAGCGGGCCGCCGGCGGCGCCGATGAGACAGCCCAGCACCAGATAGGCGCGCTCCGCGGCACTCGAGAACAGCGCCGCACCCGGCTCGGGCGGCGCGACCTTGACGAACAACACACCGTCCTTGTCGACCAGCAGGATCGCCGCCACCGACAGCAGCAGGATCAGCAGGCTGCCGGCGATCACGCGCTTCGGCCCGAGATGATCGTCGAGCTTGCCGCCAAACCATGCGCCGAACGCACCGGCGATCGCGAGCATGATGCCGAACGTGCCGATCTGAATCGTGTGCCAGCCGAAGGTGCCGGCGGCATAGATGCCGCCGAACGCGAACAGCGACACCAGACCATCGGTATAGATCATGTTGGCGAGCAGGAACGCCGCAAGAGATTTCTGGTGCGGCAGACTCTTGATCGATTGCTTCAGCTCCCAAAGTCCTTCGCGCAGCGCCTCGCGCACCGGAAGCTTCGCGGGATAATCCGGCGTGAACAGGAACATTGGCGTCACGAAGATGATGAACCACAGCCCGGTCAACGGCCCGGCGGCACGATCGCCCTGATGAGTGACGGGATCGAGCCCGAAGAGCGGCGTGAAGCCGAGCAGCGTGCGGCCGGTCTCGGGATTGGCGGCGAGCAGGCCAAGCACGATGATCAGGCTGACGATGCCGCCAATGTAACCTGTGGCCCAGCCGGTGCCGGACAGCCGCCCGATGCGCTCTGGCGGCACCAGGGTCGGCATCATCGCGTTGTTGAAGACGGTGGCGAATTCCGCACCGACGCTGGCGAGCGCGACGGCGGTGAGCAGCGGCGGAATGATGGCGTATTCACCGGGCTTGCCGATCCACAGCGTGCAGGACGCCACCACCAGCACCGCGCCGAAACCTGCGATCCATGGTTTCCTGCGGCCCGAAGCATCCGCGATCGCCCCGAGCACCGGTGACAACAACGCGATCGCAAGTCCCGCGGCCGCCATCGCAAAGCCCCACAGCGATTGGCCGGTGGCGGGATTTGGCGCGATGCCGGTCGCGAAATAGGGCGCAAACACGAAGGTCGTGATCAGCGTGAAATAAGGCTGCGCAGCCCAATCGAAAAAGATCCAGCTGACGACGGCGGCGCGCGGCGGATAGGTCCGCGGCACGCCGGCCATGCGCACATCCGGAGCGATCGTCGTCATCACGCAGTCCTCATCACGAACAGTTTTGCCTCTCTCGGGGCAAACCGTATAGCATTGGCGTGACGCGTGTGAACTGCCCCGGGGGCGCAACGGGAATTTTGATGATGTCGTCATATTCGACGCGGCGGACATTTTTCGCCGTCATGGCCGCTTTGGCGCTCGGTCTTGCCCCCGCGACTGCCCAGGATGCGCGGCGGGGCTATGTCCCGCCCGCGCGCGATATCGTGCGTGCCGTCGCTGCCGAGCACGGCATGGTGGTGGCGCAGGAGAAGATCTCCGCGCAGGTCGGTGCCGACATCCTGCGACGTGGCGGCAATGCCGTCGATGCCGCGGTCGCCACCGGCTTTGCGATGGCCGTGACCTATCCGCGCGCCGGCAATGTCGGCGGCGGCGGCTTCATGGTGATCCATTCCGCCGACCGCAATGAGGACATCACGATCGACTATCGCGAGACCGCCCCGGCCGCGACCACGCCGCAGATCTTCCTCGGACCCGACGGCAAGCCTGACGCGACGAAGTCACGCGATTCCGCGCTCGGCGTCGGCGTGCCCGGCACCGTCGCAGGTCTCGCCCTCGCATTGGAAAGATACGGCTCCGGCCAGTTCACGCTGGCGCAACTGCTCGAGCCGGCAATCGCACTCGCCCGCGACGGCTTTGTCGTCAGCGACGATATCGCCGATACGCTGCCGAGCTGGCACCGGCGCCTGGCGCGATGGCCTTCCTCGGCCAAAATCTTCTCGCGCGCCGACGGCACGCCACTGGGCGAGGGCGACAGGCTTGTGCAAGCCGATCTCGCCGCGACGCTGTCGGCCGTCGGCGCACAGGGGCCGCGCGGCTTCTATGAGGGGCCAGTTGCGGAAAAGCTCGCCAAGGCCGTGACGGACGCCGGCGGCATCATGACGCCTGCCGACCTGAAAGCCTATCAGGCGGTGATCCGTGCGCCGGTGCGCGGCACCTATCGCGGCTACGACATCGTCTCGATGCCGCTGCCCTCGTCCGGCGGCGTGGTGCTGGTGGAGACGCTCAACATCCTCGAAGGCTTTCAGCTCGCCGATCTGAAGCAGGGATCGCCGGCATCGCTGCATCTCTTGATCGAGGCCATGAAGCGCGCCTATGCGGACCGTGCGCGCTATCTCGGCGATCCCGCCTTCGTCAACGCACCGATCGAGACGCTGATCGCGAAGGACTACGCCGCCAAGCTGCGCGCAGGCATCTCCGCCGAACGCGCCACGCCTTCGAAAGAGCTCGTTTCCGCTGCTGTCGCGCCGCGCGAAGGCAGCAACACCACGCATTTTTCCGTCGTCGACGGCCGCGGCAACGCCGTCAGCAACACCTATACGCTGAACTTCAGCTATGGTGTCGGTCTCGTTGCCGACGGCACCGGCGTGCTGCTCAACAACGAGCTCGACGACTTCACTGCGGCGGTGGGCGCTTCCAATGCCTATGGCCTCGTCGGCTTCGAGGCCAATCTGCCTGGGCCTGGAAAACGCCCGCTGTCCTCGATGTCGCCGACCATCGTGCTCGGAAGCGGCAAGCCGGTGCTGGTGACGGGCTCGCCTGGTGGCAGCCGCATCATCTCGACCGTGCTCCAGGTGATCGTGAACGTCCTCGACTACAAGATGGACGTGGCTGCTGCCGTTGCTACACCGCGGCTGCATCACCAATGGCTACCGGATGAGGTGCGCATCGAGAGCGGCTTTCCCAGCGATGTCCTGTCCGAGCTGAAGGCGATGGGCCACCTCGTCGTCGAGCCGATGGGACAGACATCGGCTAATTCGATTCTCGTGACTCCGAACGGGCCGCTCGGCGCGCCAGACCCACGCACGCGAGGCGCAGAAGCAGCGGGACAGTAACCACGTCGTTTGCATGGCACGGCAGCGCGGGCCGGGCGGCTCGCAGAGCCGAACCTGGGATCTCGCTGAAAGTACCCTACCGCCCGACCTGATACGGCCCGCCCTTTTCGAGCGCGCGCGCATACGCTGGCCGCGCGTGGATGCGCTCCAGGAACGCCATCGCCTTGGGGTGGCCCTGCTCCAGCCCGCCGCGTGCTTGGGCTGCTTCCAGCGGAAAGCTCATCTGGATGTCGGCGGCGGTGAATTCGCTGCCCGCGAACCACTCGCTCTTGCCGAGCTCGCCTTCCCAGTAGTCCATGTGCTGCTTGAGCTGCGGATTGACCAGCGCGGTCAGCGCCTGGTTGCAGACCTTGCGGACCAGCGGGCGGAGAAGCGCCGGCGTGCGCTTCGGCATCAGCGTAAACAGCAGCTTCAAGAGCAGCGGCTGCATCGCCGACCCTTCCGCATAGTGCAGCCAATAGGTGTATCGCAGACGTTCCGGCGTGTTCGGCGGCGGGATCAGCCGACCATTGCCGTAGGTGGCGATGAGATATTCGATGATCGCGCCAGACTCGGCGATGGTGTTGCCGTTGTCGGTGATGACCGGCGACTTGCCGAGCGGATGGATGGCGCGCAGCTCCTTCGGCGCGCGCATATCCGGCTGGCGTTGATAGCGCACGATCTCGTAGGGCACGCCCAACTCCTCGAGCAGCCACAGCACGCGCTGCGAGCGGGAATTGTTGAGGTGGTGAACGGTCAGCATCGCGCAGGTCCCCAGCTTGGCTTGGTCGGTTGCGCCGTTGGTGCCAGCCCGGGGACGCAATGTCGAGCCATCGGTGCGGATATTTTCACCCGGGTATATTGACGCCAGAAATTTACCCGGGTATTAAACTGCCAACGCGATCAGTTTGGCAATGATTCCAATGCAACCGACCTTCACAGCCTTCATCGGCCAGCACCGGCTGGCCTCGGGAGCGGCGGGCGACGTCGCACTCGCGGTCAAGCGGGCGGGGTCGCAGCCGGACCAGCCGATCATCATTTTCGACGACGGGACCGGGCGGTCGATCGATTTCGACCTGCGCGGCGAGGATCACGAGGTGCTGGCGCGGCTGGCCAAGCTCATGCCGCCGCCACCGACCGAAATCAGCGAACCGCCGAGCGAGCCGCGCGGCCGCGGCCGACCGAAGCTCGGCGTGGTCGCGCGCGAGGTGACGCTATTGCCGCGGCACTGGGAGTGGCTCAACGCGCAAGCCGGCGGCGCCTCGGTCGCGCTGCGCAAGCTGGTCGACGAGGCCAGACGCGCCAGCGGCGACAAGGACCGCGAGCGGAAGGCGCGCGATGCGGCCTATCACTTCATGTCGACCATGGCCGGCAACCTGCCGCAGTTCGAGGAAGCCTCGCGCGCACTGTTCGCGGATGACCGCCGGCGCTTCACCGGGCTGATCGCTGACTGGCCGACCGACATCCGCGATCACATCGTCAAGCTCGCCTACAGCGACCCCGCTTAAGGCGCGCGCAGCATTCACCCCCATCAACGGCCGAGCCGCGCATCGCGCGGCAACGGCTTCGCACGCCCTGATGAAAGGCAAATCCATGTCCGCACCCGCACCTCTCTCGACGACGTTTCTTCGCTTCCTCGCACCGCTGATGCTGAGCAACGCGCTGCAATCGCTGTTCGGCACCGTCAGCAACGTCTATCTCGGTCAGATGATCGGCATCGACGCGCTCGCTGCGGTCTCGGCCTTCTTCCCGGTGATGTTCTTCCTGTTCGCCTTCGTCATGGGCCTCAGCACCGGCGCCACCGTGCTGATCGGCCAGGCCTTTGGCGCGGGCGAGCACGGCCGGATCAAGCTGGTCGTCGGCACGACGCTCGCGATCGGTCTAATGCTCTCGGCAACGGTTGCACTCGCTGGCGGGATCTTCAGCCGGCAACTGATGCTCATGCTCGCGACGCCCGCTGATATACTCGACCAGGCCAGCGCCTATGCCCGCATCATGCTGCTCACCATGCCGCTCGGCTTCGTCTTCCTGCTGATGACGGCGATGATCCGCGGCGTCGGCGACACCGTGACGCCGCTCCTCGCACTGGCGCTGTCGACCGCGATTGGCCTGATCCTGACGCCGCTACTGATCCGCGGTGCCTTCGGATTGCCGGCGGCGGGCATCACCAGTCCGGCATGGTCAGCTGCGATTGCCAACGCGCTGACGCTGATCGTGCTGGCCGCCCACCTGCTCCGGAAAAAGCACGCGCTGGCACCGGACGCTGCACTGCTGCGTCATCTGCGGCTCAATGGCGCCGTGCTGGGAAAAATCCTCGGTATCGGACTGCCGAGCGCAATTGGCATGGTGGTGATGGCGATTGCCGAGCTGGTGTTGCTTGGGCTCGTCAACGGCTTCGGCTCAAACGCCACGGCCGCGTACGGCGCCGTCAATCAGGTGATGGGCTACACACAGTTCACGGCAATGTCGATTTCGATCGCGGTCTCGATCCTCGGTGCGCAGGCGATCGGCGGCGGCGACAGGGCGCGGCTCGACGGCATCGTGCGCACCGGACTTGCGTTCAACCTCGTGCTGACCGGCGGGCTGGTGGCGCTGATCTATCTCGTACCACGTGCCGTGCTCGGCATCTTCATCACCGACGGCGCCGTGCTCGATCTGGCGAAGCAACTGCTTTACATAGCCTTGTGGAGCTCGGTGCCGTTTGGCCTCGCCACGGTGTTTTCCGGCGCCATGCGCGCCGCCGGCGTCGCCTTGACGCCGATGCTGCTGGCGATCTTCGCCATTGTCGCGATCGAGTTGCCGTCTGCAGTGATCCTGAGCCGCACGATCGGCGTTAAGGGCGTATGGGCCGCCTATCCGATCGTGTTCTGCGCCATGCTCGTTTTGCAGATGGGCTATTACCTCGTGGTGTGGCGCAAGCAAACGATCCGGCGTCTGATCTGACGAAATCATCAAGGTATTATGATCATCATTAAACGGTGGACCTGTGGCGCGGCCTGCGCCACAATGCGCGAAAATGCCGCCAGGGAGATCGAATTGACCCGCACAGCCCCGCAATTCCTATTCGATTTCGGCAGCCCGAACGCCTATCTCAGCCATCTGGCGATCCCGGCGATCGAGCAACGCATCGGCGTCAAGTTCGAATATGTGCCGATCCTGCTCGGCGGCATCTTCAAGGCGACCAACAACAAGTCGCCGGCCGAGACGCTCGCCGGCATCAAGAACAAGCGCGAATTCCACGCGATCGAGACCGAGCGCTTCATCAAGCGCTTCAAGGTGCAGCCCTACGTCATGAATCCGTTCTTCCCTGTCAACACGCTGAACCTGATGCGTGCGGCGATCGCGGCGCAGCTCGAGGGCGTGTTCGAGGCCTATGTCGAGGCGGCCTTCCACCACATGTGGCGCGAGCCGAAGAAGATGGACGATCCCGAGATCGCCGCGAAGGCGCTGGCGTCATCCGGCCTCGATGCGCAAAAGCTGTTCGCCCGCGCGCAGGAACCCGAGGTGAAAGGCAGACTGATCAAAAACACCGAGGAGGCGGTGGCGCGCGGCGCGTTCGGCTCGCCGACCTTCTTCGTCGGCAACGAGATGTTCTTCGGCAAGGAGCAGCTGCGCGAGGTCGAGGAGATGGTGCTGGGGAAGTGATTTCCGTATAGCTTTGAAAGCTGGCAATCTCCTCTCGTCGTCCTGACGAAAGCCAGGACGACGGCAAAGAAGTAACAACAAGGACAATCCCATGCGTATCCTCGTGGTCGGCGCCGGCGCCATCGGCGGCTATTTTGGTGGCAGGCTGTTGCAGGCCGGCCGCGACGTCACCTTCCTGGTCCGGCCGCGCCGCGCCAGCGAGCTCGCGAGCGCCGGCCTCGTCATCAAGAGTCCAAATGGCGATGTGACGCTGAAGGGCCCGCCGACCGTGCAAGCGGACAAGCTCGCGGAAAAATTCGACGTCGTGCTGCTGAGCTGCAAGGCGTTCGACCTCGACGACGCCATCAAGTCGTTCGCGGCCGCCGTCGGGCCGAACACCGCGATCATCCCCATGCTCAACGGCATGAAGCATCTCGACGTCCTCGACCAGAAATTCGGCGCCGGGCGCGTGCTGGGCGGGCTCTGCGCCATCGCCGCGACGCTGAACGACAAGCGCGAGGTGGTGCAGCTGCAGCCGATGCAATCGATCAATTACGGCGAGCGCGACGGCAAGCTGTCGGACCGCGTCAAGGCAATCGACGAGGCCTTCAGGAGCGGCATCAATGGCGCCTCCGCCAGCCAGAACATTATGCAGGACATGTGGGAGAAGTGGGTGTTCCTCTCGACGCTCGCGGCATCCACCAGCCTGATGCGCACCTCCGTCGGCAACATCCTCGCCGCCCCGGGCGGCAGGGACTTTCTGCTCGGCATGTTGGACGAGACCAGCGCGATCGCCGCGGCGTCGGGCTACGCACCGGGCGGACCATTCTTCGAGCGGGTGAAGGGCAATCTGACCACCGAGGGCTCGCCGATGACGGCATCCATGTTCCGCGACATCAAGGCGGGCCTGCCGGTCGAAGCCGATCACGTCATCGGCGATCTCATCGCACGCGGCGATGCTGCCAAGGTGCCGGTGCCGAAGCTGCGCATCGCCTATACGCATCTGAAGGCATATGAGAAGCAGCTGGCGGGGTAGGGGCAGCTACACTCTCAGCTGTCGTCCCGGACAATCGAGCGATAGCGAGCGCTGATCCGGGACCCATAACCACAGCAAGTGGTTATTGCGCGAGACGGAAGCTACGAGTCTTCGCAAAACGCGATCCTGTGGCTATGGGTCCCGGATCGGCGCGCGCTTGAGGCGCGCTGGTCCGGTACGACGGCAGAGTTTGCCGCAACAGCCCCGGCTATTTCAGATGCGCGAGATAGTGCGAGACGGCGGTGACTTCCTCATCGCTCATGTGATAGGCGACATCGGCCATCGCGGCGACGCCGCTGCCGACGCGCTGGCCCGCTTTATAGTCGTGCAGCGCCTTGACCAGATATTCCTCGCGTTGACCCGCGAGCCGCGCAACCGCCTTGGTGCCGGCATAGCTGTCCGTGTGGCATGAGGCGCAACGGCGGCCGGCAGCTACCTGCGCGCCCTTTTTCGAAAGGTCCGGATCCCCGTCCTCCGGTCCCTTCGGCGGCGTCAGCTGCGAGAAATAGGCGCCGAAATTGCGGATGTCCTCGTTGTTGATCTCCTCGACGATCGGCTGCATCTGGTCGTTCTTGCGCGAGCCGGCACGGAAGAACACCAGTTGCCATTGCAGGAATTGATCGGGCTGACCGGCCAGCGAGGGAATGTTCTCGGTCTGCGAGATGCCGTTCTCGCCGTGACAGCCGGCGCAGGCCGCCGCCTTCTCCTTGATCGCGGAATTATCGGCGGCGCTTACGGAAAGGGCGCCGAGCGTCAGGAGCGCAACCGCGCTGATTGCGTGCGAGATGAACTTCCGGCGCATGATGGGAATTCCGATCTGTCGAGTTCGTCGTTCCGGGCGTGCGAAGCACGAGCTATGATGCGCAATTGCGCATCGGACAATCCATAACCCCCGCTCGCGGGTATGGGTTCCGGACTTGCGCGCAAATCGCGCACAATCCGGAACGACGGCATGGGACTTTGAGAATGAAAGAGGCTGCGACCGTCGCCCGGTCGCAGCCTTCCGTTACGTCGCGCTACTTCTTGCTGTAGCTGATGCGATAGATCGCGCCGGCCCAGTCGTCGGCGACGAGGATCGAGCCGTCCTTGGCGAGAACGATGTCAGCGGGACGGCCGAGATAGCCCTGGTCACCCTCGAGCCAGCCGGAGGCGAAGATCTCCTGCTTGGGGTTCTTGCCGTCGGGCCCGACGATCACGCGCACGATGCGCGCGCCCTGATACTTGTGGCGATTCCAGGAGCCGTGCTCGGCGATCAGGATGTTGTTCTTGTATTCGGCGGGGAATTGGTCGCCGGTATAGAACTTCATGCCGAGCGGAGCGACATGCGCGCCGAGATTCAGCACCGGCGGCGTGAACTCCGAGCACTTGTGGCCCATCGCGAACTTGTCGTCGGGCAGATTGCCCTGGTGGCAATAGGGATAGCCGAAATGCTCGCCGATCTTGTTGATCATGTTCAGCTTGTCTGAGGGCAGATCGTCGCTGATCCAGTCGCGGGCATTCTCGGTGAACCAGTATTTGCCGGTGCGCGGATCGACGTCGCCGCCGACGGAGTTGCGGACGCCGAGCGCCCAGATCTCGGCATTGCCGGTCTTGGGATCGACGCGCCGGATCTGCGCGACGCTGGTCGGCGGCATGCCGATATTGAAGGGCGGCCCGAACGGCAGGAAGAACCAGCCATCCTTGTCGACCGAGATGTATTTCCAGCCATGCGCGGCATAGGACGGCATGTCGTCGTAGACGACCTTGCCGTCGCCGAGCTTGTCGAGATTGGCTTCGGCGTCGTCGTAGCGGATCAGCTTGTCGACGGCGATGACGTAGAGCGCGCCATCCTTGAAGGCGAGACCGGTGGGCATGTTCAGCCCCTTGAGGACGGTCTTGACCTCCTTCTTTCCGTTGTTGTCCTTGATGGCATAGACGTTGCCGAGGCCGAACGAGCCGACGAACAGCGTGCCCTTGTCACCCCAGGCCATTTGCCGCGCGGCCAGCACGCCGGCGGCGTAGACCTCGATCTTGAAGCCCGGCGGCAGCTTGATCTTCTTCATCATCGCCGCGAGCTCGGCCTCCGACGCGCCAGTCGGCGGACCCGAAGGCGGTGCCAGGCCCTTCTGTGCCTCGGTCTCGTCGCCGAGGAACCAGTCGTCCGGCGGATGGGTCCAGAACTCCTTGGTGCCGGATTCGTATTTCTTCAACCCCCGGTTCTTGTCCTGCTGTTGCGCGTTGCCAGCGCTGGTCCCCGCGAGAAGGGCAACCGCTGCAACCGCCAGAACGGATTGAAAGACGGATTTATGGAATTTCATCGCGTCACTCCCCTAAGGCAGCCGTCAGGGCTGCACGTTATTTTATTTTGCTAGTCGAGAGGCGAAGTTTTGGGTCGGTCAGGACGACAGACACAAAAAGGTTAGCACATCTGCGAGCGGTGAGAAGCGCGCCGCGTGCACCGCGATTGCGCGCCGTGAAAATTGAGACGGAACGTCAACGAGGGGCGAACGGCGCGACGACAACGCTCGCGCTGCAGCGCGGAATAAAGTTGGCGCGCGGATCGTTTGCAGGCGGCTCGCGGGGCGGATCATACAAAAAAATGCGAAAACAACCCCATGCACAGTAGAACGGCTCAGGCCGGGTTGTTCTCGCTGACACCGGACAGACATTTGAAGCGTCGAGCAAAATAGCAATCGCGGCGCTTACGAGACGACGGGGTAGGGCCCATCATCGAACACCGTGTCATGATAGCCTTTCGACCCGATCTCGCGCGCCAGCGCGCTGCGAAAATCGCGGTCACCATGCAGGCTGCGCAGCACATGCGCGAAGTCGAATTCGGGCCGCCAGCCCAGCTCGCGCCGCGCGCGTTCGTTGACATAGACGCGGTCGATCTCGGGGAAGAGGCGCCAGCCGCGCGCCGCATAGAGCTGCGCACATTCCGGATAGAGCTCGCGCACGACATTGGCGGCATCGCGCGCGAGCGCGGCGAGATGGCGTTGCTCGAACGGGCTCGTGGCCGAGACGATGTAGCGGGCAAACCCGATTCTGGGCGCGCGCTCGGCGGCGAGCAGGTGGGCGCTCACCGCATCCGCGATATCCAGCCGGCGATAGAGCAGCTCGTTGGCCTGCGCGTTCTCGGTTGTGTAAGCCGACCGCATCGCCGGATCGTCATCGGCTTCCGGAAAGAAGCGCGAGGTCCGCAAGATGACGACCGGCAGGGTACGCTCGCGAAAGAACAGCTCGCAGAGGTTCTCGGCCATCAGCTTGGTCGTGCCGTAGATGTTCTTCGGCACCGGCGGCAGGTCCTCGCTGACCCAGACGACAGCCTGTCCCGCCTCCGGCCTGAGCTGCGAGCCGAACGCGCTGGTGGTGCTGGTGAAGACGAAGCTCTTCACGCCGGCGGCCGCGGCCGCCTCGAGCAGATTCAGTGTGCCGGTGACGTTGGTGTCGACGAAATCCTGCTTGCCGTGGGTCGCCACATGCGGCTTGTGCAGCGTCGCGGTGTGGATCACGGCAGTTACGCCCGCCATCTGGCGCCGGACGAAGGCTGGGTCGACGATGGAGCCGACGGCATCGGTGAAGGGCGATGGCTTCAGATCAAGCCCGCGCGCGGGCGAGCCGCGCGAGCGGAGTGTCCGGATAATCGCCTCCCCGAGGTGACCGGCGCTGCCCGTGACGAGAATTGTCATGCGAAACCCAATAAAGCCGCCAGCGGCGTGGAAAACCACGGCCCGACCCGGTTTGGCTGGATGCTCTGGGAAAAATTGGAGCGGGCGAAGGGGCTCGAACCCTCGACCCCGACCTTGGCAAGGTCGTGCTCTACCACTGAGCTACACCCGCATCCTGTGTCGGTCGCGTGACGCGCCGGCAACGGCTGTCGTATGCCAAAAGCGGGAGGGGAATGCAACAGCTACCGGCGGCATAGATTCGCAATCGGAGGCCCCATATCGACCCTGAATGCGACCAAATCGCCCGAAACTGCCCCGGAACCGGCGAATCGACCGCAATGGATTGAAATTCGGCCGTCCCGGCCCAATTTAGGAGCCGACGACGCGCATCTGCATCGACGACGTGCTAAACAGCCGCCATTCCAGACATGACGAGGGGATCCCGTGACGATCATCGACCAGGGTAACGGAGCGGCGGGCCCGGCCGCCGCCGATCTGATCAAGGACACCACCACCCAGACCTTCGTGAAGGACGTCATCGAGGAATCGAAGCGCCAGCCGGTGCTGATCGATTTCTGGGCGGAGTGGTGCGGCCCCTGCAAGCAGCTCACCCCGGTGCTGGAAAAGGCGGTCAAGGCGGCCAAGGGTAAGGTCAAGCTGGTCAAGATGAACATCGACCAGCACCCGGCGATTCCGGGCCAGATGGGCATCCAGTCGATCCCGGCCGTGATCGCCTTCGTCAACGGCCAGCCGGCCGACGGCTTCATGGGCGCGGTGCCCGAAAGCCAGCTCAACGCCTTCATCGAAAAGCTGACCAAGGGCGTGACCGCGCCGGGCGAGGTCAACGTCGCCGAGATCGTGCAGGAGGCCGAGGCCGTGCTCGCCGAGGGCGACACGGCTGCGGCCGCGCAGATCTATGCCGAGGCCCTCCAGCATGATTCGACCAACATCGCGGCGCTTGCGGGCCTTGCGAAGTGCTACGCGGTCTCCGGCGCGATGGAGCAAGCCAAGCAGACGCTGGCCATGGTGCCGGAGTCCAAGCGCAACGATCCCGCTGTGAGAGCGGTGCAGACCACGATCGACCTCGCCGAGCAGGCGGAAGCGCTGGGACCGGTGGCCGAGCTGGAACAGAAAGTCGCCGCAAACCCGCTCGATCATCAGGCACGATTCGATCTCGCCACCGCGCTCAACGCGCAAGGCAACCGCGCGGCCGCCACCGAGCAGTTGCTCGAGATCATCAAGCGCGACCGCAAGTGGAACGACGACGGCGCCCGCAAGCAGCTGGTGCAGTTCTTCGAGGCCTGGGGCGGCACGGATGATGCAACCGTCGAGGGACGCAAGCGTTTGTCGACGATCCTATTTTCGTAGGGCGTGCTGGCAACGCCAGGGGACCGGGCAGATGCCGATCAACATCGAATATCGCGGGCCCGCCGACCTTCCGGAGATCATTCCGGTATTTCCGCTGCCCGGCGCGCTGCTGCTGCCCCGCGGCCAGATGCCGCTGAACATCTTCGAGCCGCGTTACCTTTCGATGGTCGACGATGCCTTCCGCGACGGCCATCGCCTGATCGGCATGATCCAGCCCGATGTGGCGCACTCGCCGAAGGATTCCGACAAGCCGGCGCTGTTCCGCGTCGGCTGCGTCGGCCGCATCACCCAGCTCGCCGAATCCGGCGATGGCCGCTACATCCTCGAGCTCACCGGCGTCTCGCGCTTCAAGGTGGTCGAGGAGCTCGACGTGCTGACCGCCTACCGGCAGTGCAAGGTGGATTTCTTCGCCTTCGTCGACGATTTCACCGCGCGCATGGGCGAGGACCAGGTCGATCGCGAAGCGCTGCTGGCGGTGCTGGCGGACTTCCTGAAGGCCAACAACCTCAAGGTCGATTGGGAGGGCGTCGAGAGCGCCCCCAACGAGGCGCTGGTCAACGCGCTGGCAATGATGTCGCCCTATGGACCCGCGGAGAAGCAGGCCATGCTGGAGGCGCCCGACTTGAAGACCCGCGCCGAGATCCTGATCGCGGTCACCGAGATGGACCTCGCCAAGAAGCGCACCAGCGGCGATCCACCGCTGCAGTGACGGCCTGAATGCTCACGCAGCGCGGATGGCCGCTCCGGAATCTTTCCGCAGCATTGTGGCGACGTCGGATGCAGGCATCGGCCGGCTGAAATAGTAGCCTTGCGTTTCGGCGCATCCCTCTTCATGGAGGATATCCAGCTGCGCCTTCGTTTCGACGCCTTCGGCGGTCGTCGTCTTGCCAAGGCTGACGGCGAAACGAACCACTGCTCGCGCCAGATGGCGCGCCTCTGCCCTCGCGCTGGATAGTTCGCCCACAAAACTGCGGTCGATCTTGACCTTGTCGAACGGGAATCTTTGCAGAAAGCTCAGCGACGAATAGCCGGTGCCGAAATCGTCCAGGGCGATTCGTACGCCGAGCTCGCGCAGCTGAGCGAGGACCGCAAAAACAGCGTCGCTGTCATGCATGATTACGGTCTCGGTGACCTCGAGCTCGAGCCTGTGCGGCGCAATTCCTGAACTCGCCAGCGCGCCGACAACGACCGGAACAAGCTCCGTGCTCCTGAATTGAGCGGGAGACAGGTTGATTGCGATCCTGACATAGGCAGGCCATTTGGCAGCTTCCGCGCAGGCGGTCCGCAAGACCCATTCTCCCAGCGGCACGATCAAGCCGGTTTCCTCCGCAAGCGGAATGAATTCGCTCGGCAGGACCAGGCCTCGCTGCGGGTGATGCCAGCGTAGCAAGGCCTCGAAGCCGATGGTCTTGCCGGTGGCAGTGCTGACGAACGGCTGGTAGTGAAGCTCGAATTGACGGCCGGCAAGCGCATCCCGCATGTCGCGCTCCAGATTGCGTCGCGCATGCATGAGCTCGTCGAGTTCCGGCTCGAAGAAACGAAATGCTCCGCGTCCGCCACTCTTGGCCGAGTAGAGCGCGAGATCCGCGCTCTTCATGATCACGTCGGAATCGTTGCCATCGCGCGGCGCGATGGCGATGCCGATGCTGGTGCCCACCGTGACCCGGTGATCGCCGAGATCGAAGGGTTCGCAAAGTGCCTTTCTGATGTTCTCGGCGAGGGCGGCGGCCTCCACGGCCGGGTTGGTCACGTAATCGATCACCGCGAATTCGTCGCCGCCCAGTCGGGCAATCAACGCGGTTTCCGTGGTGCATTCGCGCAGACGCGCAGCGACGGCGCGCAGCAGGGAATCGCCCGCCGGATGTCCAAGCGTGTCGTTGACTTCCTTGAAGCGATCGAGGTCGAGCATGAGCACGGCCAGATCGAGGCCGCCGTTGCGCGTAACCGCAATGGCATGCTCCATACGTTCCCTGAGCAACACGCGATTTGGCAGATCGGTCAGCGCGTCGTGTTGCGCCATATGTGTGATCTTGGCCTCGGACCGGCGTTGCTCGGTCACATCGAGATGCGTGGCCACCCATCCGCCACCGGCCATCGGCTGTCGCGTCACGCGGATCAGCCGACCATCCGCAAACTCGTCGATCCTGCTCGAGACTGCATCGAACGGCAGGGCCGCCAATTTCGAGATGAATTGCTCGGCAGCACCCTCGCTGGAATCGCCCTTGAGGATTCCCTTCACAATACGATGCCTGATGATCTCGGTGTGCGATGTCCCCGTCCGCAGCAGTTCCGGCGGCAACCGATACAGTCGGGCATAACGCTCGTTGCAGACGACAAGCCGCTTTTCGGCATCGAACATGCAAAGGCCCTCGACCATGTGGTTGATCGCCGTGTCCAGCCGGACCGTCTGGTCCTGCAGTTCCTGTTGCGAGTCTTCGAGCTGCTGCCGGGCGTCCGAAAGCTGGCTGATGATCTCCTCGAACTTGGCGGTTCTGCTTGCCAGGCGACGATCGGCCAGCACGCCGATCAGGCTCATGCCCAGCACAGATAGCGCGACACCGGCGATAGCAAGCGCGAGCACGGCCGGAGAAAGCGACAGGGCGCCCGTCGCACGCGTTGGATCCGGCGTGATCTGCACGGCGCCCATGGCCGTGAAGTGGTGCGATACGATGGCGAGTGTCAGCAGGACCGCCGCTGCGAGCGTACCCCGGTAGTTCTGATACCTGATCGCGACGGCCAGGGCGGCATAGCCGAGGCACATGCCCAGAATGATCGACACGAACACGAGGTCCAGCGACCAGGCGACGCGGCCCGGCACTTCGAGTGCCCACATTCCGAGATAGTGCATGCTGGCAATGCCGCCGCCGATGATGACGCCACCGGCCGCCGCGCGCCACCGGCCGGAATCGCCGACCGCAACGCCGAAGCCCCCCGAGGTCAGAAGCATTGCCGTCGCAAGCGAAAGTGCCGTCAGCACGATTCCGTAGCCGGTCGTAACGCCGGGCTCGTAGGCGAGCATGGCGACGAAATGGGTCGCCCAGATTCCGTATCCGATGGCGGCGCCGGCAATCGCGATCCAGATCAGCTGCGTTCTTGCACGCGCCGCGATCGCACGATGGAAGATACTGACTGCAACAATACTCGCGACGAAGCAGACCAGGCCGGCGAGCAAGACGAGCCGGAAATCATGCTCGACGGTAAGGCAAGACAAAACGCGGAACATCCAATATCGCTCCATCGCCAATAGTGTCGATGGTGGTCGGGCTAAACGTCGTTCGCGTTAATTTCGTGCAACGCCTGATTGCATGCTTACCAGCGCGTTAATGCTTCGGGCGCAATTTGATTTTGCCGCGCATTGCGCATGTCTTACCGCAATCGCGCCCAAGCTGAGGGAACAACGCTTGCAACGACCGGCAACGTAATCCTAGAGGCGATTGCGAATGTGCTTGCGTCCGGTGAACATCGCGCGGATCAGGTTCTCGCGCTGGAGAATCCCCATCAGCACCACGCCGAGCACGTGCAGCACGACCAGCACGATGACCGCGTCCGATGAATAATGGTGGGCATCCTCGACCCACCAGACGCCGAAAAAGGTGACGGTCACCGACATCGCGCCCGTGATCGTCGACACCGCCAGCGAGACCAGCAGCGCCACCAGCATCAAGGTGCCGGCGGGGTTGAGCCCGATATAGCGGCCGGTGATGCCGCGGCGCAGATTCCAGAGATAGTGTGGTGCGGCGCGCAGCCTGACGCCGACCATCCGGAAGCGCGAATAGCGGCTTCCCATCAAGCCCCAGAGCAGACGGAAGGCGAGAAGGCCGATGACCGCATAGCCGACGATGCGGTGAAGGCCGTCATAGACGGTCGGCGTGAACCACGCCATCAGAACTGAGATCGCAAGAAGCCAATGCCAGAGGCGCAGCGGGAGGTCCCAGACCGCGACCGTCCGCGAAATGATTCGATTCGCGGGGGTCCTGTCGGACGCCCCGCGCGTTTGTCGCGCCGCTTCTTCCATCAAGCCCGTTTCGCTTTGGGGCTCACTTGCCGCAGTTTACTTGCGCAGCTTACTTGGCAATCGTGTGCTTCAGGCTGAGGTCCTCGGGGCTGTAGAACAGCTCGTAGAGTTTGCCTTCCTTGACGCCGTAGACCTCATAGCACGAGCCTTCGATCTTGGAGCGCCGCACCTCGTAGCCCAGCGCCTTGGCCTTGGCTTCGGCTTCGCTGGCCGGCTTCCACGACGCCTTGTCGAGCTTGGTGCAGTCCTTGAAACCGTCGGCCATGGCCGCCGATCCCATACCAATCCCGATCGTCAGCGCAATGGCAACAACACGAATGACCTTCACGAAACGTCTCCTTCTCTGTCGTGTGCGCTACGCGAGCCGCGAAGCGGGACTGAAGGAACCAAAGGTGATGGTGAAGTCAATCCGGTATGGGGCCATTTGGATTTAGAGTTGTTCTAACAACAGCCAAAAGATCAGCGCTCTCCGCGTGCAGCCTGCATTCGCAGGGTCTCTGCGGCCTTACGCCTCACGGGCCGGATGAACTGCTGGCCTCGCCAGTTGCGCTAGGCCGCGCTCCGCATTCCCGGATCGTTGCGCTGCAGCCAGTCCGTCCAGCGGAGACGTCCGCGCACACCCTGGCTGACGACAAAGCCCATGCCACGCGCCTTCGGCTCGGACAGGCCGATCGGCAGGATTTTCCGATGCAGTCTCCTTGCATCCTGGTATTGGCGGGCGAAGGTAACGAGATCGAGATCTTCGGGGCCGCCGATCTCCGCACGCACGCCGCGCTGCCCGTCGAACGTGCAAGTCAGAACGTGATCGGCGACATCCGACGTATCGACAGGATTGAACAGCGTCGTTGGCACCGGCCACACCGGAAGCCAGGCGAGGCTCGAGAGCAACCTGTCGAGCGGGTAATAGAACGGCATCGCGCGAACGATGGACCAGGACAGAGCTGACGCACGCACCAGCCGTTCGCCGGCGAGCTTGACCCGCGCGTAGGGCAGGGTCGCCTGGTCGAGACCGACGATCGAGACGTGCAGGACGTGCTGCACCTCGGCGGCCCCGCAGAGCGACAGCAGCCGCTCCGTTCCCTCGACGTCCACTGCGGAGGGCGATCTGAAGAAATCGATCGGACGAATGCTGCCGCGCCGCGCGATCGGCGAACAGGTCGCCGCATTGATGACCGTATCGACGTCATGCAGCGCTTCCCGCAACCCGGCGCCTGTGGCGAGATCGCCTGCAGCCCACTCGACGCCCGATCGCATGCCCGGCGATCGCGCAAACACCCGGACGCGACGTCCGTCGCGAACCAGGCGATCGACGATATCCCTGCCGAGATGACCTGTGCCTCCGGTGACGAGTGTCAGCGCCATGCGAGGCTCCGTCTCGGTGCGCGATGTTCGAGATTGCTCCTGACCGCTTCGACATGATTGACGGAGCCGAGCAACGCCGCCTGTTCGGCGGTCTCCGCGGCGAGACCGACCGCCGCGTCGCAAGTTGCGGACAGGTTGAGCAGTCGCTTGGCGGCACGGATGGCACCGGGGCTGCGGCCCGCAATGTCACGCGCCGTTACCAGCGCGGCCGCCACGGGGTCATCGACGAGCCGCGTCGCAAAGCCGTAGGCAAGCGCTTCGTCGGCCGAAAAAACGCGCCCGGTATAGGTCAGCTCACGCACCACATCCTCGCGTGCGAGATGACGCATCAATTGCGTGCCGCACATATCAGGCACCAGACCCCATTTCGTCTCGATGACCGCGAGCTTCGTATCGGGTGCGAGATAGCGCAGGTCGGCGCCGAGCGCGAGCTGGAAGCCGCCGCCGAAGGCAACGCCGTGCACCGCTGCAACCACGGGCACCGGCAGCTCGCGCCAGAGCCAGACGAGGTGCTGGGCATAGTTCGCGATGCCGTGGGTTCGCCGCGTCAGGTCCACGGACGGGAGCAACGGTTCGCCCTTCGCCGTAGCGAGAAGGCGGTCCAGATCGAGGCCTGCGCAGAATGCGCGCCCTTCGCCGGAGAGAACGACGGCGCGGATGTCTTTGCGCGCACCAAGCTGCGTACCGACCTCGATGACCGCCTTGAACATCGCGGGGTCGAGCGCATTCATCTTGTCCGGACGGTTCAGCCGAACATGGGCCACGGCATCGTCGATGGTCAGACGGACACGATCGGTCATCGTGCTTCTCCTTTGGCCTGCATCGGCAGGTTCAGTATCCGGCGACCGCCAGCGCGACCACGGCGGCGAGAGCCTTCCAGCCAAAGCCGCGTCCGCGCGACCACCAGGCGTTGGCGGCGGCCGCAAAGCCGTAGACGGCGACGATCGTCGCCACGATCCAGTGTCGCGCGCTGTCCGATCCCAACATTGGTGCCGCAAGCAGGAGCATGCCGCCGCCGATCCAGGCTACCGTACCGGCCTGCCAGACCAACCGGATCAGCGTGCGCAGGCTTTCCGGGGTGATGGTCGCTTTGGCGAACACCTTGGTTTCGCCCAGTACGCCATGGATCAGGGCAACCACGATTCCGGCGGCGCCGGCACATTGCAGCAGCAGATCACGCATCAGCAGACCCTCGCCTATTTCGTCCATACAACACTGTATGGAAAGATAGGCGCTGGCCTGCCGCCCGTCAATACACTAGTGTATGGTCAGACCCTGGGAACCCGACATGACCGAACAGCTCTCCGCCGACGACTGGATCAAGGAGGGGCTCAAGGCGCTCGCCAGAAGCGGTTTTACGGCGCTGAAAGCCGATCCGCTCGCCAAGGCCATGGGCGTGTCGCGCGGCAGCTTCTATTGGCATTTCGCCGATCTCGCAGCATTCCAGGCCGCCGTGCTGAAGCGCTGGCGCGAGATCGCGGCGGAGCAGATCATTGCCGACGTCGAGGCCGCCAGCGACGAGCCATTGAAGGCGTTGCTGCGCAGGTCGTTCGGCGCGCGGCTCGACCTCGAACGCGCGGTACGCAATTGGGCGGCCTTCGATGCGGCGGCGCAAGGGGCAGTGCGCGCGATCGACCGCCGCAGGCTCGACTATATCGAAGGGCTGCTGGAAAAACGCGGGCTCACCCCGGCAACCGCGCAGGCCCGGGCCCAGATCCTGTACTGGACATTTCTCGGCTTTGCCCTGTCGGGCACGCCGGTGCCGGCAGCACGGCTCCAGGCCCTGCTCGACGAGGTCTTAACGATGGTCTCCGCGTAGATTCTTATTTTGACGCGTTTTCGTTCCGCGAACCGGTACCCACTTCGCTGGAAAACGCTTTGGCAGCCGCGATGGGCGGATGCGAATTTCTGTGCTAGAGGCAGCCGACTGCCGGAGACCATCAATGAACGCGCCCACCGAACGTCCCGAAGCCAGCGTCGATCCGAAACTGCTGGAGATTCTGGTCTGCCCGCTGACCAAGGGCCCGCTGGAGTTCGACGCCGCGCGGCAGGAGCTGATCTCGCGCAGCGCCAAGCTCGCTTATCCGATCCGCGACGGCATCCCGATCATGCTGCCGGAAGAGGCGCGCAAGATCGATTGACGTTTTGTAGCCCGTTCGTCCTTTGGAGCGATGCCCACGCCACACCCTGTCGTCCCGGCGAAAGCCGGGACCCATAACCACAGGGAGAGGTTTGGCGCGATGCTGGTAACCCCGAGCCTTCGCAAAACGATTGCTGCGGCGTATGGGTCCCGGATCTGCGCGCGCTTGAGAGCGCGCTTGTCCGGGACGACGAGGAGAGAGCGGGGCGCGAGCGCTCTTGAAACGTCTGCCTACAGCGCCTCGCCCTTCAACAAGCGCGGCACTTCACCAGTCAAACCAGCCGCCTGGCGGATGAAGAGATTCTTCAGCGGCGGGGCGCGGTCGACGAGGCCGAGGCCGATGTCGCGCACCGTGCGCAGCAGCGTCGACTGGTTGGAGAACAGGAAGTTCAGCGAGTTGGTGGCAACGCCCATCGCCATGGTGTCGAACCGGCGCCAGCGCTGGTAACGGTCCAGCACGTCGGCGCCGCCGAGATCCATGCCGAGCCGCGCGGCATCGACGACGACCTCGGCCAGCGCGGCAACATCCTTCAGTCCCATGTTGAGGCCCTGGCCCGCGATCGGATGGATGACATGGGCGGCATCGCCGACCAGCGCCAGGCGCTCGGCGATGAAGGAGCGCGCGACGAAATAGGACAGTGGGAATGCGCGCGGCTTGTCGAGCGCCCTGACCTCGCCGAGATGCAGACCAAAGCGCTGCTCGAGTTCAGCGTGGAACTCCTCATCACTGAGCGCAATGATGCGCGCGGCCTCGCTGCGGCGCTCGGTCCACACCAGCGACGACCGCTTGCCGGATAGCGGCAGAATCGCGAATGGGCCGGCGGGCAGAAAGTGCTCTTCGGCGCGGCCCTCGTGATCGCGTTCGTGGCCGACGGTGACGACGATGCCGGACTGATCATATTCCCAACCATGGGTGGCGATGCCGGCGCGCTCACGCAGCCTGGATCTGGCGCCATCGGCGGCGACCAGCAGGCTCGCCGCGATCACGCTGCCGTCGCCGAGCGTCACATCGATGCCTTCGGACCGCGCGTCATAGGAGGCCACCGTGGTGGCGCGCAAATCGATGCCCTCGGCCTCGGCGCGCGCCACCAGCGCATCGATCAGGCGGCGGTTCTCGACCATATGGGCGAAGGGCTCGCCCGGCGCGACATCGCCGGCGAAGTTCAGGAAAACCGGGCGCGTAGCGTCCTCCAGCTTGGAATCGGTGACGACCATGTCCAGGATCGGCTGCGCCTCGCCCCGGACATCGTCCCAGGCGTCGATCGCCTCGAACAGGCGGCGGCAGGCGGCCACGATCGCGGTGGCGCGCGGGTCGCGGCTCGGACGCATGCTGAGCGCGGGATCGGCCACGATGACGGGAATCTCGGGCCCGAGCCCCTGGCGCAGCGCCAGCGCCAGCGCCAGCCCTGCAAACGCGCCGCCGCCAATGACAATGCTACCCTGTACCGACATACCCGACTTTCCCGGCCAATTCCTGGTCTTGCTAGCAGACTTGAGGTGGGCGAAACAGTGCGGTGAAACAAGGGCGGAACGGCCCGAATGTCATTCCGGAGCTTCAATCCGGAAATGACGGCAAGAAAGCTCACGCATGTCCAAAAGCCTGATCGACCTCATTTCGATCCTCGACCTCGAACAGCTCGAGGTGAACCTGTTCCGCGGCAACAGCCCGAAGACGAGCTGGCAGCGGGTGTTCGGCGGCCAGGTGATCGGGCAGGCGATGGTGGCGGCCTGCCGCACCGTCGAGGGCCGGCTGCCGCATTCGCTGCATTGCTATTTCATCCTGCCGGGCGACCCGCAGATCCCGATCATCTACCAGGTCGAGCGCCTGCGCGACGGCAAGAGCTATTCGACGCGCCGCGTCACCGCGATCCAGCACGGCAATGCGATCTTCTCGATCATGGTGTCGTTCCACGCCGAGGAGGAGAGCGCGTTCGACCACCAGGACAAGATGCCCGACGTGCCGCCGCCGGAAAAGCTCACGGCGGAGGAGGTGGCGAAGCAGCCGATGTTCAAGGAGATGCCGGAGTTCATCCGCCGCTACTACGAATCCGATCGTCCGATCGAGCTGCGTCCGGTCGAGCTCGGCCGCTATTTCGGCCAGAAGATCGGGGACGGCCGCATTCACGTCTGGATCAAGACCGCTGCGAAACTGCCGGACGATCCGGCGCTGCACATGTGCGCGCTCGCCTACGCCTCGGACTTCTCGCTACTGGACGCGATCATGGCCCGCTATGGCCGCACGCTGTTCGACAAGCGCATGATGCCGGCGAGCCTTGACCACGCGATGTGGTTTCACCGCCCGTTCCGCGCCGACGAATGGCTGCTCTACGCCCAGGATTCGCCGAGCGCACAAGGCGGCCGCGGCTTGACCCGCGGCTCGATCTTCAAGCCCGACGGCACGCTGGTCGCCTCCGTCGCGCAGGAAGGCTCCGTGCGCGAGCGGAGGGCGTGATCGCTTAGAGCGAGCCGCGCGGAGCGAGTTCGGTCTGCGACGCAAACCAGTTCATGATCCAGCGATACACCCACGGGATCGGGATGATGAAGCTGCACAGGATCGCGGCCACGATTCCGCGCCACAAGATCTCAAGACCGCTGCCCTTGAACACGATTTCGCGCCGTGTGCCTTCGACGCTGCGGCAGAACCAGCGCATCTGCGCGGCGGCGACCCAGGCCCAGCCGATGATGGTGATGATCGAGATCGCGAACAACAGGCTCCAGCCGATATAGGCCCAGATCGAGCCGGTGAAGCTCAGGCCCAGCGGCTGCCCGTTGGAGGCGAGGTTCGCGACCATCCATTTGATCAGCAGCCAGTAGAGGACGATCTGCACGATGAACAGCAGGTTGCTGAGCAGCTGGCTTCCGATGAACGAGATGGCGATCGCCAGGACGATGAAGCCGAAATACCAGGGCACCAACGTCATCGCATTGCCGGTGAAGCTGAGATTCGGACGACCCGGGACCTTCACGCAGGACACGATCCATTGCGTGTACCAGACGAACACCCACGGCGCCGGCAGGACGAAGATCATTCCGATCAGCAAGGCGATGCTGCGCCAGGTGAACTCGAGGATGCCGAAATCGACCGCCAGCGATCCTTCACCTGCGCCACCATAGCCACCAGCGCCAGCATAGCCACCGCCGCCCATCATCGGCGGTCCGCCGGCCGGCATCATCGGCGGCGCGCCGCCGCCTCCGATCAAGCCGGGGATTTCGGCGGCCTTCTGCCAGCCGGCCATGCCCTCGGTCCAGACCAGCGTATCCGGGCGCACGACGCCTTGGGCGATGAGATCGCGGAACTGCCCTTCCGCAAAGGGCCCTTGCTGCTTGCCCTCGGATGCGTAGAACCAACTCGCCATATAGCGTCCCCCCAAAATACTTATGTACCGCCCGGGACCGGCAGGTTCACCCGATCCATGCCGAAAATGCATTGTGAAGGATGGACGGCTGCCCTGTACAGAGGCGGCCGTTCACATGGCCAAACTGTTTTTCCGCTTCAATCTGCAACTTTTTTGTGCCATTTGCCCGGAAAGATGCCAGATTGACGCAGCGCCGGGGACATACGGCGCGGCGCATCCCGGGGAATAGGCCTGCCATGAAACTCGTCGTCGCGATCATCAAACCCTTCAAGCTCGATGAGGTCCGCCAGGCCCTGACAGCGATCGGCGTCCACGGCATGACCGTGACCGAGGTGAAGGGCTATGGCCGCCAGAAGGGCCACACCGAGATTTATCGCGGCGCCGAATATGTCGTGAACTTCCTGCCGAAGCTACGCATCGAGATCGCGGTCGCGTCCGACGTTGCCGACAAGGCGGTCAGCGTGATCACCGCGACCGCGCGCACTGGCCAGATCGGTGACGGCAAGATCTTCGTCACGCCGATCGACCACGCGCTGCGTATCCGCACCGGCGAAACCGACAGCGACGCACTCTAGAGTTTTGTTTTGACGCGTTGCCTTGACGCGAACCGGTATCCGCTTCGCGCGAAAACGCTCTGATCCATCTTCTTCGATCGCACCGGGCAACGACGCCACAGGGTGCGACGCAATCTATGCTGGGGGGAACGACATGGCGGGATATTTGCGCCGCGCAGCCGCTATGGCTGCGCCGATCGGATTTGCGTCTGCCATTGCCTCGCCGGCGCACGCCGCAGGCTCCGAGATCAACACTGCCGACACCGCCTGGATGATCGTCGCCACCGCGCTGGTGCTGATGATGACGATCCCCGGACTTGCGCTGTTCTACTCCGGCATGGTGCGCAAGAAGAACGTGCTTGCCACCATGGCGCAGAGCCTCGCCGCGGTGACGCTGATCTCGATTCTCTGGGTCGCGTTCGGCTATTCGCTGTGCTTCGTCGGCGACGGACCGTGGATCGGCACGCTCGACCGCTGGTTCCTGGCGGGCATGACCATGGACAGCGTCAACCCGGCGGCCAAGACGATCCCGGAATCGCTGTTCATGCTGTACCAGATGACGTTTGCGATTATCACGGTGGCGCTGGTCGCGGGCTCGGTCGCCGATCGCATGCGGTTCTCCGCCTACCTCCTGTTCTCCGTCGCGTGGTTCATCTTCGTCTATATTCCGCTGGCGCATTGGGTGTGGGGCGGCGGCTTTCTCGCCAGCACGGGCGTTTTGGATTTCGCCGGCGGCCTCGTGGTGCATTTGTCCGCCGGCACCGGCGGCCTCGTCGCCGCGAAGGTGATGGGGCGCCGTCACGGCTACGGCACCGAGAATCTTTCGCCGTTCGATCTCTCGCTGGCGGTGATGGGCACCGGCCTGTTGTGGGTCGGCTGGTTCGGCTTCAACGGCGGCTCGGCCGGCGCGGCCAATTCGCGCGCGGTGATGGCGATCATTGCAACGCATCTCGCCGCTTGCGCCGGCGCCCTGACATGGGGCGCGATCGAATGGTCGACGCGGCGCAAGCCCTCGGTGCTCGGCATGATCTCCGGCGCGGTCGCAGGCCTCGGCACCATCACACCGGCCTCCGGGTTCGTGGCGCCCTGGCATGGCATCGTCATCGGCATCATTGCCGGTGCGGTTTGCTACTGGGCCTGCACTTGGCTGAAGCACCGCTTCAACTATGACGATTCGCTCGACGTGTTCGGCGTTCACGGCATCGGCGGCCTGACCGGCACCCTGCTTGGCGGCGTGTTCGCAACCAGCGCCATTGGCGGCACCGCCGGCCTGATCGAGGGCCACCCGCAGCAAGTGTTGATCCAGCTCTATGGCGTCGCCGTCACCTTCGTGTGGTCGGCGGGGGTGAGCTTCGTCCTGCTCAAGCTGGTCGGCCTGTTCGTGCCCTTGCGCGTATCCCGTGAGCACGAGCTCGAGGGGCTCGACATCTCGCAGCATGGCGAGGCGCTTCAGTAACAGGGGCTTGTGCAACACATAAGTACGTGCTTATGTGTTGTCATGATCGAAGCCGACATCTTCAAGGCGCTGGCCGACCCGACGCGCCGCAAGGTCTTTGAAAAGCTCGCTGGCGGAAGCCTGAATGCCAGCGCCTTGCGCGACGGATTGGAGATCAGCCAACCCGCGATGTCGCAGCATCTTTCGGTGCTGCGCGCGGCAGGCCTCGTGCGCGAACAGCGGCAGGGCCGCTTTGTGAATTACGAAGTCGACCCGGACGGAATTGTCGCCATCGGGGCATGGCTTGCGCGCTACCGCGCCTATTGGCCGAAGCGCATGGAAGCACTCGCTGACCTCCTGAAGGACATGGATCAATGAGCGACACCGTGAAGCCTGATCGTCCCGACGAAGCCCTCGTGCTCGAATATGATTTCGATGCACCGCCGGCAAAAGTCTGGCGCGCCGTGACCATTCCTGCATTGCGCGAGCGCTGGCTGCCGGATTGCGATCTTGCCGGCGCCGAGCCGGAATCAACGATCGCAGGTGAAGAGGTGCGCTACCGGCTTCGCGATTCCAAACCGCCATTTCGCGAGAGCCACGTCATCTTCCGGATCGAGCCGAACGAACACGGCGGCACCCGCTTTCGCATCATCCAGCAAGCCTGCGACGAGCGAACAAGTCTGCCGCAGCCGGCCAATAGCAATTGCTGCCTGATGCGCGCGGCGGCCTAGCAACAACACAACTTTCATCACCTGCAGACATGGAGGTCGCCGATGCGCGACATGCTTCAGCTCGTCCCTATGGTCGTCGAACAATCCGCTCGCGGTGAACGATCCTTCGACATCTACTCGCGGCTGCTGCGCGAACGCATCATCTTCCTCAACGGCGAGGTCAATGATGCGATGTCCGGGCTGGTTTGCGCGCAGCTGCTATTCCTGGAGGCGGAGAATCCGAGCCGGCCGATCAATCTCTACATCAATTCCTATGGCGGCGTGGTTACCAGCGGGCTCGCGATGTACGACACCATGCAGTTCATCAAGGCGCCGGTTCATACGCTGTGCATGGGCACCGCGCGCTCCATGGGCTCGTTCCTGCTGATGGCCGGCGAACCCGGTCACCGCGCCGCGCTGCCCAATGCGAGCCTTCACGTGCATCAGCCGCTCGGCGGCTTCCAAGGCCAGGCGTCAGACATCCTGATCCACGCCAACGAAATGCAGGAAACCAAGCGGCGCATCACCAGGCTCTATGCGCAGCATTGCGGACGGACTGAAGAGGAGGTGGAACGGACCCTGGACCGCGACCACTTCATGACCGCGCAGCAGGGAGTCGAATGGGGATTGGTCGACCGGGTTTTTGCTGAGCGCGACGCCATCTGATGGCGCGACAGCGGCCCTCAGCGGGATCCCCTCGGCGAGTGCTCGTCTGCTCGACCCGCGACCGCCGCGATGAGCGTATCCCGTAAGCAGCGGGCGCAGTGGTCTCGATATTTCTCAAGTCCTTCCCGTATCAAAATACCTTTTGACTGCCCGACGCATGAGCAACATTGTGTCGGCAGCCTGTCCTGCCTGCGTTTTGAGCAGAGGTGACCACGTTTTGAGCGCGACGTAATATCGCACTGCACGGCAATGCGCGTTAGACGCGAAAACACGCGTTTTCATAATCCGTTAGGCAACGCGCCTGATCTGGCACGGCATTTGATTCTACGGGTCTCGGCTGAGCCCGCGTAGTGAACTTCTCCCTCGTGGCGAACCAGTCGAGAACGCCCGGCCATGTCCGGACCGGGCCAAGCGGGGATAGGACCCATGAAAATCGTTATGGCGATTATCAAGCCATTCAAGCTGGAAGAAGTCCGTGACGCCCTGACCGCCATCGGCGTTCACGGTCTCACGGTGACGGAAGTCAAGGGATATGGCCGCCAGAAGGGCCATACGGAAATCTACCGCGGCGCCGAATATGCCGTGAGCTTCCTGCCCAAGATCAAGATCGAGGTCGCTGTCGCCTCCGACCAGGTCGACAAGACCATCGACGCCATCACGTCCGCCGCGAAAACCGGCCAAATCGGCGACGGCAAGATCTTCGTCATCAACCTCGACCATGCGGTGCGCATCCGCACCGGCGAGGCCGACGCCGCGGCCCTTTGATTTCGCGCTCAACCTTTATCCAATCAGGAGTGAATACAATGACGTTTAAGCGTCCCTATGGCGCGGGACTGGCGGCTCTCGCAGTCGGCCTGTTCGCTGCGACCGCAGCCTATGCCGAGCCAACGGTCAACAAGGGAGACAACGCCTGGATGCTGACATCGACAGTGCTGGTGCTGTTGATGACGATCCCCGGCCTCGCACTGTTCTACGGCGGCCTCGTCCGTTCCAAGAACATGCTCTCGGTCCTGATGCAGGTGTTCTATACCGTCTGCGTCGTCACCGTGATCTGGGCCGTGTACGGCTACAGCCTCGCCTTCACCGGCGGTTCCGACTTCATCGGCGGCTTCTCCAAGGCCTTCATGATGGGCGTCACCACCGACTCGAAGGCGGCCACCTTCTCAGTCGACGCCAACATCTCGGAGCTCATCTACGTGTGCTTCCAGATGACCTTCGCGGCGATCACGCCCGCCCTCATCGTCGGCGCCTTCGCCGAGCGCATGAAGTTCTCGGCGATCGCACTGTTCATCCCGCTCTGGGTCACGCTGATCTACTTCCCGATCGCGCACATGGTCTGGTACTGGCCCGGCCCGGACATGATCCAGGATGCGGCCAAGGCGCTCGCTGCGGCGGGTGATGCGGCAGCCAAGACCGCGGCGCAGGCCAAGCTCGACGAGATCAACGCCGACGCCGGCTGGATCTTCAAGAAGGGCGCCATCGACTTCGCGGGCGGCACCGTGGTGCATATCAACGCCGGTATCGCGGGTCTCGTCGGCGCTCTCCTGATCGGCAAGCGCGTCGGCTACGGCAAGGAGCTGATGGCTCCGCACTCGCTGACCATGTCGATGATCGGCGCCTCGCTGCTCTGGGTCGGCTGGTTCGGCTTCAACGCCGGCTCCAACCTGGAAGCCAACGGCGGCGCTGCGCTCGCCATGACCAACTCCTTCGTCGCCACCGCTGCCGCCGCGCTGTCGTGGATGTTCGCGGAGTGGATCATCAAGGGCCATCCGTCGGTGCTCGGCGTCATCTCCGGCGCTGTCGCAGGTCTCGTGGCCGTCACGCCTGCCGCCGGCTTCTCCGGCGTCATGGGTGCGATCGTCCTCGGCCTCGTGGTCGGCGTGGTCTGCCTGTTCTTCTGCACCGTCGTGAAGAACGCGCTGGGCTATGACGACTCTCTCGACGTGTTCGGCGTGCACTGCATCGGCGGCATCGTCGGCGCACTCGGCACCGGCATCCTGGTCAACCCGGCGCTCGGTGGTGCCGGCATCATGGACTACACCGCGATCCCGCCCAAGGTTGCCGATTACGACTTCGCCACGCAGATGATCGCCCAGCTCTGGGGCGTCTGCACCACGCTGGTGTGGTCGGGCATCGGTTCGGCGATCCTCTACAAGGTCGTCGATGTGATCGTTGGCCTTCGCACCAATGTCGAGAGCGAGCGTGAAGGCCTCGACATCACCGAGCACACCGAGCGCGCCTACAATATGTAACTCTCCTCCCGGCCGCGATCTCCTCGGGGATCGCGACCAGACCTACGGTTTGGGCACATACCCGGCAATGCCCCGACCGTTGAGGGGCTCCAGCGCAAGTTGGAGCCCCTTTCTTTTGGTCGGAGGGTCGAAGAAAAACATTGCCATTGCGCACCGCCGGCGCAGAAATATCGACCTCAAGAACAACAATCGGGAGGTCGTCATGCGTTTGGAAGGCGGATGCTATTGCGGCGCAGTGCGCTACAAGGCCGAAGGTGATCCGATGATGCAGGCCCAGTGTCATTGCCGGGAATGTCAGTACATCACCGGCGGCGCGCCCAACACCTTCATCGCAATGCCGGCGGCCGGCTTCAGCTACATCACCGGACAGCCCAAGCAGTTCACGCGCAAGGACCTCGAACGCGCCGTCACGCGCGAATTCTGCGCCGAATGCGGCACCCATCTGGTGACCAAGGTTCCAGGCCTGCCGGCCGCGGTCGTAAAGGTCGGCACGCTGGACGAGCCCGGGCAGTTCCATCCGCAAATGGCGATCTACACCTGCGACAAGCAGGAGTTCCACGCGATCCCGTCGGGTCTGCCGGCATTCGAGAAGCTGCCGGGGCGCTAGGCCTCGCTGCAACCGGGATGCCTAGCATGAAGGTGCCATGCATCCCGTTGTTATCCGGCCTCATTATTCCCGCTCTGGACGGGGGCGGCGGCCGATGGTTAATCGCGTCTTAACCTCGCCCTATCTATGGTGAACTGAACCGCTTCCCGCCGGCGCCTTGGTGCGACCGGCTGTTCCAAGAGTGCTGGCGCCCAGAATGGTCATGACCGCTTCATCCCGTGCGCCGCAGGCCAGTGGAAGCTCCGACAGCGAACGCTCGCCCTTCGTCCGGCTGAACGAGCTCTTGGGCCCGCATCAACCGGGTAAGCCCTTGATTACGCTTGCAGTCGGCGAGCCCCAGCATCCCGTGCCTGACTTCGTCGGCCCGGTGCTGGCCAAGCACATCGCCGAGTTCGGCCGTTACCCGGCGAACAAGGGCACCGACCCCTTCCGCAACGCGGCGGGCGCCTGGCTGTCATCGCGCTTCAGATTGCCGCGGCCGCTCGACCCCGAGAACGAGATTCTCGTCCTCAATGGCAGCCGCGAGGGGCTGTTCCTCGCCGCGCTCGCGGCGGCGCGCTATGTCGGCCCGCGCCCCGGCAAGCCTGCCATCCTGATGCCGAACCCGTTCTATCCGGTCTATGGCGCCGGCGCTCGCGCCGCGGCCTGCGAGCCGGTCTATCTGCCGACCACCGTCGAAAACGGCTTCCTGCCCGATCTCGACGCCATCGACGAAGCGACGCTGGCGCGCACTGTGGCGTTCTATCTGGCCTCGCCCGCCAATCCGCAAGGCTCGGTCGCCAAGCCCGACTATTTCAAGCGGTTGAAGCAGCTCGCCGACCGCTACGGCTTCGTGATCCTCAGCGACGAGTGCTATTCCGAGATCTACACCCGCGAGGCACCGGGCAGCGCGCTCGAATGCGCCGGCCCCGACTTCACCCGCGTGGTTGCGTTCCAGTCGCTGTCGAAGCGCTCCAACCTGCCCGGCCTGCGCGTCGGCTTCGCCGCCGGCGACAAGAAATTCATCGGCATCTTCCTCGAGCTGCGCAACATCGCCGCGCCGCAGGTGCCGGTACCGCTCCAGCATGTCGCGACCGTTGCTTACGGCGACGAGGCGCATGTCGAGGAGAACCGCAGGCTCTACCGGATCAAGTTCGATCTCGCCGACCAGATCATCGGCAATCGTTACGGCTATCGCCGGCCCGATGCCGGCTTCTGCGTCTGGCTCAACACGTCCGCGCTCGGCGACGACGTGTCGGTGACGCTGAGACTCTTCAAGGAAGCAGGCGTGCGCGTGGTGCCCGGCAGCTATCTGGCGCGGCTCCAGCCTGACGGCTTCAATCCCGGCGCGGGCTATATTCGCCTCGCGCTGGTGCAGGATGGCGAGACCACGGCGCAAGCGCTGCACCGCCTGGTCGAGACTCTGGGTTAGGCGGGGCCCATGAGCATGTCGGCAATCGAACGTGTCATTCCACTGGTCGGCCATCTGCCGCCCTCGATCCGAGAGGGGCTGGCGCGCCGTCTGCGCGAGCTCACCGGCCTCGGCCTGATCGCGCTGGCGGGCGTCGCATCGGCGGCGCTGATGACCTGGTCGGTGCAGGATCCGAGCCTCAGCCACGCCACCTCACGGCCGATCCGCAACATCCTCGGCTATGCCGGTGCGATCGGTGCCGACCTCTCGATGCAGATCCTCGGCCTTGGCGCGATCATGCTGGTCCTGACCGTCGCCGTCTGGGGCTGGCGCATGATGACGCATCGCCCGTTCGACCGCGAAGCGCTGCGGCTCGGCTCATGGATTCTCTGCACGGTGATCGCTGCGGGCTTTGTCAGCTGCTGGCCGCATGGCGGCGCCTGGCCGCTGCCGACCGGCCTCGGCGGTGTGGTCGGCGATGCCCTGGTGCGCGCGCCCGCCGTGATCTTCGGGCCTGCGGGAACAATCTATCGCATCGTGCTGGGCACGATCCTGTTCGCCGCGATGGCCGTGACCTTCCTGATCGCCTGCGGCCTCGGCGCACGCGAGCATGACGACGAGCTCGCCGAGATCGAGGATGACGACAAACCGCTCGACGAAGACGAGGAGAGCGATCGCGGCTCGGTGTCGCTGGGCTGGCTGTTCCACGCCTTGATGAGCACCAAAGCGCGACTGATCTGGCTCTTCGGTGCCGCTTACCGCTCGCTGGTCTCGAGCGGGCCGAAGACCAAGGCCGCTCAGTTCAGCCGTCAGGAGCCCAATCTCGGCGGCGGCCGCGCCGCGCCCTCGATCTCACCGCAGTCCGAAGACGAGGACCACGAGGACGAGTACGAAGAAGAGGAGGAGGAAGAGGAAGAGGAGGAGCCCGCCGCGCGCGCGCCGCGCAAGAAGGCTGCGCCGAAGGCCTCTGCCAAGAAATCCTCCGACAAGTTCGATCTTCCGTCCGTCTCCATGCTGGCCGCACCAAAGGCCGGCGACCGCCAGCCGCTCAGCAAAGCGGAGCTGGAGACCAATTCCCGCTCCCTCGAAGGCGTGCTCCAGGATTTCGGCGTGCGCGGCGAGATCGTGAAGGCCAATCCGGGTCCCGTGGTCACGCTGTACGAGCTGGAGCCGGCGCCCGGCATCAAGTCGTCGCGCGTGATCGGGCTTGCCGACGACATCGCGCGCTCGATGAGCGCGCTGTCGGCACGCGTCGCCGTCGTGCCCGGCCGCAACGCGATCGGCATCGAATTGCCGAACGCGCATCGCGAAAAAGTTTACCTGCGCGAACTGCTGGTGGCGAAGGAGGCGACCGACACGGTGGCAAAGCTGCCGCTGTGCCTCGGCAAGACCATCGGCGGCGACCCCGTCATCATCGACCTCGCGCGCACGCCGCACATGCTGATCGCCGGTACCACCGGCTCCGGCAAATCGGTCGCCATCAACACCATGATCCTCAGCCTAGTCTACAGGTTGCGCCCCGACCAGTGCCGGCTGATCATGGTCGATCCGAAGATGCTCGAACTCTCCGTCTATGACGGAATCCCCCATCTGCTCACGCCTGTCGTGACCGATCCGAAGAAGGCGGTGGTCGCGCTGAAATGGGCCGTGCGCGAGATGGAAGAGCGCTACAAGAACATGGCCAAGCTCGGTGTGCGCAACATCGACGGCTACAACACGCGCCTGCTCGAATTGAAGGCCAAGGGCGAGGAGCCGACGCGCACGGTGCATACCGGCTTCGACAAGGAGACCGGCAAGGCGATCTACGAGGAAGAGAAGCTCTCGCTCGACCCGCTGCCCTACATCGTCATCATCGTCGACGAAATGGCCGATCTGATGATGGTCGCCGGCAAGGACATCGAAGGCGCGGTGCAGCGTCTGGCGCAGATGGCACGCGCCGCCGGCCTGCACGTGATCCTCGCCACGCAGCGGCCGTCGGTCGACGTCATCACCGGCACCATCAAAGCGAACTTCCCGACCCGCATCGCCTTCCAGGTGACGTCCAAGATCGACAGTCGCACCATTCTCGGCGAGATGGGCGCCGAGCAGCTGCTCGGCCAGGGCGACATGCTCTACATGGCCGGCGGCGGCCGCATCAGCCGCGTGCACGGACCTTTTGCCTCCGACGAGGAGGTCGAGAAGGTGGTGCGTCACCTCAAGACGCAGGGCCAGCCCGAATATCTCGAAGCGGTCACGGCTGAAGAGCCCACCGAGGACGAGGACGGCGCAGTGTTCGACGCCACAGGCATGGGTGCCGACGGCGGCGGCGATTTGTTCTCGCAGGCCGTTGCCATCGTCAAACGCGACCGCAAGGCTTCGACCAGCTACATCCAGCGCCGCCTGCAAATCGGCTATAATCGCGCTGCATCGCTGATGGAGCGCATGGAACTGGAAGGCATCGTCGGGCCCGCCAACCATGCCGGCAAGCGCGAGATTCTGGTCGAGGAAGAAGACAGCCATATGTGAGGCGAGGAGCCTCAACACATCATTTCACGCAAAATCGATATCTGCTTTTGCCCGAAATCACGCTAAAAGGCGCCCAGCCACGTTAGGACGACGCGTTGATCAGACATCCGGACATTCGATTCGCTGCCACCATCGCTGCGCGAAGCGCGCGCGTGGCCGGCGTGCTTCTCGTCACCGCCGCGATGGTGACCGCTACATCGTTCGCGCAGACCGTGCCCGTGCCGAAGCCAGCGCCGAAGGGCCGCGATGGCGGTGCGGCGGGGGGAGGGCCCGCCGTCACCGGTGCGACGCAGGCGCCGCCGAATCCGGTCATCCCGGATCCGCGCCGCAACGTACCGAGCAGTATCTTCCAGACCTTCGATGCCAACCAGAAGGCGCAGGCCGCCAAGATCAGCGCCTATCTCTCCTCGCTCCAGACCCTGGTCGGGAATTTCGTCCAGGTCGGCCCCGACGGCAGCAAGACGCAGGGCGATTTCTACATCCAGAAACCGGGCAAGGTGCGCTTCGAATATGACGCGCCGAGCCCGATCGACATCGTCGCCGATGGATCCTCGCTGGTGGTGCGTGATCGCAAGCTCGCGACCCAGGACATTTATCCGCTGTCGCAGACGCCGCTGCGTTTCCTGCTGTCCGATCGCATCGACCTGATGAAGGACACCAACGTCGTCAACGTCTCGGCCGACGACGTCTTCACCAGCGTCACCATCGAGGAGAAGCAGGCGCTGGTCGGCACCAGCCGCCTCCTCTTGATGTTCGGCGCCAAGGACGGCCAGTTGAAGCAGTGGACCGTCACCGATCCGCAGGGCTACGACACCACGATCGCGGTCTACAATCTGGATTCGAGCAAGAAGCTCGATCCGGGCATGTTCAAGATCGATTTCACCAATTACGGCCCGTCGCCGGGTTGAGCGCTCCGCTGCCGTAGGGTGGGCAAAGGCGCGGAGCGCCGTGCCCACCATCTTTCCTCCTCGCGATCGGCACGTGGGCACGCTTCCGCCTTCGCTCTTCGAGCTACGGCGGACAAGTCGCTTTGCCCACCCTACGAAAGCACGCCCAGATCCTCACATCTCGCACCCGAAAAGACGGTGGGCACGGCGCTTTGCGCCTTTGCCCACCCTACGAGAGCTTGCTAAGACGCATCCCTCATGCGTCTCTCCCTCACAACCTGGAACATCAATTCGGTGCGGCTGCGCATCGATCTGGTCGCGAAATTCCTCAAGAGCGCGCGGCCGGACGTGCTGTGCTTGCAGGAGACCAAATGCATCGACGACGCCTTTCCGCTGAAGCGCTTCAAGCGGCTCGGCTATGAGCACGTCGCGCTGAACGGACAGAAGGGCTATCACGGCGTCGCCATCGTCTCGAAGATCCCGTTCGAATCAAAGGATATCCGCACCTTCTGCGACAAGATCGATTCGCGCCACATCTCGGTATCGTTCGGCGAGAAGGCCAACATCGCAAAGCCGCTGGTACTGCATAATTTCTACGTGCCCGCCGGCGGCGACATTCCCGATCCGGCGCTGAACGAGAAGTTCGATCACAAGCTCCGCTTCCTCGACGAGATGAAGGCCTGCGAGCCGTTGCATCCGCGCGGCGAGGACCGTCACATCCTGGTCGGCGATCTCAACGTCGCCCCGCACGAGAACGACGTGTGGTCGCACAAGCAGCTGCTGAAGGTGGTGTCGCACACGCCTGTCGAAACCGAGAAGCTGAAGGCAGCGCTGGCGGCCGGCGAATGGATCGACGTCGCGCGCGAGCGCATTCCGATGTCGGAGAAGGTCTATACATGGTGGAGCTACCGCTCCGCCGACTGGACCGTCGGCGATCGCGGTCGCAGGCTCGACCATATCTGGGTCTCGCGCGCGCTGAAGGATGCCGTCAGTGATTTCAAGATCCTGCGCGACGCGCGGAGCTGGGAGCGGCCGTCGGACCATGTCCCTGTTACGGTGACGCTGGAGGTGTAGCCTCTCGGGAAGCCCGTAGCCTGGATGAAGCGCAGCGCAATCCGGGGTTCTTGCATACGGAAAGGCTGTCCCGGATTACGCTTCGCTCCGTCCGGGCTACGACAGCTCAGCTCGTCAGCTTCGCACCGGCCATCAGGATATCGCTGGCGATCTGGCTGGAGCGGACTGCGAATTCGTCGCGGAGGCGAACCGCGGCGGCGGGGTCGCTTTCGAGCACGCGCTGGAACAGGCTGCGCGCGATGCGGATGACGGAGGCGTGCTCCAGCGCAACCGCGCTCGACGGCCGCTTCATCGGCACCACCAGCGCGAGCTCGCCGATCAGGGCGCCGGGACTGGCGATCATTTCGGCACCGGCGCCATCCTCGACCCGAAAGGCACCACGCTGGACCACGAAGCCGGCATCGGCCTCATCGCCGAGATTGAACAGGACGTCGCCGCGGACGAAGTTCCGCTGCTCGGAGCCGATCGCCAGCATGCGCAACGATGCGTCTCCCAACAGGCGCAGTGTCGGGACTCGCTCGAGAAGCGCTACATCGTCGTCGATTGACATTCAGGTCCGAGGCTCAAAGGCGCGCGATCTCAAACGATTCGCGGGCCCCTGAAGCGTATCACGGCACCAGCTTGTAGCCACCGGCTTCCGTGACGAGGATTTCCGGGTTGGCGGCATCCTTCTCGATCTTCTGGCGAAGGCGGTAGATGTGGGTTTCCAGTGTGTGGGTGGTAACGCCGGAATTATAGCCCCAGACCTCCTGGAGCAGGGTCTCGCGCGAGACGGGCATCTGGCCGGCCCGGTAAAGGAAACGGAGGATGGCGGTCTCCTTCTCGGTGAGGCGCACCTTGCGCGCGTTCGCTGCGGTCAGCATCTTCGAGCCCGGGCGGAAGGAGTAAGGGCCGACCGAGAACACCGCGTCCTCGCTGGCCTCGTGCTGGCGGAGCTGGGCGCGGATGCGGGCGAGCAGCACGGCGAAGCGGAAGGGCTTTGCCACATAGTCGTTGGCGCCGGATTCCAGCCCCAAAATCGTGTCGGAATCGGTGTCGTGGCCGGTCAGCATGATGATCGGGGCCTTGAAGCCGCCCTTGCGCAGGGAGCGGACCACCTCGCGGCCGTCGGTGTCGGGCAGGCCGACATCCATCAGAACGAGATCGGGAGCATTGGCCTTTGCGGCGCTCGCGCCCTTGGCGCCGGTATCGACGGCGGACGCTTCGAATTCTTCGTGCAGCGATAATTGCTCCACCAACGTATCGCGCAGATCGGTATCGTCATCCACGATCAGGATCTTGCGGGCATTGGCCATGGGGGGTCATCCTTTTGGATCCGGCTCGGCGCGCATCCATGCCGCACCCAGCCGCGAGGGAAAGTTAGGGGTCGCCGTTGTTATTGTTGTTCGTGTTGAAGTAGTGGGCTGTTACCGATTCACAAGCCAGAACCACTCTAACCCAGAATAGCAGGGCGTTTTGATGAATGTCCTGTAATGAATTCGACATCGCATGTTCACATGAAAAACAAAGCTGCGTCAGCTAGTTACACCCAGAATCGAAGGGCCAGGCCGCTGTCCGCGATCCGCGTTAAGCCGGCTGCCGGTAATCCGCGCCGGGGCTGGCTGACGGCCGGAGCACTGACGATACCGGTGGCGCTGGGGCGAGGCGGCATTCTCGCCAACAAGCGCGAGGGCGACGGCGGCACCCCGCGCGGCAGCTTCCGTCCCAGGCGATTGTGGTGGCGGAGCGACCGGCACAGCCGCCCGCAGACGTTCTTGCCGGCCCGGATCATCACCGGCGAAGACGCCTGGTGCGAGGATCCCAAAGACCGTCATTACAACCAGGGTATCCAACTCGGCGAGGGGCAGGGCGGCGACCGGCTCAAGCGCGCCGACCACCTCTACGATTTCATCATCGAGATCGACCACAACACCAAGCCGCGGATCGCCGGCCGCGGCAGCGCGGTGTTCTTGCACCTCGCCCGCGACAATTTCGGCCCGACCGCAGGCTGCGTCTCCATGACGAAATCTGCGATGCTGCAATTGCTGCGACGGTTGGGACCAAGAACAAAAATCATCATCGGGTGAGGACGGATGCTCGACAAGGATCAGATCGCCGCCGCATCGCAAGTCCTGGTGAAGCATTGGCGCGACGGCACCAAGCTTGACGCGCTGGATGCCCGGTTGCGGCCGCAGAGCCGCGCTGATGGCTATGCCATCCAGGCTGCGCTCGAAACGCAATCGAGCGGAAAATTATTCGGCTGGAAGATCGCGGCAACGAGCGAGTCCGGACAGAAGCACATCAACGTCACGGGACCGCTGGCCGGCCGCATCATGAGCGACAGCGTAATCGCCGATGGCGGCACCGCGTCGATGAAGGGCAACGAGATGCGCGTCGGCGAGCCGGAATTCGCCTTCCGCATGGGGCGCGATCTACCGCCGCGCGCGGTGCCGTACACTGTCGACGAGGTTCTCGCCGCCGTAGACGCTTTCCATCCCGCAATCGAAATTCCCGATTCGCGCTTTACCGATTTCGCCAGCGCCGGCGAGGCGCAGCTCATCGCCGACAATGCCTGTGCGCATCTGTTCGTGCTGGGCGCGCCGACGACTGCGGATTGGCGCGCGCTGGATCTCGTCGAGGAGCGGCCACAAATCACGCTACGTGGCCAGCGCTATATTGGCCACGGCAAGAACTTGCTCGGCGATCCCCGCGCGGCCCTCGCCTGGCTCGCCAACGAGCTCCGCGGGCTCGGCATCACCCTGCGGGCAGGGGAGGTGGTCACGACAGGCACATGCCATCCGCCGCTGCCGATCCAGGCCGGCGATCATTTTGCGGTGGATTTCGGTGAGTTGGGGAAGGTGTCGGTGGGGTTTGTGTAGGCGCACACGCTCCGCTGTCATTGCGAGGAGCCCTTGCGACGAAGCAATGACGAAATCGATGACGGTTGCTGGGTGCGTTCCTCGCTAACGGCTCTCACCTGTGCCCGAAGATCGCGCTCCCCACGCGGACATGGGTGGCGCCGAGCATGATCGCGGTCGCAAAATCCGCGCTCATACCCATCGACAGGTTCTTCAATCCATTGCGAGCCGCGATCTTGGCCGTGAGAGCAAAGTGCGCCGCCGGCGTTTCGTCGACGGGCGGGATGCACATCAGGCCGGAAATCGTCAGCCCATAGGTGTCGCGGCAGCTCGCGAGGAAGGCATCGGCCTCGCCGGGCGCGACGCCGGCCTTCTGCGGCTCTTCGCCGGTGTTGATCTGGACGAAGAGCTGAGGGTGCTTGTTCTGGGATTCGATTTCCTTGGCTAACGCTTGGCAAATGCTCGGACGGTCGACCGAATGGATGGCATCGAACAGCGCGACCGCCTCTTTCGCCTTGTTGGATTGCAGCGGGCCGATCAGATGCAGCGCGATGTCGGAGTAAACAGACGTTAACGCAGGCCACTTGGCTTTGGCCTCCTGCACCCGATTCTCGCCGAATACGCGCTGTCCGGCGGCGATGACCGGGGTAATCGCATCCGCGGCGAAAGTCTTGGACACCGCGATCAGCGTCACGGAGGCGCGATCACGCTGCGCATCCTTGCAGGCGCGTGCAATTTCGGCTTCGACTGCGGCGAGCGCGTTTGGTGAATGGCCGGTTACCGGCGCGGCATTGGCTTCTGTCATGACGTCGATTGGCTGTGGTCGTAACCGAGGTAAGTCCAATTTTACCGAGTTCAAGAAAGAGTTTTTGAACCCTTCGCTTTACCTTGGCCCATGGGGTGGGTAGCGAAGATGGCAAGCGTCAGTCTCAACCGCAAACGAGCGAAACTCAAGCAGGTTCTCGGAATCCGGGCGCGGCTGGCGTTGCTCGCGGTGATTCTGGTGGCCCCCTTGATGCTCGAGCGCATCCGTTCGCTCGAAGGCACGCGCGCGCGACAGATCGCGCAGGCCTCCGCTGAATTCACCACCGTCGCAAGGCACAGCGCCGATGCGCAGCGCGAAGTGATCTCGTCGGTCGAGACCATCCTGAAATCGGAGGCCTTCATCCGGGCGTCCGCCGGCGGCATCAGCAAGAGCTGCGACGTGCTGCGCGCGAGCCTGCCGTCCAGCCTGCCCTGGATCCGCACGCTTCTGATCGCCGGCCAGGACGGTCGCATCCAGTGCGCCACCAACAACATGTATGTCGGCCTCGACCTCAGTGACCGGCCTTACTTTCTGCAGGCACAGCAAACCGGCCGCTTCGTGCTGAGCGACTTCATCCTGTCCCGGCCCGCGCCGACGCCGACCGTCATGGCGGTTTATCCGGTGTCCGCGTTCAGCGGCGTCCCGGATGCCGTCGTGCTCGCCACCGTCAATCTCGACTGGATGTCGAAGGTCATGAGCAATCTCGGCGGCCGCGCCGGCATTGCCGCAGTTCTGGTCGACAGCGCCGGCACCGTGCTGGCCGCGCCGGCCGACCAGCACAGCGCGGTCGGCCGTCCCCTCGACAACATGCCGCTGATGTCGGCGATCGCCGACAGGGCATTGCGGTCGGACCAGGACGAAGGCGCGCTGTCCTTTCTTGCGGCCGACGGCTCCCGCCGCGCGGTCAGCTACATCCGCATCGCCGGCACCAACGCGCGCCTGATCGCCAGCATCGACGAGGACAAGGTATCTGCGGCCGTGAGCCGCGACATCCGCACCGCCTATCTCCAGTTCGCCTTCGTCGTCGTGTTCGTCCTGCTTGGCGCGCTGATCGCCGCCGAGAAACTGGTGATCAAGCCGATCGAGATGCTGGCCGACATGGCCAAGCGTCTCGGCGAAGGCGATCTGTCGGCACGGGCGGCGCGCAGTCGCCTGCCCGCCGAGTTCGTGCCGCTGGCCCGCGCGTTCAATGCGATGGCTGCGCAATTGAGCCAGCGCGAGCGCGAGCTGATCGCGAGCAACGACCGCCTGACGGTGATGGCCTCGATCGACATGCTGTCCGGCCTCGCCAACCGCCGCGGCTTCCAGAGCCGGCTCGATTTCGAATGGATGCGCGCGCAGCAATATGGCAGCGAGCTCGCGCTTCTGATGATCGACGTCGATCACTTTAAGCTCTTCAACGACACCTATGGCCATCTCGAAGGCGATTCCTGCCTGACCCGGCTCGGCGAATCGCTGTCCGGCATTGCCGCCGACACGATGGGCTTTGCGGCACGCTATGGCGGCGAGGAATTCTGCCTGCTGCTGCCGAACACCGACGTGCCCCGCGCCGTCGAAATCGGCGAATTGGTGCGCGCGGCCGTGCTGAAACTCTGCCTGCCGCACATCACCTCCGCGCATATGATCGTCACCGTCTCGATCGGCGTTGCTGCGACGAAGCCAAACGAGACACTGCGCCCCGGTGATCTCATCGAAGCGGCCGACGCCGCGCTCTATGCCGCCAAGCATCGCGGCCGCAACAACGTCGTCGAGCACGGCGTGCAGGCGATCGAGACCGGCACGACTGACGTGATGATGGCAGCTAACGGCTAGAGCGTTTTCGAGCGAAGTGGATACCGGTTCGCGTGAAGAAAACGCGTCAAAACAAGAATCTAGAGCTTCGGTTCCGATACAATCAGAGCCGATAATGCTCTAGCCCGCAGCTCCCGCGCGCTCGAGCCCGATCTCGGTCACCACGCGATTGCGGCCACCGCCCTTGGCGAGATAGAGCGCGCGGTCACAGCGCTCGATGAGATCGGTGATCGCTTCGCCGGTCCTGTATTGCGCGACGCCGATCGACACGCTGATATTGGGCAGGATCTCACCGGTCGAGCGACGGGTGATCCTGCATTCGGCGATCGCGCGCCTGATGCGCTCGGCGGTCTCGGCAGAGGCGGCAAGGTCGGCATCCGGCAGCACCGCGATCAGCTCCTCGCCACCATAGCGGGCCGGCAGATCCTGCTCGCGGACCTTCTCGCGCAACACCTTGGCGATCAGGCGCAACACCTGGTCGCCGATGCCATGGCCGAAATTGTCGTTGAAGGTCTTGAAGTGGTCGATGTCGAGCAAGAGCACGCTGAGCGGCTCGCCCCATTCCGCTGTCGTCTGCGCCTTGCGCAGGAATTCGTCGAGCGCCCGCCGATTCGCCAGCCCCGTCAGCGTGTCGGTCCGGGCGCGCTGCTCGGACCTCGACAGCGAATCACGGATCACGTCGAGCTCGCGGGTCTTTTCCGCAAAGCCTGCCTCGAGCCGTGTCGCGCGGGTGGCGGCGCGGGCCAGCTCGTTCATGAGCTGGGCGACCAGCGCCTTCGGATCGACGCCGGCCTTGCCTTGGTCCGCGACCTCGCTGATCGCCTGCATCTGCGAATGGTTGTCGGCGATGGCCGTCGTCAGAAACTCCTTTGCCGCACCCATGAGAGAATGCAGCCGCTCGGAGGTGCGGACGACGATGGCACTGACCTGCGGCGCGATGTAGGTCTCGAACAGATCCTGATTGGTTCTGCTGTCGAAAGGACGGTTGTGGTCGATCAGGAGATCGATCGCGTCGCGCAGATCGTCCTGGCTGCCGGCGAGATATTGGAACCAGACGGCAAAATTGGCCGGGGTCGGCGCAATCCGCTGCTCGGCCATGCTCCGCATCGCCCGTCCGGCAATGGACGCGGCATAGTCGTAATCGGGATCGTCGAAGCTGGAATCCATCGCAAGTATTGGGGGTCCTTGGCGGCCGCAACTTCGCATCGACCCCTTAATCACACCCCAACGACGGCCTCGGTATTTTTGCGGAGCGGCTCGGCAGGTTCCCCAGATTGCGGCAACCCATTGACCCCTTGCGGACTTCTATGGCCTAGTCCGCCGTCTTTAAGCCGGCCGAACCACGAAAAGCCAACGATTCCATGACCTCCGAACGCTACAACGCCCGCGACGCCGAACCGCGCTGGCAACGCCTCTGGGACGAACAGGCGATCTTCGTCTCCCGAAACGACGATTCGCGGCCGAAATACTACGTCCTTGAGATGTTCCCCTACCCGTCCGGGCGTATCCATATCGGCCATGTCCGCAATTACACGCTCGGCGACGTGCTGGCCCGCTTCAAGCGCGCCAAGGGGTTCAACGTGCTGCATCCGATGGGCTGGGACGCCTTCGGCCTGCCGGCCGAGAACGCGGCGATCGAGCGCAAGGTCGCGCCGAAAGCCTGGACCTACGACAACATCGCCGCGATGAAGAAGCAGCTCCGCTCGATCGGGCTGTCGCTGGACTGGTCCAGAGAGATCGCGACCTGCGATCCCTCCTATTACAAGCACCAGCAGAAGATGTTTCTGGACTTCCTGCGCGAAGGGCTTGCCGAGCGCGAGAAGCGCAAGGTGAACTGGGATCCCGTCGACATGACCGTGCTCGCCAACGAGCAGGTGATCGACGGCCGCGGCTGGCGTTCCGGCGCTGTCGTCGAGCAGCGCGAGATGAACCAGTGGGTCTTCAAGATCACGAAGTACTCGCAGGAGCTGCTGTCCGCGCTGGATGGGCTCGACCGCTGGCCCGACAAGGTGCGGCTGATGCAGCGCAACTGGATCGGCCGTTCGGAAGGCCTGTTGATCCGCTTCGCGCTGGATGCGGCGACGACGCCGGCCGGCGAGAACGAGCTGAAGATTTTCACGACGCGCCCGGACACCCTGTTCGGCGCGAAGTTCATGGCGATCTCGGCGGATCATCCGTTGGCGCAGGCGGCCGCCGCCAAGAACCCTGAGCTTGCGGAGTTCATCACCGAGATCAAGAAGATCGGCACCGCGCAGGAGGTCATCGACACCGCGGAGAAGCAGGGCTTTGACACCGGCATCCGCGCGGTTCACCCGTTCGATCCCTCCTGGAAGCTGCCGGTCTATGTCGCCAATTTCGTGCTGATGGAATATGGCACCGGCGCGATCTTCGGCTGCCCGGCGCATGACCAGCGCGACCTCGACTTCGTCAACAAGTACAATCTCGGCAACACGCCGGTGGTCTGCCCCGAAGGGCAGGATCCGAAGACATTTGTCATCACCGACACCGCCTATGACGGTGACGGCCGCATCATCAATTCGCGCTTCCTCGACGGCATGACGATTGATCAAGCCAAGGAAGAGGTGGCGAAGCGGCTGGAAGGCGAGCTGCGCGGCAATGCGGCGGTCGGCGAGCGGCAGGTCAATTTCCGCCTGCGCGACTGGGGCATTTCGCGCCAGCGCTATTGGGGCTGCCCGATTCCCGTCATTCATTGCCCGAAATGCGACGTGGTGCCGGTGCCAGATGCCGATTTGCCGGTGAAGCTGCCGGAGGATGCGACCTTCGACAAGCCCGGCAACGCGCTCGATCATCACCCGACCTGGAAGCACGTCACCTGCCCGAAATGCGGCGGCAAGGCGCAGCGTGAGACCGACACCATGGACACCTTCGTGGATTCGTCCTGGTACTTTGCGCGCTTCACCGATCCCTGGAACGAGAAGGCGCCGACCACGCGGTCGGTGGTCGATCGGCTGATGCCGGTCGATTGGTATATTGGCGGTGTCGAGCATGCGATCCTGCATTTGCTCTACGCGCGCTTCTTCACCCGCGCGATGAAGGCGACCGGGCACATTGCGCTGGACGAGCCGTTCGCCGGCCAGTTCACCCAGGGCATGGTGGTGCACGAGACCTACCAGAAGGCCGACGGCACCTATGTGCAGCCGGCCGAGGTCAAGGTCGAGGTCGGCGGCAATGGTCGCCGCGCCACGCTGCTCGCGACCGGCGAAGACATCCAGATCGGCCCGATCGAGAAGATGTCGAAGTCGAAGAAGAACACGGTCGATCCCGACGACATCATCGAGACCTACGGCGCCGACGTCGCGCGCTGGTTCATGCTGTCGGACTCCCCACCCGACCGCGACGTGATCTGGAGCGACGAGCGCGTCCAGGGCGCATCGCGCTTCGTGCAGCGGCTGTGGCGGCTGGTGAACGATGCCAAGGAACTCGGCAAGGAGGCGCCGGCGGCCCGGCCGGCTTCGTTCGGGACGGATGCGACCGCCTTGCGCAAGGCCGCCCATGGCGCCCTGGACAAGGTCACGACCGGCATCGAGCGGCTGCACTTCAACGTCTGCCTCGCCCATATCCGCGAATTCGCCAATGCCCTGTCCGAGGTGCTCCAGCGCCCCGGCCAGCCCGCCCCGGACCTGGCCTGGGCGATCCGGGAGGCCGGCCAGATCCTGGTCCAGCTGTTCTCCCCGATGATGCCGCATCTGGCCGAGGAGTGCTGGCAGGCTTTGGGCCAGAGCGGGCTGGTTTCAGAGGCCAATTGGCCCCAAATCGAACGCGATTTGCTGGTTGAAGACAGCGTGACCCTGGTGGTCCAGGTCAACGGCAAGAAGCGGGGTGAGGTCACAGTTGCAACAGTGGCCCAGAATCCGGAAATCGAGGCTGCCGTTTTGGCCCTCGATGCGGTAAAGCTGGCCCTGGACGGCAAGCCCGTCCGCAAGGTGATCATCGTCCCCAAGAGGATCGTGAATGTTGTCGGCTAGGATCCGCATCGCAGCCCGCTTGCTGGCGGTCGCCGCCCTGGCGGCGCTGACGGCCGGCTGCTTCCAGCCGATGTATGCCGAGCGTAACGACGGCACTCCCGGCCTGCGCGAGAAGCTGATGGGGGTCGAGCTGCCGCCGATCGCCAAGCCGAACGCCTCGCGCGAAGCGCGCGTTGGCGTCGAGGTCCGCAATGCTCTGGCCTTCAAGCTCTACGGCACCGCGACGGGCATGCCGCCGACGCACCGCCTGGAGATCCGCTTCACATCTACCCGCTCCTCGCTGATCGTCAGCGCCGCGACCGGACTGCCGACCAGCGAGAATTACGGCATCGACGCCCAGTACAATCTGATCGAGGTCGTCACCGGCAAATCGGTGATGACCGGCACCACCTTCTCGCGTGTGTCCTACGACATGCCCGGCTCCTACCAGCGCTTCGCGCGCAACCGGGCCTATCGCGACGCCGAGGATCGTGCCGCCAACGAGATCGCCGAGAACATCACGACCCGGCTCGCCTCGTTCTTCACTGCGGGCACCTGATTCATTCCTGTCATTCCGGGGCTCGCGAAGCGAGAACCCGGAATCTCGGTTCCCAACCTCTGGTTTCTCTGGTGCGCAATTGCGCACCGTAGTTAGCGCTACGCGCGCTCCGGAATGACGATCTAGGCCATGGTCGCGCTGCGCGGAAAAGAGATCGACGCCTTCCTCGCCCGCCCCGATGCGGGCCGCCCGATCATCCTGCTCTACGGTCCTGACGCGGGCCTCGTGCGCGAGCGCGCCGATGCGCTGATCGCATCCGCCGTCGACGATCCCAACGATCCATTCTCACTGGTCAAGCTCGATGGCGACGAGTTCTCCGCCGAGCCGTCCCGCCTCGTCGACGAGGCCATGACCGTGCCGCTGTTCGGCGGCCGCCGCGCCATCCGCATCCGCGCCGGCTCGCGCAGCTTTGCCAGCGGCATCGACACCCTGGCCGAGATGAGCGTGAAAGATTGCCGCATCGTGATCGAGGCCGGCGAGCTGCGCCCGGAATCGCCGCTGCGCAAAGCCTGTGAGCGCGCCAAGACGGCGGTCGCGATCGGCTGCTACCCCGACACCGAGCGCGACCTCGCCAAGCTGATGGCGGACGAGCTCCGCATCGCCAATTTGCGTATCGCGCAGGATGCCCGCGCGGCGCTGATGTCGTTCCTCGGCGGCGACCGTCAGGCCTCGCGCAACGAGCTGCGCAAGCTCACGCTCTATGCCCATGGCAAAGGCGAGATCACGCTGGACGACGTGATGTCCGTGGTCGCCGATGCCTCCGAGCTGAAGCTCGATCCCATCGTCGACGGCACCTTCGCCGGCCGGCCCGACATCGTCGAGACCGAATTCGCCAAGGCCATGATCGCCGGCACCTATCCCGGCGTGATCATCTCCGCCGCACAGCGTCAGGCCGCATGGCTGCACAAATCGGCGCTCGCGATTGCCGACGGCACGCCGGCCTCAGCCGTGCTCGACGGCGGCTTTCCACGGCTGCACTTCTCGCGAAAGCCCGCGGTCGAAACGGCGCTGCGCAATTTCAGCCCGGCCCGGCTTGCCCTCATCATCGAGCAGCTCGCGACAGCCGCGCTGGAGACCCGCAAGCAATCCACCCTTGCCGCCGCCATCGCTCAGCGCACGCTGATGGCGATCGCCGCGAATGCGAAGCGGCGGGGGTGAGCGCGGCTCTCACCACGTCATTGCGAGCGCAGCTCTCTCAGCACCGTCATTGCGAGGAGCACTTGCGACGAAGCAATCCAGAATCCTTCCGCGGAAAGATTCTGGATTGCTTCGCTTCGCTCGCAATGACGTGATTGATGTAGACGCGCGCCACACACGCAACTGTCGTCCTGGCGAAAGCCAGGACCCATTGCCACCGCGAGTAATTTGGTGGGCGGTATTGGCCTTGATATCCTATCGATAGATCACGCGGTATGGGTCCCGGCCTGCGCCGGGGCGACAGCGAGGGCGATTAAATCCCGCCCTTCGCCAGCCGCTTCATCACCTCGTCGAGCTGATCGAGGTTGCGGTAGTTGATCTGCACGGAGCCGCCGGGATCGCGGTGATTGACCGTGACCTTGAGCCCGAGTGCGTCGCTGACGCGCTTTTCGAGATCGATCGTATCAGGGTCCTTTTCCTTCGTCCCAGTGCGCGCCTTCTGCGGCTTGCGCTCGGGCACGCCCTCCTCGTGCGCGAGCGCCTCGGCCTGGCGGACGTTGAGGCCTTCCTCGACGATGCGCTTGGCGGCTGCGAGCGGATCGGGCACGCCGATCAGCGCGCGGGCATGGCCAGCCGTCAGCTCGCCGGTTGCGATCAAGGCCTGCACCTCGGCCGGCAGCTTCGTCAGCCGCATCATGTTGGCGACATGGCTGCGGCTCTTGCCGACGACTCTTGCGATGTCGTCCTGGCTGCGTTTGAACTCATTGGCGAGCGCGTGATAGCCCTGCGCCTCTTCCATCGGGTTGAGGTCTTCGCGCTGCACGTTCTCGACGATCGCGAACTCCAGCGCATCGCTATCGCTGATGTCGACCGGCACGATCGGCACCTCGTGCAGACCGGCCATTTGCGAAGCGCGCCAGCGCCGTTCGCCGGCGATGATCTCGTAGCGGTCCTGTGCGCCCTTCACCGGACGCACCACGATCGGCTGGATCACGCCGTGCTGCTTGATCGAGTCGGAGAGCTCCTTGAGCTCGGCCTCCGAGAAGGTACGGCGCGGGTTGCGCGGATTGGCCTTGATGAATTCGATCGGCACCTTGCGCTGCGCGCGCGGACGATCGACATGCTGAGCCTCGCCGCCGACATCACCGATCAGACTCGCAAGACCTCGGCCCAGTCGCGAACGCGCTTCGTCGGCCATCGCCAGCTCCCTTGGATTCACGGTGCAGCACTCCAGAACTGAATTTCAGACTCTCGATCGTAGGGTGGGCAAAGGCGTCTTCGCGCCGTGCCCACCATCTTTCAATCGAATGGTTTTGGTGGGCACGCTTCGCTTTGCCCACCCTACGGCAGCGTCAATGCGTCATGCGCAGCTCGCGCTCGCGCTGGATCACTTCGGTGGCGAGCCGCAAGTAAGCTTCGCTGCCGACGCATTTGAGATCGTAGACCAGCACCGGCTTGCCGTAGGACGGCGCTTCCGAGATGCGCACGTTGCGCGGGATCATGGTCTTGTAGACTTTCTCGCCCATGAACTGGCGGACGTCGGCAACGACCTGGTTCGAGAGGTTGTTGCGCGAGTCGAACATGGTCAGCACGATGCCGTGGATCGACAGGTTCGGGTTGAGCGTCGAGCGCACCTGCTCGACCGTTTGCAGCAATTGCGACAGACCTTCCAGCGCGAAGAACTCGCATTGCAGCGGCACCAGGATCGCATCGGAGGCTGCCATCGCGTTCACCGTGAGCAAGTTCAGCGAGGGCGGGCAGTCGATCAGCACATAGGTGTAGTCGGCGTCCGGCGAGACGTTGTTGTTGAGCGCGCCGATGGCATCGCGCAGCTTGAAGGCGCGGCCGGGCGTGGTGCCGAGCTCGAGCTCGAGGCCTGAGAGATCCATGGTCGAGGGTGCGATGTGCAGCCGGGGCACCGCGGTCGAGACCACCGCCTCGCGCAAGGCGGCTTCGCCGACCAGCACGTCATACGTGGAGCAGGAACGGTTGCGACGATCGATGCCGAGGCCGGTCGAGGCGTTGCCCTGCGGGTCGAGATCGACGATCAGGACACGTTCGCCGATCGCCGCGAGCGCCGTGCCGAGGTTGATCGCTGTGGTTGTTTTTCCCACGCCGCCCTTCTGATTCGCCAGCGCCAGGATGCGCGGGTGGCCATGCGGTACCTCGTTGGTCTCTTGGGCGTCCTGTTCTTGCTGCGGCTCGTCAATCACGCTCATCGCAAATTCCCCCACTCAGGCCCCTGAACGCCTCACCCGCGCCGTTCGACGGACGTCAGTTCCACGATCCACCCGTCACCGGTGCGGCTTGGATGGAGCTGAGTCCGAATATTCCAATATTTAGCGGCTTCGGTCAATTCAGCCTCTACATCTTGACCCTTGAGGAACAACGCCTTTGCGCCCTGGCGCATCAGCGGCTCCGCAAAGCCGATAAGTTGATGTAGCGGAGCCAACGCGCGCGCGGTGACGCAATCGACGGGGCCGGTGATTCTATCCACATTATCCCCGATCTCAGCGAGATGTACGAGCCCCGGAGATGTGGTGACGCGAATCGCCTCGCGCAGGAATGCGGCCTTCTTGGCGATTCGCTCGACGAGATGGACGCGGGCATCCGGCGTCCCGGCCATGGCGCAGGCGAGCACGACGCCCGGGAAGCCACCGCCGCTGCCAAGATCGGCCCAGCGTTTTGCCGCCGGCGCGAGATCCACCAGCTGAAGCGAGTCGGCTATGTGCCGGGTCCAAAGATGGGGCAGCGTCGAGGGCGCCACCAGGTTGGTCTTGGCCTGCCACTCCCGGAGCAAGGCGATGTAGCGATCGAGCCGGCCTTCCGTTTCATGTGAAACGGGCGCGAGCTTGAGTGCCGCGATCTTGTCGGCAGCGATGACCGCGTCCAGCGATTGATCGGTGGCGCTGACCTTATCGGCCTTCAGCTTGGTCGGCCCCGGCTCGGATCGACGACGACCTGCACCCTCGCCTGCAATGGATTTTCCTGATGACGATCTGCCGCCTCCCGGCCCGCGCTGTTTCACGTGAAACGCCTATGCGATCGCCTTTGAGGTCTTCCGGGCCTCGCGCCGCAGATAGGCAGCGAGAATGCCGAGCGCCGCCGGCGTCATCCCGTCGATCCGGCCGGCCTGGCCGACCGTGAATGGTCGGGCCTTTTCCAGCTTGGCCCGCACCTCGTTGGAGAGACCGGGGACCTGCTGGTAGTCGACCTCAGTCAACACCATCCCCTCGTCGCGCCGGAAGGCGTCGACATCGGCGCTCTGGCGCTCCAGGTAGACGTCGTATTTGGCGTCGATCTCGAGGTGGGTGGCGATGGTATGATCGATCGCGGACAGCTCCGGCCAGATCGCGCGGACCTGGCTCCAGCCAATATCTGGATACGCCATCAGCTCGAAGGCGGACCGACGCTGGCCATCGCGGTTCAGGGACAGTCCGTGCTTGATCGCCTCGTTCGGGGTGATCGCGAGCGACTTCGAGAGCGTCCGGGCTGCGTTCAGGGCATCCATCTTGGCGCGATGGTGCTGCGTGCGGACACTGCCGACACATCCCAAGGCGATGCCCTTCTCGGTCAGACGCTGATCCGCGTTGTCGGCCCGCAGCGTAAGCCGGTATTCGGCCCGGGAGGTGAACATCCGATAGGGCTCGCTAATCCCGCGGGTGACGAGGTCATCGATCATCACACCGAGATAGCCATCCGCCCGGTCGAACACGGTCAGCGCGGCCCCGCTCGCCGAGAGCGCGGCGTTCAACCCGGCCACGATGCCCTGCCCGGCGGCCTCTTCGTATCCGGTGGTGCCGTTGATCTGCCCGGCCAGGAACAGACCGCGCAGACGCTTGGTCTGGAGGGTCGGATCGAGTTCCCGGGGATCGATGTGGTCGTATTCGATGGCATAGCCCGGACGGACCATCTTCACCCGCTCCAGGCCCGGAATGCTGGCGAGGATCGCGAGCTGGACCTCTTCTGGGAGCGAGGTCGAGATGCCGTTGGGATAGACGGTCGTGTCGTCGAGCCCTTCAGGCTCCAGGAAGATCTGATGGCCATCACGGTCGCCGAAGCGGACGATCTTGTCCTCGATCGACGGACAATAGCGCGGACCGGAGCTCTTGATCTGACCGGAATACATCGGGGAGCGATGGACATTGGCGCGGATCACCTCATGGGTCGCCGAGGTGGTCCGGGTGATCCCGCACTGGATCTGCGGGGTTGTAATCCGCTCCGTCATCACCGAGAACGGCTCCGGTGGTTCGTCGCCGGGCTGCATTTCGACCACCGACCAGTCGATCGTGGTGCCGTCCAGACGGGGTGGAGTCCCCGTCTTCAGCCGTCCGAGAGTAAAGCCGGCGCGCTCAAAGGAGCCGGAAAGCCCCATCGCCGGTGCCTCGCCCACACGACCGGCGGGCCAATTCCTCTCACCGAGATGGATCAGACCGCGCAGGAAGGTGCCGGTGGTGACGACAATCGCCCCTGCCCGAAGCTGCCGGCCGTCGGCCAAGCGCAGAGCGGTGACCCGGTCTTCCACTACGATCAGCTCGTCAGCCTCCCCCTCGATGACGGAAAGACCCTCGGTTTCCCGGATCGCGGCCTGCATCGCGGCCGCATAGAGCTTCCGGTCGGCCTGAGCGCGAGGACCACGGACAGCCGGACCCTTGCGGCGATTGAGGACTCGAAATTGGATGCCGCCGGCATCGCCGACCCGGCCCATCAGACCATCGAGAGCATCGACTTCGCGGACCAGATGGCCTTTGCCGAGACCGCCAATGGCCGGGTTGCAGGACATGGCTCCGACGGTGGCGAAACGGTGCGTCACCAGAGCGGTCGCTGCACCCATCCGAGCAGCAGCAGCCGCGGCTTCACAGCCGGCGTGACCACCACCGATGACGATGACGTCGAAACTCTCTCGCTCTGTTCGCATGAGCGGACTTCTAGCTCAGAGGCGAAGAAGCCGGAAGCGGAAAACTGGGTGAGGCGGATGTTTCACGTGAAACGGTAGGCGGAGGGCGAAAGCGATTTCGTGAAAACAACCCCATGCACAGTAGAAAGGGCGTCGAAGGAAAGGCGTTTGTTTCACGTGAAACAATGGGCCGCGCCGTTCGATGGGGGATAGGACGGCAAAGCCCGCCATGCTTCGATACCCAGGGTATTTCAGCATTGAGCGAGATCGACGCCCCGCCCGTCATTGCGAGCGCAGCGAAGCAATCCAGCATCTCTCTTGGGAGGGATACTGGATTGCTTCGTCGCAAGGGCTCCTCGCAATGACCTGATTGAGCGCCGGGTTTCGACTCACCGGCCGTCGCAGCTTTCGGGCCTAGTTGCAGCGAACAGGATCATGTCTGTTTCACGTGAAACAAACGCGCAGACACGTGTTTCACCTGAAACGTCAGGGGGCGCCGGTGTCCTGGTGCAAGAAATGGAACAAATGCTAGTCCTACAATGAAGAACTAGCACTATTTTCCGATACAGAATTTCTGGAAGATGGCCCCAAGGACGTCTTCGACATCCACCCGGCCCAGCAGCCGACCCAGGGCATAGGCGGCGGCCCGTAGTTCCTCGGCGGCGAGCTCCTCGCCCTCTTCTACAAGCTCCAAGCTTCGGCGCAAGCTGTCTGCCGCCTGGCGCAACAGGTCGCGTTGGCGCGCCCGGGTCACCAATGCGCCCTCGCTGCTCCCAAAGAATTCAGAGGCAAATGTCACGAGCGCGTCGACCAGCTGAGGGATGCCATCGCCGCGGCTCGCCGAGATCTCAAACTCGCCGCGCGGCCCAGCTTCACCCACCCCACCGAGATCGATCTTGTTGCGCACGATCCAGATCGAGCCACCGGTCCGATCGCCATCGCCAGCCTTCCACAGCGACCGCGTCGCGTCCGGATCGATGGCCTGCGATCCCTCCACCAGCCACAGTACGAGATCTGCGTCTTCGGCCCTGGCCCGTGCCCGGCGCACGCCCTCTTGCTCGACCGGGTCATCGGTCTCGCGAATGCCGGCGGTGTCGATCACCGTCACGGGGTAGCCGTCGAGATCGAGCTGCACCTCGATCACATCGCGTGTGGTGCCGGCGTGCGGCGAGACGATCGCGACCTCGCGGCGGGCGAGTTGATTCATCAGCGTCGACTTGCCGACATTCGGCTCGCCGGCGATCGCAACCACTAGGCCATCGCGCAGACGTTCAGCTTGTCCCTGTGCCGCAAGGACTTCCGCAATTTCACCATGCAGCGCTCGGATCGCCTTGATGGCCGGCGCCAGGAGTTCGGCAGGCACATCGCCCTCGTCCGAGAAATCGATGCCGGCTTCGATCAGGGCCGAAGCCTCGATGATGCGCTCGCGCCAGTCGCGTGCGCGATGGCCGAGCAGGCCCTGCAATTGGCGCAGCGCCTGACGGCGCTGGCGGTCGGTGTCGGCGTGGATGAGATCGTCGAGGCCCTCGGCCTCGGTGAGGTCGAGCTTGCCGTTCTCGAACGCGCGCCGCGTGAACTCGCCGGGCTCGGCCGCCCGCGTATTCGGTATATCAGAAATCGCTGCAAGAAGCGCCGAGAGCACCGCGCGTCCGCCATGAACGTGGAATTCGGCGACGTCCTCGCCGGTCGCACTAACCGGTCCCGGAAACCAGAGCACGACTGCGTCGTCGATCGGTTGGCCCACGCCGTTACGGAGCAATCGGCGGCTGGCCTGCCGCGGCGGCGGGAGCTTGCCCGCCAGCGTCGTCAACACCGCGCCAGCCTGCGGCCCGGAGACGCGCACCATCGCAATCGCGCTCGGCGGACGGCCGGACGACAGCGCAAAGATGGTCTGGTCTTGCGGATGCATGGCCTATTTGTCCGGCTGCGGGAGAAAAGGCAAATCCACCATTTTCGAACGCCAGGTGGCCTAGTTTTGCTGCGCCAAGTCCCGCAGCAAAGGCTTATATTGCAATGCAACATGATGCAGCAATTTTGCTGCAGCATCCAGCCGCCCAAGCCCAGCAGGCTCAAGCGAATTCAAGTCTTATCGCATTATATATCAACAGCTTAATGAAAATCAGGAATCGAGCGATAAGCAGCCTGTCATGCTGCACGTTGGCCGCAGCAAAGCTGCATAATGAAAAAGGGCGCCCGAAGGCGCCCTCCACTTTTCGCTGCACTGCACTCAGGTGTTCATCGAGTCGAAGAACTCCGAATTGCTCTTGGTCGAGCGCAGCTTGTCGAGCAGGAAGTCGATCGCGTCCATGGTGCCCATCGGGTTGAGGATGCGGCGGAGCACGTACATCTTCTTGAGCACCTGAGGATCGGTAATGAGCTCCTCCTTGCGGGTGCCGGAGCGTGAGATGTCGATCGCCGGGAAGGTGCGCTTGTCCGAGACCTTGCGGTCCAGGATCAGCTCCGAGTTACCGGTGCCCTTGAACTCTTCGAAGATGACTTCGTCCATGCGGCTGCCGGTATCGACCAGCGCGGTCGCGATGATGGTCAGCGAGCCGCCCTCCTCGATGTTACGGGCGGCACCAAAGAAGCGCTTCGGGCGCTGCAGCGCGTTGGCGTCGACACCGCCGGTCAGCACCTTGCCGGATGACGGCACCACGGTGTTGTAGGCGCGGCCCAGGCGGGTAATCGAATCGAGCAGGATCACGACGTCGCGGCCATGCTCGACCAGGCGCTTGGCCTTCTCGATCACCATCTCGGCGACCTGGACGTGGCGCACCGCCGGCTCGTCGAAGGTCGAGGACACCACCTCGCCCTTCACCGAACGCTGCATGTCCGTGACTTCTTCCGGACGCTCGTCGATCAGGAGCACGATCAGATAGCAGTCCGGGTGATTCGCGGTGATCGAGTGCGCGATGTTCTGCATCAGCACGGTTTTACCGGTGCGCGGCGGCGCGACGATCAGCGCGCGCTGGCCCTTGCCGATGGGCGCGACGATGTCGATCACGCGTGCAGAGAGATCCTTGCGCGTGGGATCGTCGATCTCCATGCGGAAGCGCTGATTCGGAAACAGCGGCGTGAGGTTATCGAAATTGACCTTGTGCTTGGCCTTTTCCGGGTCCTCGAAATTGAGCGTGTTGACCTTCAGCAACGCGAAATAGCGCTCGCCCTCTTTCGGGCTGCGAATATGGCCCTCGATGGTGTCGCCGGTGCGCAAGCCAAAACGGCGGATCTGCGAGGGCGAAACATAGATGTCGTCAGGGCCTGGCAAGTAATTCGCATCGGGCGAGCGAAGAAAGCCGAAGCCGTCGGAGAGCACCTCGACAACGCCCTCACCGACGATGTCGGTTTCCTGAATCGAGAGCTGCTTGAGGATGGCGAACAGCAGCTCCTGCTTGCGCAGGGTGCTGGCGTTCTCGACCCCTTTCTCTTCCGCGAACGAGACGAGCTCGGCCGGGGTTTTCGACTTGAGGTCCTGGAGTTTAATTTCCCGCATTGGGGTGGTCCTGTGGGGTAACCTTGGAAGGGGGTGCGAGGTGGCTCTGAAATGCGGACGCGAGCAGGTGCAGGTAAGGTCCGCAGGTCTGGCAAGGTGAGTGCCGGTGAGGCTTCAAACCTGATGCGGTGTCCGGCCTCTGGAAAGCTCGGACACAACCACATCCGCCTGCGTTGGGTGGGATATCGATAATATAGAAAATCGCTTCCTGCTCCGCAAGCCGAAGCGCTGAGCGATTCGTCGCGCGCCTTGCCTAGAACGGCTTCACGATCACCATGATCACGATGAAAATCATCAGGACGGTCGGCACCTCATTGATAATTCGATAGAATTTCTGGGTCCGCGGGCGCCGGTCGGCGGCGAAATCCTTCAGCCAGCGGGAAAAAAAGCCGTGGACCGCGGACATTGCCAGGACCAGTGCCAGTTTTACGTGCAACCAGCCGGAGCTGAACCAATGGCCGGACCAGGCGAGATAGAGCCCGGCGAGCCAGGTGACCATCATGGCAGGATTGATGATCGCCTTGAGCAGCCGGCGCTCCATGACCTTGAACGTTTCCGACTGCTTCGATCCGATTTCGGCCTCGGAGTGATAGACGAACAGCCGCGGCAGATAGAGCATGCCCGCCATCCAGGAGATGACGGCGATCACGTGCAGCGCCTTGATCCACTCATACATGCCGGCAGCCTCCCATTCTTGTTTTCGACCCGCTTTGCCGACGCGAACCGGGATCCATTCTGCTCGAAACCGCATTCTGCTCACCGAACAGTGGATGGAAGGTGTCCGGTAAGAATTCATTCATAGATTTGGGCGCACACACATATCCGCGTGCTCGGCTCTTCTAAACCTAAAAATTTTAGAATCTTAAGGTTTGAGTCTTTGTGACCGTGGATTGGACTCACGCAATTCGGTCCGCCGCTTCACGCGCGCTTGTACACATCCATCAACATATCCTGTGCCGATCTGGGCCGTCGAAATAAGTGACCCGAGCTCAGGGGCTTGCGCCCGCTTGTCGGCAGCTTATCAAGAGGGTTGTCCGCGCAATCCTGTTTGCGCTCCGGACGGCCGGCAAACTTGTTCTGACAGGCAGCGGTGTGAAGAAAATTGGCCGTTGTCCCGTCCCTGGTGTCGCACATCCCTTTCCGAGAGGTTAAGCTCCACAGAAATCCACAAACTGCCCCACCAAAATTCAAAGAGTTTTTGTGCCGACCTCGAACAACTATTTCCATCTGCACCTGGTCTCCGACTCCACGGGCGAGACGCTCATCACCGTGGCGCGCGCGGTCGCGGCTCAATATGCCAACGTGACGCCGGTCGAGCATGTCTATCCGCTGGTGCGCAGCCAGAAGCAGCTCGATCGCGTGCTCGACGAGATCGAGGAGGCGCCGGGAATCGTGCTGTTCACACTGCTGGAGAAGGATCTGGTCTTCAGGCTCGAGAACAAGTGCAAGGAGATCAACGTTCCGAGCCTGTCCATCATCGGCCCGGTGATGCAGCTGTTTGAAGCGTATCTCGGCGCTGCGACCACGGGTCGCGTCGGCGCCCAGCACGTGCTCAATGCGGAATATTTCAAGCGCATCGATGCGCTGAACTACACCATGATCCACGACGACGGCCAGCATGTCGAAGGTCTCGACGAGGCCGACGTGGTGCTGGTGGGTGTGTCCCGCACCTCGAAGACGCCGACGTCGATCTATCTCGCCAATCGCGGCATCCGCACCGCCAACGTGCCGCTGGTTCCGGGCATTCCGGTGCCCTCGCAATTGGAAACGCTGACGCGGCCGCTGGTCGTCAGCCTGCATGCGACGCCGGAACGCCTGATCCAGATCCGTCAGAATCGCCTACTCTCTATGGGAGCCGAGTCTGGCAGCGACACCTACACCGACAAGCAATCGGTCACCGAGGAGGTTGCGTTCGCACGCAAGCTCAGCGCCAAGCATGATTGGCCGCTGCTCGATGTCACAAGACGCTCGATCGAGGAAACCGCCGCGGCGATCATGAAGCTCTACACCGATCGCCAGCGCAACCGGCCCTCGGAATAGTTTTCGCGATGGGTCTGTGGCGCGGCACATCTCCGTTGATCCTGGCCTCGCAAAGCAGCGCGCGGAAAATGCTGCTGGCGAATGCTGGCTTCGAATTCGAGAGCGTGACGGCTGACATCGACGAGCGCGGCCTTCAGACTGCGTCGAAACTTTCAAACCCGCGCGAAATTGCTCTGCTGCTGGCCTGTGAAAAGGCGAAGGCCGTCTCGGCTCTTCATCCGGGCAGCTACGTCATCGGCGCCGACCAGACCCTGGCTCTCGGCGAGCGCCTCTTTAACAAGCCCGCCGGTCGTCCCGAGGCGATGGCGCAGTTGCGTGATCTGGCCGGCAACAGCCACGAGCTGAATTCAGCGGTGGCGGTGGCGCATGACGGAAAGATTGTTTTCGAGGATGTTTCGGTAGCCCGCATGACCATGCGGCAAATGACCGAGGCCCAGCTTTCAGCCTATCTCGATGCCGCCGGTGACGCCGTCACGACCAGTGTCGGCGCTTATCAGCTCGAAGGGTTGGGTATCCATCTGTTCGAGCGCATCGAGGGCGACCATTTCACCATTCTCGGCCTGCCGCTGCTGCCGCTGCTTGCGTTCCTGCGCCGCGAGCGGCTAGTTGCGGTGTGAACGACAGACATGGCTGGGCGCTGATGCGGATCCTCGGACTGACCGGCTCGATCGGGATGGGCAAATCCACCACCGCGAAATTGTTCGCGGAGGCCGGTGTTCCCGTCTACGACGCCGATGCCGCTGTTCATCACCTGTATGAGGGCGAAGCGGCTCCCGCGATCGAGGCTGCCTTCCCCGGCACCACCATCAACGGCAAGGTCGATCGGTCCAAACTGTCCGCGCGCGTCGTGCACGATCCCGCCGCGATCAAGGAGCTCGAGCAGATCGTCCATCCAATGCTGGGCGAGTCCCGCAAAAGGTTCTTCGCCGAGGCCGAAGCGGCCCACGTTCCCGTCGTGGTCCTGGACATTCCCCTCCTGTTCGAAACCGGCGGCGAGAAACGGGTCGACGCCGTGGTCGTGGTCTCGACCTCGCCGGAACTTCAGCGCGAGCGGGTGCTGGCGCGCGGCACGATGGACGAGGCGAAGCTCGACGCCATCATCGCCAAGCAGATGCCCGACGCCGAAAAGCGCAAGCGCGCCGATTTCGTGGTGGATACCTCACACGGACTTGAGCCGGTGCGGGCGCAAATCAAGCACATCCTGGCCGAGGTCGTTAAGATGCCGCAGCGGCGAGCTTGATTCGCCGAATTTTGCACGGCCATCCCAATCATGCGCGAAATCGTTCTCGATACCGAAACCACCGGCCTCGATCCGCTCCGCGGCGATCGCCTGGTCGAAATCGGCTGTGTCGAGATCTTCAACCGCATGCCGACCGGACAGACCTTCCACCGCTACATGAATCCTGAAAGGGACATGCCGGCAGAGGCCTTCGCAGTGCACGGGCTGTCGGCCGAATTCCTGTCGACCAAGCCGCTGTTCCACGAGGTCGTCGACGAGTTTCTGGAATTCATCGGCGATGCGCCGCTGGTGATCCACAACGCCTCGTTCGACATCAGCTTCATCAATGCCGAGCTCGATCGGATCAAGCGCGCGGCGATCCCGCGCGAGCGGCTGGTCGATACGCTGCTGCTGGCGCGGCGCAAGCATCCCGGCGTGTCGAACCGGCTCGACGATCTCTGCTCGCGGTATGCGATCGACAATTCACACCGCACCAAGCACGGCGCGTTGCTCGACGCCGAGCTTCTGGCCGAAGTCTATGTCGATCTGGTCGGGGCGCGGCAGTCGCAGCTGCTGCTGGCCTCGGACACCGAGGAGATTCGCGTCAGTGCGACCGGCGAAGCGCCGCGGCGACAGCGCCTGGTGCCGCTTGCGCCGCGGGTTTCCGATGCCGAACGCGAGGCCCACCGGGCCTTCATCGCAACGTTTGGCGACAAGGCGATCTGGAACGAGTACCTGCCCGCTCCAGCTGCCGTGGCGGCCGGTTAGGCCTGACCGGCTTGGCCCTGAGCGGCCATTTGCCGCTCCATGTTCTGACGATAGAGACCGACGAAGTCGACCGGATCCAGCATCAGCGGCGGGAACCCGCCGTCGCGGACGGCGGTCGCGATGATCTCGCGCGCGAACGGGAACAGCAGGCGCGGGCACTCGATCATGACCAGCGGATGCAGATTCTCCTTCGGCACATTGGCGATCCGGAACACGCCGGCATAGGCGAGCTCGAACGAGAACATCACCTTGCTCGCCGCCTCGGCCTTGCCCTCGACCGACAACGTCACCTCGAACTCCTGTTCGCTGAGGTTGTTGGCGCTGACGTTGATCTGGATGTTGATCTGGGGCGGCTGGCTCTGCTGCTGGAGCGAGCTCGGCGCGTTCGGATTTTCGAACGAGAGGTCCTTGGTATATTGCGCCAGCACGTTGAGCTGGGGAGCCTGGGCCGCCTCGGGAGGGGTGCCGTTACCGTTGGTCATGAAAGTCTCTCCTTACCCGATTTGGGCTGAATTTCGCGGCGGTTGGCTAACATAGGGCTGCCTCATTCCACAAGGACGAACGACCCCGGGTGAGATATCGGAGCCGCGCCCGCAACTGTGCGGTTCACCCCGGTCTTTTGCGCGAAATTGCGCCCTAAACGATTGAAGAAGCGCGATTTCCGGGCAGGATCGGGTTTCCCCTTAAGCATAAAACGCGCTACACTCAGCGCTGTGCCAAAAGGCGCCATTGGCCGGGCAAGATTTCGTGCCTACATCCCAGGGACCAGACGCGCGGACCTAAAATGGTGATGTAGACTTGCCGTTTCCGTATGGAACGGTCTACTGGCCGGATTGATTTTCCCGGCGACGACCTCAAATCGAAGACCCAAAGCAAAGACCAGAAAGCGAATACGACGTGGACATCTACACTATCATTTTCCTGGCGCTGGCGGTCTTTATCTTTCTGCGGCTGCGCAGCGTGCTGGGACAGCGCACCGGCAACGAACGGCCGCCGTTCGACCGCAATGCGCTCCAGGGTGCCCAGGACAAGAACGTCGTGACCATGCCGGGCAAGGTGATCGACCAGGCCCCGCTGGCGCCGACGGCCGAGCCGGCCCCGCCCGTCGACCGCTGGAAGGGCCTAGCCGAGCCGGGCACCCCGCTCGCGCAGGGTCTCGACGCCATCGTCGACAAGGATTCCACTTTCGACCCGCGCCATTTCATCTCGGGTGCCCGCGGCGCCTATGAGATGATTGTGCTCGCCTTTGCCAATGGCGACCGTCGCGCGCTGCGCGACCTGCTGTCGTCGGAGGTCTATGAGAGCTTCGATGCCGCGATCAAGGAGCGCGAAAAGAACGAGCAGAAGACCGAGACGCGTTTTGTCTCGATCGACAAGGCTGAGCTCGTCGGCGCCGAGCTGCGCGACCGCACCGCCCAGCTCACCGTACGCTTCGTCTCGCAGATGATCTCGGCCACCCGCGACAAGGCCGGCAACATCGTCGACGGCAGCGCCGACACGGTCGCCGACATCACCGACATCTGGACTTTCGCCCGCGACACCTCCTCTCGCGATCCGAACTGGAAGCTGGTTGGCACCGGAAGCGCGAATTAAGATCTTCTTGAAGAACAGCGCGACGGCGCTTTGCGCAGGTGTCGTCGTGCTGTCGTCGTTTTCGCTCGGCGCTGAGGCGGCGCGGCGTCACTACCGCAGCCACCACCATCATCCCCCGACATTGCCTGCCGCCCCGCCGCGGGCCTTGCCCTATCCGCAACTTCCCCTGCCGTTCGAGATTTCCGGCGCGCAATATCTTCCGCTGGCGTGGGCGGACGTGAAGGGTTGGAGCGAGGACAATCATCTTGCCGCCTACAAGACCTTCCGTGCGAGCTGCCGGTCGATCAACGCGCAGACCGGCGTATCCGAGCCGAAGGCCGAATCCAAAGCCGAATCCAAAGCACTTGGCGCCTCGCTGAGCGAGCCCTGCCGGGCCGCCAAATCGCTCGCGCTCACCGACGACGCCAAAGCCAAAACCTTCTTCGAGGACAATTTTTCGCCCTTGCGCATCTCGCGCCTCGGCGAGCCCGACGGCTTCGTCACCGGCTATTACGAGCCCGTGCTGGAGGGATCGCGGACGCAGACCGACGTCTACAACGTTCCAGTCTATCGCCGCCCCTCCAACCTGTTCGTGCGCGGCTACAAGCAGGACTCGGTCAGCCTGCCCAACAAGGGTCCGGTCTATCGCAAGATCGGCCGCCGCAAGCTGGTGCCCTATTATGACCGCGGCGAGATCGAGGACGGCAAGATCGCCGGCCGCGGGCTGGAGATCGCTTGGCTCAAGGACCCCACCGATCTCTTGTTCGCGCAGATCCAGGGCTCGGCGCGGATCAAGTTCGACGACGGCGGCACGGTCCGGCTCAATTACGACGCCTATAACGGCTATCCCTACACGGCGGTCGGCCGCATCCTGATCGAGCGCGGCATCATTCCGAAGGAAGAGATGTCGATGCAGAAGATCAGGGAATGGATGACGCAGAATCCTGAGGGCGCCAAGGAGCTGCGCCGCCAGAACCGCGCCTACATCTTCTTCCGCGAGGTCAATTTGTCCGACAAGGAGGAGGCGGTCGGCGCGCAGGGCATTCCGCTGACGGCCGGCCGCTCGATCGCGGTCGACAAGTCGCTGCACGTCTACGGCACGCCATTCTTCATCGAGGGCGAACTGCCGATCGATTCCGAACGCGCCAAGACACCGTTCCACCGGCTGATGATCGCGCAGGACACCGGCTCGGCCATCATCGGACCTGCCCGCGCCGATCTTTATTTCGGCGCGGGCGCCGACGCCGGCCGCGTCTCCGGGCGGCTCCGCCATCCCATGCATTTCGTGATGCTGGTGCCGAAGAGCCTCGATCCCAGCGTGCGCGGCACGCGGTTGCCGGTGCCGGACCCGCGTCCCTCGGAAAAGATCGCAAAGCTGTTTCCGCAGACCGACCCGGCGAAGGATCCGAAGAACGCGGCGGCGTCGGCGCAAGCTGCTGAATCAACCAAGGCTGGCGCGCCCTCGCCTGCCGTGCCACAAGCCAAGGACGCCACCGTTGCGGTGGCAAGCCCGGTGCCGCTGCCGGAGCCGCGTCCCAACATCAAGCCCGACCGCGAACAGCGCAAGCGCGCGAATCGTCGTTCCCACCCGCAGCAATGAAGCGACCGTCCCGTCCGCCCGTGCTGGAGCCGCGTCCCTCGCCGCGCCGCCGTGCGCTGAGCGAGGAGGAGCGCGCACTGTGGGACAATGTTGCGAAACAGGTCAAGCCGCTGAGGAAGTCTCGCGTGGCGAAGGCGCCGGCCGCGCCGCGCGGTGAGCCAGCACCGACGCTCCCGTCCGCACGACCCGCGCCGCCCGCAAGGCCGGTCGCCGCTGCGCCGGTGCCGCGCGTCGCAAAACCGTCCGTCCCGCCATTGGCGCCGATCGGCAAGCGCGAGCGCGCAAAGCTATCGCGTGGGCGCAGCGAGATCGAAGCGCGGCTCGACCTGCATGGCATGACCCAGACGCGCGCCCATCGTGCGTTGACCGGCTTTCTGCACCGCGCCCAGCACGACGGCCTGACTTTCGTTCTGGTCATCACCGGCAAGGGCCGCAGCGGCGGCGAAAGCGGCGTGCTGCGCCGCCAGGTTCCGGAATGGCTCAGCCTGCCGGAATTCCGCGCCTTCGTCGTCGGCTTCGAGGAGGCCCATATCGGCCATGGCGGCGAAGGTGCGCTGTATGTGCGGATTCGGCGGGCGAGGGTCTAGAGCGGCCGGACAATTGCGAGCGCGGACTTCTCTTGCCTCTCCCGCTTGCGGGAGAGGCCGACGCGCGAAAGCGCGGCGGGTGAGGGCTCTCTCATCTTGGGCAATCTCTTTGTGGAGACACCCTCACCCCAGCCCTCTCCCGCAAGCGGGAGAGGGAGCGCACTGCCTAAAACGGCCGGATGATTCCAACGCGCGGGATCAGCGTGATGATCAGGCCGAAGGTGTTCGTCTTCCGATCCTCGGCCGGAATCGGCGACGTCTCGCGCGCGGCAGGAAGCATCTTCACCGCATGCAGGATCAGGAACATGCAGACCGCCCAGTTCGAGATCCAGCGCGAATAGTCGAACACCATCGCGAACATCACGAGATAGGCGAGGCTGATGCCGATCACTGCCGCGAGGACGAGGCGCCGGTGCATATCCTTCGCGAGCGCGTCGATCAGGCTCGCAAGATAACGCCACAGCGGCGTGTGCAGCCAGATCAGTAGCGCAAACACGGGCACGCCGAGAATGTTGTGCGGCAGCCGGCCCCAGGTGTCGGCAACCTCCTTCGCCAGCGGCTGATACCAGATGTAGCTGAATTGCAGCAGATCGGTGCGGGATGGATCGGCCATCCGGCTCTTGAGATACGCGACGAAATCCGCTTCCGGGATCGGCATCGTTCCCAGAAACTGCGCCGCGAAGAACAGCGCGGAGACGATGGCAAAAGCGGCGACACCGAACGTAATGTTGGTGCGATTGCAGCCACAAGCCAGGTAATGCCTGATCACGACGATGGTGATGATCGTCGGCACATACATCAGGAGATGGATGTGATGGATCAACACGAGCACGATCGAGAACAACGCAGCCGTCGCCACGAAGAGCAGCGAGCCCGCCGGCATCAGCAAGAGGACGATCGCCAGCGCGCAGCCATAGATGTCGAAATGGCCGAGCGTATGCATGAAGTTCTTGAGGAAGAACGGCGAGCCCGCGGTGAAGACGAACAGCGGCAGCGTCTTCGCGGTGAAGCCGAACGTCTTCTGGAACAGCCTTGCGTACAGCCCCAGCGTCGCCAGCCACGTCACGCCGCCGAGCGCGAACACCAGCCATACCGGCACCTTCGGCGTGAACAGCGCGACGATCGCCCCGATCAGCGCGCGCTTGATGAAGCCGAAATGGTAGTCGACGAGGAGGTGGATATAGGGGACGTAAGGCGGCAGCTGGATCTTGTGGACGAAGACACCGACGAGGACGGCGGCGTTGATCGCGAGCAGCAGGCGCCAGGGGTTTTGCCAGAGGCTAGCGGGCATTTGGTACTTGCCGCGCATAAAACTCCGCCGTCGTCCCGGACAAGCGAGCATAGCGAGCGCTGATCCGGGACCCATAACCACAGAAGGTCGTTTGAGCCGAGATCGGAGTCGCCATCTGTTTCAACAAGGACCGCCGGGGGTAATGGGTCCTGGCTTTCGCCAGGACGACGGCGGAATAGATACAGCGCCGGGGCAAAATTACAAAATAAACCGGCTCAGATCGGCATTCTTGGCGAGGTCGCCAACGTGCTTCTGCACGTAGTCGGCATCGACCCGGACGGTCTCGCCATTGCGGTCGGGGGCGGTGAAGGAGATCTCGTCCAGCACCCGCTCCATCACGGTCTGGAGCCGCCGCGCGCCGATGTTCTCGACGGCGGAATTGACGGCCACGGCGACGTCGGCCAGCGCATCGACCGCGCCATCGGTGATGTCGAGCGTCACGCCCTCGGTTTGCATCAAGGCGACATATTGCTTGATCAGCGAGGCTTCGGGCTCGGTCAGGATGCGCCGCATGTCGTCGCGGGTCAGCGCCTGCAATTCGACGCGGATCGGCAGGCGCCCCTGCAATTCCGGCAGCAGGTCCGAGGGCTTTGCGACGTGGAAGGCGCCGGAGGCGATGAACAGGATGTGGTCGGTCTTGACTGCGCCGTGCTTGGTCGAGACCGAGGTGCCCTCGATCAGCGGCAAGAGATCGCGCTGCACGCCCTCGCGGGAGACATCGCCGCCGACGCGGCCGTCACGGGCGCAGATCTTGTCGATCTCGTCCAGGAATACGATGCCGTTGTTCTCGACGGCGCTGATCGCTTCCAGCGTGAGCTGCTCGGTGTCCAAGAGCTTGTCGGATTCCTCGTTGACGAGGATCTCGTGCGAGCCCTCGACGGTCAGCCGCCGCGTCTTGCTGCGGCCGCCCAGCTTGCCGAAGATGTCGCCGATCGAGATCGCACCCATCTGCGCGCCCGGCATGCCCGGGATCTCGAACATCGGCATGCCACCGCCGGACGACTGCGTCTCGATCTCGATTTCCTTGTCGTTGAGCTCGCCGGCGCGCAGCTTCTTGCGGAAGGATTCGCGGGTTGCGGAAGAGGCATTGGCGCCGACCAGCGCATCGAGCACACGCTCCTCGGCCGCGAGCTGCGCCCGCGCCTGCACGTCCTTGCGCTTGCGTTCACGCACCTGGACGATCGCGACCTCGACGAGATCGCGCACGATCTGCTCGACATCGCGGCCGACATAGCCGACCTCGGTGAACTTGGTCGCTTCCACCTTCAGGAACGGTGCATTTGCGAGCTTGGCGAGCCGTCGCGCGATCTCGGTCTTGCCGACGCCGGTGGGGCCAATCATCAGGATGTTCTTCGGCAACACCTCCTCGCGCAAGGAGCCTTCGAGCTGCTGCCGCCGCCAGCGGTTGCGCAGCGCGATCGAGACGGCGCGCTTGGCATCGGCCTGGCCGACGATGAAACGGTCGAGTTCGGAAACGATTTCGCGGGGGGAGAAGTCTGTCATGGCACCTTAGCTAGGGTCAGATGCGCCCTGGGACAAGCCGCTTTTTTCGGCCATCAGATGATCGGCGGACCGGATTGCCATTGCTTCACGGCGTCCACCGGATGGATCAGCATCAGGATATTGAGTGTCAGATTGTCGCGAATGTGGAGCGCCAGCATGATTTCGAAGGCGAGCCCGACCAGAATGGTTACTGACACCGGCAGCACACGGGCAACGAGGAACCCCAGCACCATGAAGACCGTGTCCGACTGCGAGTTGACGATGCTGTCGCCGTAATAGTCCAGCGAGATCGTACCGGCGCGGTAGCGTTCGATGATGAACGGCGAGTTTTCGACGATTTCCCAGGCACCTTCGATCAGCATGGCGATGATCAGCCGCGCCGGCCATGACAAAGGCAGCGCGGGAAGTCGCGCAAACAGCAGCCAGGTCAAACCGTAGAACAGGAAGCCGTGCAGGACGTGGGAGAAACTGTACCAGTCGGCGATCTGCTGGGAATTCTCCGAGCTGTTCACCACGCCATGCCACAGCTTCACATAGCCGCAGGTGCAGATCGGCACGCGTCCCACCGCGAACAGGATCGAGGCTTGCAGCACCAGCAGCAACAGCGCGATGCCGACCCAGGCGAGCGGCGGTACCGCCACTTTGCTCTGATGCGTGCTCGTCAGCGTCACGATTCACGCACCATCAACAGCGCCGGTCCATCCGGCGTCTCGACCATGCGGTCGCGGACGAAGCCCGCCTTCTCGTAGGCGCGTATCGCGCGCGCGTTGAGCGGATCAGGATCGGTGACGATCCGCGGCACCCCGTTCCGCAGCTGCGCCTCGACGAACTGGCGAATGAACGCCGCGCCATGGCCGCACGCGATCATGTCGCTTTCGCCGACGAACTGGTCGATCCCACGCGTGCCCTCCGGTTGCGGCCCGAAGCCCGTATTCCAGGCGGTCAGGCGGTAGCATTGAAGATAGCCGAAGGGCCGGTTGCCGGCCAACACGATGAACTGGTCCATCGCGGGTTCAGTGAGGTCGCCGCTGACCAGCGCAAGCTGCTCATCGGGATCGCCCCACCATTCCCGCACATGCGTCTCGCCCAGCCACCGCCGGATCAGCGGCAGATCGGCCGGGGTCATCGGGCGGAAGATGTAGGTTATGGCCATCAGCTAGCCGCGGCGATGCTGCGCCCCCTCTCCCGCTTGCGGGAGAGGGGTGTTTCCGCAATGGGACAATCCCCCAGAGGAGAAAGCCCTCACCCGCGCCTTCGGCGCGACCTCTCCCGCAAGCGGGAGAGGTTACAGCCAGTCCGGTGCCCCGCCGTTGAGTCACAGGTAGGCCCTACCCTGTCGCCAGGCTCTCGATGGTCACATTCCGGTTGGTGTAGACGCAGATGTCGGCGGCGATGTCGAGGGAGCGGCGGACGATGGTCTCGGCGTCCTTGTCGGTATCGAGCAGGGCGCGGGCCGCGGCGAGCGCATAATTGCCGCCGGAGCCGATCGCCATCACGCCGGCCTCGGGCTCGAGCACGTCCCCGGTGCCGGTCAGCACCAGCGAGACGTCCTTGTCGGCCACGATCATCATGGCCTCCAGCCGCCGCAGATAGCGGTCGGTGCGCCAGTCCTTGGCCAGCTCGACCGCAGCGCGGGTCAGCTGCCCCGGATATTGCTCGAGCTTGCTCTCCAGCCGCTCAAAGAGCGTGAAGGCGTCAGCGGTCGCGCCGGCAAAGCCGCCGATGACGTCGCCCTTGCCGAGCTTGCGGACCTTCTTAGCGTTGGACTTGATCACGGTCTGGCCGATCGAGACCTGGCCGTCGCCGCCGACCACCACCTTGCCGCCCTTGCGGACCGTCAAAATCGTGGTGCCGTGCCAGCCCGGCGAGCTGTTCTGGGAAACCTGCATGAATGATCCTCGTTGTCGGGCCTGATTTAGGCGGTCGGGGCCAATGGGACAACCGGCGGACAACGGGCCGCTCCGGGCCTAATTCGCTCACCATAGGCAGAAGTAGAGGCCCGGCTACCCGTTCCCGCAGTAGCGAAGGCGTCATTTGGCTGTTAAAAGACCGGCGTTTTCGGCCCCGAACTAGGATGAAAGCTAGTTTTGATGCGCACCGCGACGATCAAGCGCAAGACCAAGGAGACCGACATTGAGGTCACCGTGAACCTCGATGGCACCGGCGTGGCCAATATCGCGACCGGCATCGGCTTTTTCGACCATATGCTCGATCTCCTCGCCCGCCATTCCCGCATCGACCTCACGGTCAAGGCGGTGGGCGACCTGCACATTGATCATCACCATACCACCGAAGACACCGGCATCGCGCTCGGCCAGGCGGTCAAGCAGGCGCTTGGCAACATGGCGGGCATCACCCGCTACGCCGGCGTGCACATGCCCATGGACGAGACGCTGTCGCGCGTGGTCATCGACATCTCGGGCCGGCCGTTCCTGGTGTTCAAGGCCGACTTCCCCCGCGACAAGATCGGCGAGTTCGACACCGAGCTGGTGCGCGAGTGGTTCCAGGCCTTCGCCATCAATGCCGGCGTGACTCTTCACGTCGAGACCCTATATGGCGATAACAGCCACCATATCGCCGAGTCCTGCTTCAAGGGTCTGGCGCGGGCGCTGCGCACTGCGGTCGCGATCGATCCGAAGGCTGTGGGCGAAATCCCGTCCACCAAGGGCTCGCTCGGCGGCTGACGTCTCGGTCCGGCGGCGGGCGCCGCCTCCGGTATCACTGAATTCAGAGAACGGGGCATCACCATGCCTGTCTACACGGTTCATGCTCCCTCCCCTGCCGGAGCCGATTTGCGTGCCACCGACAAGTTCGTCTTCGTGCGCGACGGCTTCCACTTCTGGGCGATGATCTTCGGCCCGGCCTGGCTGCTGTGGAATCGGCTGTGGCTGGCGCTGATCGGCTGGCTGATCTTTGTGGCCGCGTTCAATGCGGGGCTGTCCAGCCTCGGTCTCGGGCGCTCGTCGATCTTCTACGCGGATCTCATTATCGCCCTGCTGATGGGCTTTGAGGCCTCGAGCCTTCGCCGTTGGACCTTGTCGCGCGGCAAGTGGCGGCAGCTCGACGTCGTGATTGCCGACAAAGAGGACACCGCCGAGCACCGCTTCTTCGAGCGCTGGAGCCAGAAACAGCACGGCATCGTCAACGATCAATGGGCCGTCGATCGCGGCGGCCCGCCGCCGACCCGCGGCGTGCCGGGTCAGCAATTCTCGAACCCGCCGCCATTGCCGGCGGGCGGCATCATTGGGTTGTTTCCAGAACCGGGAGGGTCAAGATGAGCGTCGCCATCATCGATTACGGTTCCGGCAATCTGCATTCCGCCGCGAAAGCCTTCGAGCGCGCCGCGCGCAGCCTGGACAATCCGCAAAAGGTGTTCGTTACCAGCGATCCGGACCAGGCCTACAGCGCCGACCGTCTGGTGCTGCCGGGCGTCGGCGCCTTCGCCGATTGCCGGCGCGGACTTGATGCCGTCAACGGCATGGTCGAGGCGATCACCGAAGCGGTGCGCGTCAAGGCGCGGCCCTTCTTCGGAATCTGCGTCGGCATGCAGTTGATGGCAAGCCGCGGCAAGGAGCATGTCACGACGGACGGCCTGAATTGGATCGGCGGCGATGTCGAGAAGATCACGCCGCGCGACGAGAACCTGAAGATCCCGCACATGGGCTGGAATACGCTGGAGGTTTTGCGCGAGCATCCGGTGCTGAACAAGCTGCCGCTTGGCCCCAAGGGCCAGCACGCCTATTTTGTGCACTCCTATCACCTCAACCCCGCCAACGAGGCGGACGTGCTGGCGCGCGCCGATTACGGCGGCCCTGTCACCGCGATCGTCGCGAAGGACACCGCGATCGGCACGCAATTTCACCCCGAGAAGAGCCAGCGTTTCGGCCTGGCCCTGATCTCGAACTTTTTGCGATGGAAGCCGTGATCCTCTTTCCCGCGATCGACCTCAAGAACGGCCAATGCGTGCGCCTCGAGCAAGGCGACATGGCGCGGGCGACCGTGTTCAACCTCAATCCCGCGGCGCAAGCGCAGAGCTTTGCCGCGCAGGGTTTTGAGTATCTCCACGTCGTCGACCTCGACGGTGCCTTTGCCGGCAAGCCGATGAATGCCGAGGCCGTCGAGGCGATGCTGAAGACGATCAAAATTCCGGTGCAGCTCGGCGGCGGCATTCGCGATCTCGCCACCGTCGAAGCCTGGCTCGACAAGGGCATCACCCGTGTCATCATCGGCACCGCCGCGGTGCGCGATCCCCAGTTGGTGAAGGCTGCGGCGAAGAAATTCCCCGGCCGCGTCGCGGTCGGTCTCGATGCCCGCGACGGCAAGGTCGCGGTCGAAGGCTGGGCCGAGACCTCGCAGGTCACGGTGCTGGAGATCGCAAAGCGTTTCGAGGATGCCGGCGTTGCCGCCATCATCTTCACCGACATCGCGCGCGACGGCCTGCTCAAAGGCCTGAATCTAGATGCGACCATCGCACTCGCCGACGCAATTTCGATTCCAGTGATCGCCTCCGGCGGCCTCGCCTCGATCGAGGACGTCAAGGCGATGCTGACGCCGCGGGCCAAGAAGCTCGCCGGCGCGATCGCCGGCCGTGCGCTCTACGACGGCCGGCTCGATCCCGCCGCCGCCCTCACCTTGATCCGCAACGCATGCGCCTAGGAGCTGACACATGTTCAAGGTGCGCGTGATCCCCTGCCTCGACGTCAAGGACGGAAGGGTCGTCAAGGGCGTCAACTTCGTCGATCTGCGCGATGCCGGCGACCCTGTCGAAGCCGCGATCGCCTATGATGCCGCCGGGGCCGACGAGCTCACCTTCCTCGACATCACCGCGACCCATGAGAACCGCGGCATCATGCTGGATGTGGTCCGGCGCACGGCGGAAGCCTGCTTCATGCCCGTCACCGTCGGCGGCGGCGTGCGTGAGGTCAACGACATCAAGACGCTGCTGCGCGCCGGCGCAGACAAGGTCTCGATCAACAGCGCCGCGGTGTCGCGACGCGAGTTCGTCAAGGAAGCCGCCGAGAAGTTCGGCGAGCAGTGCGTGGTGGTGGCGATCGACGCCAAGCGCGTCAAGCGTCCGGGCGGCGACCGCTGGGAGATCTTCACCCATGGCGGACGCAATTCGACCGGTATCGACGCCATCGAATATGCCCAGGAAGTGGTCTCGCTCGGCGCCGGTGAAATCCTGCTCACCTCGATGGACCGCGACGGCACCCGGCAGGGTTTTGACATTCCGCTGACCCGGGCGATCGCCGACAGCGTCTCCGTCCCGGTGATCGCCTCGGGCGGCGTCGGCAATCTCGACCACCTCGTCGACGGTATCCGCGACGGGCACGCCACCGCCGTGCTGGCCGCCTCGATCTTCCACTTCGGGGAATTCACCATCCGCGAAGCCAAGGAGCACATGGCCCGCTGCGGACTGCCCATGCGCCTCGATGCCTGACGACTCCCGTTCACAAAAGTGCTACACGAGCCGGTGAGGACCGGCTCGTTCGGCCGGACCGCGTTTTCCGAGTAGTCTGTATGCCGCGTTTCACGATCCACGATCTGGCCGAGACCATCGATGCCCGCGCGGCCTCCGGTGGCGAGGCGTCCTATACCCGCAAGCTTCTGGACAAGGGCGCCGAGCATTGCGCCAAGAAGTTCGGTGAGGAAGCAGTCGAAACCGTAATCGCAGCAGTCGAAAACGATCGCGCGCATCTGATCGCCGAAAGCGCCGACCTGCTCTACCATTTCCTTGTGCTGCTCAAGGCACGCGGCGTAAAGCTGGAGGAGGTCGAGGCCGCGCTGGACAAGCGGACGTCGATGTCAGGGTTGGAAGAAAAGGCGTCGCGCAAGAGCGGCAACTAGCCGAGGTGGAAAGATCGCGTCATGGATATCCGCGCACCCGAGCAGCAGTATAATCCGTACCGCGTCTATACGCGCGAGCAGTGGTCCAGGCTGCGCGACGACACGCCGATGACGCTGGAGCCGGGCGAGTTCGACCGGCTGCGCTCGCTGCACGATCGCCTGGACTTGCAGGAGGTCGAGGACATCTACCTGCCGCTGTCGCGCCTGTTGTCGATCTATGTCGACGCCATGCAGCGCCTGTATTACGCCGAGCGCCAGTTCCTCAATATCCGCGACCGAAAAGTGCCCTACATCATCGGCGTCGCCGGCTCGGTCGCCGTCGGAAAATCCACCACGGCCCGCGTGCTTCAGGCGCTGTTGGCGCGCTGGTCGCCGCGGCCGAAGGTCGAACTGATCACGACCGACGGATTTCTGTATCCCAACGCGGTGCTCGAGCGGCAGGGCATCATGCAGAAGAAGGGTTTTCCGGACAGCTATGACTTGCCGCTGCTGCTCAGCTTCCTCTCCGACATCAAGTCCGGCCGTCGTCACGTCCGCGCGCCGGTCTATTCGCATCTGACCTACGACATCGTGCCAAACGAGTGGGCCGAGATCGATCGGCCCGATATTCTGATCGTCGAAGGCGTCAACGTGCTGCAGACCGGAAAGCTGCCGCGTGATGGCAAGGCGGTGCCTGTGGTCTCCGACTTCTTCGACTTCTCGGTCTATATCGATGCCGACGAGGCGGCGCTGCGGCAATGGTACATCAAGCGCTTCCTGGCGCTGCGCGACACCGCCTTCACCAATCCAAAATCCTACTTCAACCGCTACGCCCTGTTGTCGGACGAGGAAGCGACCGCCACCGCGATCGCGATCTGGGAACGCACCAACCTCGCTAATCTCGAGGACAACATTCTGCCGACCCGTCCACGCGCGACGCTGATCCTGAAAAAGGGCGCCGACCACACGGTGGAGAGCGTGGCGCTCAGGCGGCTGTAATCGCGTCGGTGAACATGGGTCCGTGGCTGGTCCGGGCTGAGTGTCTTTTGTTGCTGACCGACAATCGGTATTCCGCTATGCCTTCAAAAACGGCTGGGAGGCAGCATGGTTGATCGTCTCAGAAGCGCCGCGGAGCAGCTTGAAGCGCCGATCTGCCCGGACTGCCATATCGAGATGAAGTGGTTCCGCTCCGAACTGCTCGCGGACGAGCCGACCCCGATCATCGCGCATCTCTTCGTGTGCCCACATTGCAAGCGCGCGGCAAAGACGGACACCATATTCAAGGGCCCCCAAACGCCGCCTGATAAGCTCGCTGCGCCGCGTTTTACTGCTCATGAAGGAACGATCGTCCCGCCGGACGACACGGGGCATGCTCGGCTCCCGGCCTGCCCCGCACCATAGCTGGCGCCGGCCGGGCTCAGGTTCCCATGAGATTCGCGATCAGACTGCCAGGTGCCGGGACGGGGCCAGCCCGGCCAGCGCCTCGTCCAGCTTCTCGCGGTCGAGCGGCTTGATCAGGAATCCGTTCATGCCTGCCTCGAAGCAGGCGTAGCGGTCCTCGACCAGCGTATTGGCGGTGAGCGCCAGGATCGGCGTGTGCTGGCGACCCGTGGCTGCCTCATGTGCGCGGATGCGTTTTGTCGTCTCGATGCCGTCGAGCTGCGGCATCTGGATGTCCATCAGCACGAGGTCATAGGGCGTGCCGGCCGATGAAGCGGCGAGCCAAGATTCGAGCGCCGCTTCGCCATGGACGGCGATGACGACGCGATGGCCGAGTTTGGTGAGCAGCGAGCGCATCAACAATGCGTTGATCTCGTTGTCCTCGGCAACGAGAATCGAAAAGCCCCTCGCCTGCGTTGCGCTGGTGGATTCTGCCACCGGCTCCGGCGCGAGATCGGGCGAGGCGACCTCCGGCGTTAGCGCGAGGCGTGTGGCGAGCGAGGCCGCGCGCAGCGGCTTCACCAGGAATCCGGTGAAGGCCGGGGAGAATTTCTCGTGGCGCGAGCTCGACGTCAGCAGCACGAGCCGCTGCATCGCATGCGCCCGCGCCGCTTCGCCGAGATGGTCGGCAGCGGCAGGACCGATCGCGCGATCGACCAGCATGGCGTGCCATGAACGCTCCGGCAGCAGCGCCTCGGCGACCGCCGCATCCGCAACCATGCAGGTCTGGCCGCCCCAGCGTTCCAGGCGCCGCGCGATCAGCGAAGCCTCGATGCCCTCGGCAACGAGGAGTAGCGATTTGCCGGCGAGATCGGGGCTGGGGAATGCCGTTTGTCCGGCGCCGGCTTGTGACGGGGCCAGTGGCACCGCGACCTCGAAGGTCGAGCCCTTGCCCGGTTCGCTCGTGAGCGTGATCCGGCCGCCCATGCGCTTGACGATGCGCTCGCTGATGGAAAGGCCAAGCCCCGTGCCGCCATAGGTGCGCGCGACGCGCTCGTCCGCCTGCTCGAACTCCCGAAAGATGCGCGACTGCGCTTCCGGCGCGATGCCGATGCCGGTGTCGCGGACCAGGAAGCTGATCTCGTTCGGCCAGATGCCGGGCTCGACGATCAGCGCGACGCCGCCGCGCGCGGTGAACTTGATGGCATTGCCGGCGAGGTTGAGCAGCACCTGGCGCAGCCGCGCGGCATCGCCCACCACCTCGAGCGGCAGGCGCTCGTCGATATAGGACGCGATCTCGAGAGTCTTGGCCTGTGCCCGCGGCGCCAGAAGCTCGGTGATCTCCTCGATCAGCGTGGACAAGGCGAAGGGACGTTGCTCGAGATCGAGCTTGCCGGCTTCGATCTTGGAATAGTCGAGCAGCTCCTCGATCAGCGTCATCAAGGCTTCGCCGGAGGTTTTCACCGCCTTGGCATAGGTCGTCTGCTCCGGCGTCAGCGTGGTGTCGAGCAAGAGGCCGCCCATGCCGATGATGCCGTTCAGGGGCGTGCGGATTTCGTGCGAGGCCATCGCCAGGAAGCGCGATTTCGCGCGGTTGGCGGCATCGGCCTGGTCGCGCGCGTCGGACAAAGCGCGTTCGGTCTCGGTGCGATCGGTGACGTCACGTCCGACGCTCTGCAATTCGGCGGGCTGCCCGGCATCGAGGCGGACATAGCCCTCGCGCCAGGCGATCCAGCGCGCGCCCAGCGGGGTTGCGATCTTCTGGTCGTGAACGCGTGTGCCGCTGCTCTCGCGCGCGCTGTCGCCCTGCTCCAGCACGTCGAAATCGAAGCGGGTGCCGACCAGCGCGCTCCGCGTCTGTCCGGCCAGCGCGCAATAGGCGTCATTGGCAAAGGTGATGCGGCCGTTTGTGTCGCGCAGCACGATCAGGTCGCCCTGCTGTTCGAACAGGCTGCGGGCGCGCTCTTCGGCTTCCTTCAGCTCCCAATTGCGGTCGATCAGCGTCTCGTTGTGGGCGGCGAGCGTGCGCAGCCGCTTGTTGACGAAGCGCAGCCGCATGCTCAGCGTCGCAAGGCCGAGACAGGCGAGGGCGAACAGGAAGCTCGCGCCAATCGCGAACGCATTCGGATCGTAGCCGGAATTCTCGGACCGGCTGCCGGAGACGAAGCCATAGGCGGCGCCGAACGTCGCCGAGAAGATCATGAAGGAACGGATCGCGAAAGCGATACGGGGATGCTGTCGCCTGAAGCGGCGCATGCGCACCTTGATCCGGAACGTCCGACCCATCACCACCGACCCCGACTCTTGTCCGAAACCCCGCGCTCGCCGTGTGCGACGATGTCGCCTCGACCTTGCGAACAGTTTGAGGCTTTGGTGCCGCCTCGAAACAGGGTTTACGAGGCGTTAATGCTTCAGAGCATGATCCGGAAAAGTGTGTAGCGGTTTTCCGAAAAGATCATGCTCAAACAAAAGGCTAAAGCGCGATCCTGATATCATCGCGCTTTAGAGCGAGGCGGCCTGGAGCTGGTGGTGGCCACCGCGGGCGCCGACGATCAGTGCTGCCGCCTCGCGCTGCGAGAACGTCTTCGAGCGCACATAGATGCGGTAATCGGCCGGCCCTTCGGTGGAGAGATAGATCACCTGGGCGCCGTCGACGGGCTGCGCCGCGATCGAGACCAGGCGCGTCGACGGAGTGGCCTGGCAGGTTTCCGATTCCGAACCGAGGCCGTCGTCCACCACCGCGAAGTCCGCAGCGTCGGCATCGTCGGTGACCTGAACCCGCACCGTGGCCTGCGCGGGATCGTCGGTGAAGGCGACGTGCACGCCGGCGGTCCAGAACAGAGTTGTGAGCTCGACCGAGGTCTCGCCGAGGGCAATGCAGGGATGCGAGACCGATCCGATCTCGGCGCGGGCGAACACCGCAGCCGCCAACAAGGGAACAACCGAGGTCAGGATCTTGAAACGCAACATGACACTCTACTCGCCGGGCCCTTTGGAGAACTCGTTGGGCCTTATGGTTTGCAGAGCGTAAAGGAAACTCGTTACCGCCGGGTTGATGCGCGGAATGATCAGGCCAACTGCCGCACATCCTCCGCGAGTGCGCGGTAGGACAGGGCCTCGGCGAGGTGCAAGCGGCCGATCTTGTCCGCGTTGTCGAGATCGGCCAGCGTGCGCGCGACCCGCAGCACGCGGTGATAGCCGCGCGCCGACAGCCGCATGGTCTCGGCGGCGTCGCGCAATAGCTTCTGGCCTTGCGCATCCGGCTTGGCGACCTCTTCCAGGACCGAGGCCGGCGCCTCGGCATTGGTGCGGACGTGGGGCAGGCCGGCATCGGCATAACGCGCAAGCTGGATGTCGCGTGCGGCCGCGACGCGCGCGGCGACCTCGGCGGAGCCTTCCGCCGGCGGCGGCAGGATCAAATCGGCCGCGGTCACTGCCGGCACCTCGATGCGCAGATCAATGCGATCCATCAGGGGACCGGAGATGCGCGCCTGGTAGTCGCCGGTGCAGCGGTCGATGCGGCCGCGCTTGCAGGCATAGCCGGGCTCGAACGCATTGCCGCAGCGGCAGGGATTCATTGCGGCCACCAGCATGAAGCGGGCAGGGTAGGTGACGCGGTGATTGGCGCGCGACACCGCGACCTCGCCGTTCTCCAAGGGCTGGCGCAGCGAATCCAGCACGCGCGGATCGAACTCGGGCAGCTCGTCGAGGAACAGCACGCCCTGATGCGCCAGCGAGATCTCGCCGGGCTTGGCGCGCATGCCGCCGCCGGTGAGCGCGGCCATGCTGGCGGAATGATGCGGCGAGCGGAACGGCCGCCGCGCGGTCAGCGCGCCACCCTCGATCTCGCCGGCGACGGACGCGATCATGGAGACTTCGAGCAATTCGCCCGGCGACAGCGGCGGCAGGATCGAGGGCAGGCGCGCCGCCAGCATCGACTTGCCGGCGCCGGGCGCACCGATCATCAGCAGGTGATGCCCGCCGGCAGCTGCGATCTCCAACGCCCGCTTGGCGCTTTCCTGGCCCTTGATATCGCGCAGGTCGAGGGACGAGGCGGCGGCTTCATGCACCTTCGGTGAGGGCCGCGACAGCACCTGCGTGCCCTTGAAATGGTTGGCGATCTGAATGAGCGATTGTGCGGCGATGATCTGAATGTCCGGGCTCGCCCAGGCCGCCTCCGAGCCGCAGGCGGCGGGGCAGATCAGGCCCTCCTCGCGTCCATTGGCGCCGATCGCGGCGGGCAGGACGCCTGCGACCGGCGCGATCGACCCGTCGAGGCCGAGCTCGCCCAGAACCGTGAAACCCGTCAGCGCATCCGGCGGGATCGCGCCGATCGCCGCCATCAGCCCGAGCGCGATCGGCAGGTCGTAATGGCTGCCCTCCTTGGGCAGGTCGGCCGGCGCCAGATTGACGATGATCCGCCGCGCCGGCAGCGCCAGCCCCGAGGCGATCAGGGCCGAACGGACCCGCTCGCGCGCCTCCGACACCGCCTTGTCCGGCAGGCCGACGATGGCGAAGGCCGGCAGGCCCGGGGCGACCTGCACCTGCACGTCGACCGCACGGGCCTCGATTCCCTCAAAGGCGACGGTAGAAACCCGCTGAACCATGCTCGAACCAGCCTGCCCTCTCGCGCAATTAGGGGTAGCAGAGCCTGGCACCTTTCGCAAGAACAATACGGGAACATATCCGGGGCCAAGCAAGCCCTAACCGATCGTAAACGCGATGCCGACACTACGCTTCGAATGAGAGCGGCTCTCCTCAGCACATTCCAACGAATGTCCGCTACTCCTGGGGCTGCGGGATGGGCCGTGATCTAACGGGTGAAGAATTCAAATGCTTGCAAATCGCCGGAGAAGCGAACGCCGGGTGTGCAGCCGGCTGGCCAAGATCCATTTTGGCGCGGGCTCGCTGCCGCGCGACTGCACGATCACGGATATCTCGGATGGCGGCGTGAAAGTCGTGGCGGAATTCCTGGAAGTGCCGCCGCAATTCACCATCATCTTCGCGCCCGATTATTCCCGCCAATGCCGCCTGCGCTGGCGCATCGGCTGCGAGTTCGGCGCGGAGTTCGTCGATTAGGCCTTAATGGCCGCGCCTCCTTAACCGGGCTTTAGCGTTAATGGGTAAGCATCTCTGATCAGTCGCCGAGTGATCAGAGTATGCCCAAGCGTCCGTCCGCCGCCTTTCCTTCGGCGAAATTCCTGCTTCCCGCGTTCATGGTGCTCGTCCTCGGCGGCTGCCAGACCAATGGCATCGAGGATGTGACCGGCGCGCTCGGGGTCAGATCTGAAGCCGCCGTCAATGCCGACGCCAGGCCGGACATGGACGCGCTGCGCGAACGCTACCGCTCCAAGCCCGGCGATCCCAACGTTGCGCTCGCCTACGGCAAGGCGCTGCGCGAGAGCGGCCAGCGGGCGCAGGCCGTCGCGGTGATGGAGCAGGCCGTGCTCGCCCATCCCAGCAACAAGGCATTGCTCGCCGGCTATGGCCGCGCGCTTGCCGACAACGGCAATTTCCAGCAGGCCTTCGACGTTCTCGGCCGTGCGCATACGCCCGAGGATCCGGACTGGCGCATCCTGTCGGCGCAGGGCGCGGCACTCGATCAGCTCGGTCGCAACGAGGAGGCGCAGCAATATTACGCGACCGCCTTGAAGATCGTGCCCGACGAGCCGCAGGTTTTGTCCAATCTCGGTCTGTCCTACATGCTCCAGAACAATCTGCCGCGGGCGGAGGAGACGATGCGCCGCGCGCACGAGCGCAATCCCACTGACCCCCGCGTGCGCGCCAATCTCGCGCTCGTGCTGGGACTGGAAGGAAAACAGGCCGAGGCCGAGGCCATCGTGAAGGCCGATCTGCCGCCGGATCAGGCGGCGGCAAAGGTCACGGCGCTGCGGCAATTGCTGGCGAAGAAGCAGCAGCGGGCGGACAGATAGCCCGCGCTTTTCGTGGTTTCTCGTTTTGACGCGTTGTCTTGACGCGAACCGGTAGCCACTTCGCTCGAAGACGCTTCTAGCCTTACGACGCCTTGCGATGCGGAGCGGATCCGCGGCCCGACCTGCCCTTCAGCTTTTTCAGCAGCGGCCCGAGCAGCGAACGCTTCGGCTTCTTCACCTCGCCGCGGCCGGCGAGGCGGTTCGCCATGCTCTGAAACAGAAGGGTGGTGCGGTGACTCTTGGAGACCTCCGCGATCATCTGGCCATTGTTGGCGGCGGTCGAGAACAGCTTGGAATCGAACGGGATCACCGCGAGCGGCTGGCTCTCCATGGTCTTGGCGAAGGCTTTGACCTCGATCTCCGCGCGCTTGTGCATGCCGACCTGGTTGAGGCAGTACAGCGGCGGCCGGTCGTTCGGCCGCGCCGCCTTGAGCACGCTCAGCATGTTCTTGGTGTTGCGCAGATTGGCGAGATCGGGCTCGGCCACGATCACGATGTCGTCGGCGTTGACCAGCGCGCGCCGGGTCCAGCCCGACCATTGGTGGGGAACGTCGAGCACGATGCAGGGCGTGGTCATGCGCAGCGTGTCGAACACCGCGTCGAAGGCTTCGGCGCCGAAATCGTAGACGCGGTCGAGCGTCGCGGGCGCGGCCAGCAGGCTGAGCCGCTCGGTGCATTTGGCGAGCAGGCGCTCCATCAGTGCCGTGTCCGGCCGGTCCTGCGACAGCACCGCGTTGGCAATGCCCTGCACCGGATCCTGATTGTAGTCGAGGCTCGCGGTGCCGAAGGCGAGGTCGAGATCGATCACGACGGAATCGAGCGCGAGATCGCGGGCGATGGTCCAGGCCACGTTGTGCGCGACGGTGGACGCGCCGACGCCGCCCTTGGCGCCGACCACCGCGATGACACGGCCGGTGATGATGGCTTCCGACGCCGAGAACAGGCTGCAGATCGAGCGAACCACGTCGAGGGTTTCGACCGGTCCGACCACGTAATCGTTGACGCCGCGGCGGACCAGCTCGCGATAGGGCGCGGTGTCGTTGGGATTGCCGATCACCACGACGCGGGTGCCGGGATCGCAGACGCCGGCGAGGTCGTCGAGCCCCTCCAGGATGTCGCGCGTGCCGTCGGATTCGATCACGATCACGTTCGGCGTCGGCATCGATTCATAGACTTCGATCGCCGCAGCGAGGCCACCGTCCCTGGCAGTGAGATGCGCCTTGGCCAGCCGGCGATCCTCCCCCGCCGCGGTCACCGCGGCGAGTGTCTGCTCGGTCTCGCAAAAGGCCTGCACCGAGATGCGGGGAACCGGCGCAATGTGTTCGTCGGGGTGCCGCGGATCGTCCGCGTCTTCGTCGTGGATGCCAATCATTTGCCGGTGTCGCTGAGTTTGGCCTTGTCGGCCTCGGGATAGGCGGTCGCAGTGGGCGAGCCCTTGCGATAGCGGTCGAAGGCGATGTCGCGCCGAGCGGTGTAGGCGGGCGTCTCGGCGCGCGGCTGTTCGAGGTCGGCGGGGTTGTCGATCATGGCGGCGAGGTTGCGCTGGCTGGCGCAGCCCAGATTGAAATATGGCCGGTTCTCGTTGTAGCCGGGGTCGAGGATGTTCGGACCAACGTCTTCCGGCCATAGCCCGCAGGGTCCGGCCACTGCGCTGATCTTGGAATAGCTCAGCCGGATCGTCGGCAAGAGGCCAGGATCCTCGGGACGATAGGGATGCTGGACGATGGCGCGCGAGGGCACGCCGCCGGATGTGAGCACGGAGCGGATTTCCTGATAGGTCGCCGCCGCCGCGCGCGAATTCGTGGTGTCGGTGGGCACGTCGACGACGACGGAGCCGGTGCCTTCGCGCACCCAGTCCCGGGCAATGCCGGCGACGTCCGCGTGCTGCGCGGCCGAGAGGCCGCCGCGCGCCTTGCCGACGAAGATCACGATCGAGCGCTTGCCCTCCTGCACCGCGATCGGGTGGCGCTGGCGATAGTCGGTCGGCACCGTCTGAGTGACGATTTCACCGGTGGTGTTGCACGCGCCCAGCATGACGGACAGTCCCGTCAGCGCCAGCGCGACGCTGAAGTGGCGGCGTCGGTCGGCTATCGTCCTCGTCATCGCTTGATCCCCTCTTGCCCCGTTTCCTGCCCAGTTTCTTGCCCCGTTCCCCAGGCCGTCCGCTCGTTGTCAGTCGATGATGAAACCGAAATCGCCGGGCGTGCCGTTGATGGGATCGACGCGGCGCGCGATGCCATAAAGGCGGTTCATGCGGCCGAGCAGCGCCGTCTGCGCGTCGGAGGCCGGCGCGAAACCGTCGTCGGGCCGCGACAATTCCTTCTGGGCGACGGCGCGCACCACATAGGGCGTCACGATCACCATCAGCTCGGTCTCGTTGTTGACGAAGTCCTGGCTGCGGAACAGCGCGCCGATGATCGGCACCTGGTCGACGCCGGGCAGGCCGTTGATCGCCTGCTTGGTGTGCTGCTGGATCAGGCCGGCCATCGCCATCGAGCCGCCGGAGGGAATTTCCAGCGTCGTTTCGGCGCGGCGGGTCTGAACCGAGGGGATGGTGATGGAGTTGCTCGAGGTCGAGGACACCGCCTGCGTCAGCGTGATCGCGTTCGTATTCGACAGCTCCGAGACCTCGGTCATGACGCGCAGGCTGATGCGGCCTTCGCTGAGCACGACCGGGGTGAAATTCAAGGAGATGCCGAACTTCTTGTATGTGACCTGGGTGGTGCAGACGTGGGTGACCGGATCGCAGGAATAGCCGGCCGGAATCGGGAATTCGCCGCCGGCGATGAAGGTTGCGGATTCGCCCGAGATCGCGGTCAGGCTCGGCTCGGCCAGGGTTCGCATGACGCCGGCGCTTTCCATCGCGCGCATCGTGGCGCTGACGGTGGCGACGCCCTTGGCGAGGCCGGCGACGCCGAGCCCGTTGTTGGCGACGATCGGTCCACCAGAGACCGAGAACGGGTTGGAGTTGTTGAAGTTCACCACCGCGGTGCCGGCGTTCAGGCTGGCGCTGAGATCGACGCCCAGCTGCTTGACGATATCGCGGCGGACTTCGCCGACGACGACCTTGAGCATCACCTGGTCGCGGCCGCGCACGACGATGTTGTTGACGACCTTGTCGCTGCCGCCGACGAGCTTTGCGGCGACGTCGCCGGCCTGCTGGGCCTCGACCGGGCTAGAGACCGAGCCGGTCAGCATCACGCTGTCGCCGACGCCTTCGATCTGCACGCCCGGTAGCGACTGGCGCAGCGCGGCGCGCATGCCGTTGAGGTCGCGCTTCACCGCGATGTCGTAGGAGGCGACCTGCTGGCCGTCGGCGGTGAAGAACACCACGTTGGTCTGGCCGACCTGGCCGCCGATGATATAGGCGCGCTGCGCCGAGCGGATCACCGCGTTGGCGATCTTGGGATCGGCCACCAGCACGTCCTTGACCTCGCGCGGCAGGTCGATGACGACGGACTTGCCGACGCCGAGTGACAGGAAGCGTGTCCGTGCCGGCGCGATCGTCGCGACCGGCGACACACCGAGATCAGGCGCTTGCATCGGTGTCTGGTCCCCGACCGGCGCGTCCGCGGCACTGAGCCGGTCGGGGGCTGCGAGCAGCCCCAGCATCAGCATCGTCCCCGCCAAGAACGAGCGCGCGCGCTTCCCCCGAATGCGCACGCCCGTCCGATCATCCCCGTAGTTCATGCTATCCCCATCATCACTTCTGTGACGTCAGTTGCCGCGCCTGCACGCCGTAACGGATTACATTCACGCCGGCGGGACGCTTGACCGCCTGGTCCTCGGGCGTGCCATCGACTGCGTTGGCATCGACGATGCTCCGCAGCGCGAGCTGGAGCGTGCCGCCCTGGCGCGCAGCCGACAGCGTGGCGACCTGGTCAGGCTTGAGCTCGAGCGTGACGGTCTTGCCGATCACGGCGGTCTGGCCGTCCTTCTCCTTCGGCGCCTGGTCGATCGCGAGCACGCGGATGTTGGTCAGGATGACCTCGGACACGATCAGGTCATTGCCGCCGGTCGGTCCGTTGGTCTCGGGATTCTTCAGGCGGCGGGTCAGCACGATGTCGACGCGGTCGTTCGGCAGGATGAAGCCGCCGGCGCCGGTCTCGGCTGAAATTTCGGTGGAGACGGCCCGCATGCCGGAGGGCAGGATCGCAGCCATGAAGCCGGAGCCTTCGGCCCTGACCAGCTTCTGCTCGCGGATCGGCTCGCCCTGCATCAACGGCACGCGCGCGATCGAGCCGGCGATCTGGGTCTGCGCCTCGGGCCTGCTGTCGCGGCGGATGAAGGCGTTGCTGGCGGTCGCCGCCGGCCAGGCCTGCCATAGCAGGTCCTCAGGCTTCACGGCCTGGCCGAGCCCTATGTCGTTCTTCGCAACGAGGACCTCGACCGTCGGCAGCTTCTCGGCGACGGGCAGAACGGGTGCGGGCGCACTCTGATAGCTGCTCGCCAGATACGCAGCGACGCCGCCGGCGCCCAGTGCGATGACGAGAACGACAATGCGTGCGGTATTCATACGCTTCTACTCTTACGCGGGGCACTCGAACCGCACGTGGCGGGTTCCCCCGCGTCGATGAGTAGGGAGTAAAAGTATAAGGGGTGTTGCGAGGTCGAATGTGATGGCCGATCACGCTGCGGGTTTTCGGCAGATGGTGAACGCGGCGTTATTCGGTCGGCCAGCGGCCCCGTAGATTCACGTAGCGCGTGAGACGCGTGCAGATGCAGCGCGGGGGCGTCATGGTGAATGGGTGGTTAGTGATGGGGTGCGGAGGGGCGCCGACGAGGTCAGAGAGACGGAAGCAACGCGCAACATTATCATTGTCGTCCCGGCGAAGGCCGGGACCCATACCGCGTGATCTCTCGATGATGGGACGCAGAAGTACTGAGCGCGAATCTTAGCCAAACCGCTCCCTGTGGTTATGGGTCCCGGCCCCCGTGCGCAATTGCGCACTAGGCCGGGACGACGTTGGGGAGAGATCGGGGAATGCCAACGCAATCTTGCGGAGCCTACTTCTTCCGCTTCTGCTCGATCGCGTCCCAGATCTTCGCCGCCACGTCCGGGCCGCCGAGCCGCGTAATGGCGCGGATGCCGGTCGGCGAGGTGACGTTGATCTCGGTGAGGTTGCCGTTGATGACGTCGAGGCCGACGAACAGAAGGCCGCGCTCGCGCAGCGCCGGGCCGACGGTGGCGCAGATCTCGCGCTCGCGCGGGGTCAGCTCGGTCTCCTGCGCCGCGCCGCCGCGCACCATGTTGGAGCGGAGGTCGTCCGCGGCCGGCACGCGGTTCACCGCACCGGCGAACTCGCCGTTGACGAGGATGATGCGCTTGTCGCCGTGCTTCACCTCGGGGATGAACTGCTGGATCACCCACGCCTCTTTGAACGTCACCGAGAACATGTCGAACAGCGAGCCGAAATTCATGTCCTGCGGCATCACGCGGAACACCGCGGCGCCGCCATGGCCGTGCAGCGGCTTCATGACGACGGCACCATGCTTGTCGCGAAAGGCGTTGATCTCGTCGAGGTCGCGCGAGATCAGGGTCGGCGGCATCAGCTGCGGAAAGTTCATCACGAACAGCTTTTCCGGCGCGTTCCGCACCGAGGCGGGATCGTTGACGACCAGCGTCTTCGGATGGATGCGCTCCAGGAAATGCGTCGAAGTGATGTAGGCGAGGTCGAACGGCGGGTCCTGGCGCAGCAGCACCACGTCAAAGCCGTTGAGCGCCTCGCGCTTCGGCTCCCCGAGGGTGAAATGGTCGCCGGGCTCGTCGCGCACGGTGAGGAGCTGAACCGGAGCGACCAGCTCGTCGCCGACCATCGAGAGCTTGTCCGGCGTGTAATAGGACAGGCCGTGGCCGCGCTTCTGCGCCTCCAGGAGCAGTGCAAAGGTGGAATCGCCCTTGATGTTGATGCGGGCGATGGGGTCCATCTGGACGGCGACGTTCAGTTTCATGGTCTGCCTTTCAGGTCGAGGCGTCGAATGCCGCCAACACATGGCGCGGAAGTGATCGCGGCGCAATCAGCATGGCGTCGAATCGCAATTCGAATTCGGCATGCTCGGGATGCGCCACGAGCCAGCCTTGTGCGGCATCGATGATGCGCTGCTGCTGGCGCGGCGTCACCGCGAAGGCGGCATCATCCAGCGTCGCCCGCGCCTTGACCTCGACGAAGGCGATCAGATTGCGGCGGCGCGCCACGATGTCGATCTCGCCATGCGGGGTGCGATAACGCTTGGCGAGGATGCGGTAGCCCTTGGCCATGAGAAAGGCGGCGGCGCGGCTCTCGGCGGAGATGCCGGTGCGGAACGCGGCGATGCGCTCGGGCGAGGCGACTTTCGGTTCCGCCGGGACCTCAGTCTTCGCCATCGCCGCCCCGCAAATCCTTGTGCAAGTCTTTTGCGAGCTCGAGCGCGCGGGCATAGACCTCGCGGCGCGGCCGGCCCGAGAGTGCGACCGCATGCGCCACGGCATCCTTGACGCTGTGCGCGGCCAGCTGCTCGCGCAAGAGACCGTCGAGCGCATCCGATGCCAGCACGTCGGCGTTTGCTGCAGGCGGACCGATCACCAGAACGAATTCACCGCGCGTCTCCGGCGCGTCGGCTTGCCGCGCGAACTCGGCGAGGGGCGCGCGCCTGACCTCCTCGTGCAACTTCGTCAGCTCGCGGCAGACCGCGGCATCTCGCTCACCCATGATCTCGGCGAGATCGGTCAAGGTGGCCTGCATCCGATTTCCCGATTCGAACATCACCAGTGTCGCGTCGATGCGGGCGAGCTCGGCAAGGCGCGACCGCCGCGCGGCCGATTTCGTCGGCAAAAAGCCTTCGAAGAAGAAGCGGTCGGTCGGAAGCGCGGCGACGGACAGCGCCGCCAGCACCGACGACGGGCCGGGCAGCGCATACACCGCATGACCGGCGGCGCAGACCTCGCGCACCAGCTTGAAGCCGGGATCGGAGATCAGCGGCGTGCCGGCGTCGGAGACCAGCGCGACCGAGCCGCCTGCCGCAAGCGCCTCCAGGATTTTTGGGCGCGCGGCTTCCGCGTTGTGCTCGTGGTAGGGCTTGAGTTGTGCGGCGATGGCGTAGCGCTCGGTCAGGCGCCGGGTGATGCGGGTGTCCTCGCAGGCGATGACGTCGACGCCGGCGAGCGTCTGAAGCGCCCGCAGCGTGATGTCGCCGAGATTACCGATGGGCGTCGCCACCAAATGAAGGCCCGGCGCCGCCTTCGGCGCCGTAAGCCGATGGGCGTCGATGGAGAAGCCGCGCGAGGCGGCATCTTGAGCTTCAGACGTATTTATCGGGGCCGGCTTTGCGCGCATAATGAAGTCAACTTAGGCACGATCCGCAGGGCTGGGAACCGGCTCTTCGAAAAAGATCGTGCCGAGGTGAGGGCGGACGGGAATGTGATCGATCCGGGATCGCGTTGCGAGGGAGTGAGGGTCCTCGCGCCATATTCGCGACCGAAACGCCGCCTTGATGCTGCGTAAGTGCGTGAACAGTTGGCCAGGACGGGGAGGCGGCCGGGTTAAGTGGCTATTATCCTTTTGTTTTGGTTAACTATTCGTCGACAATATGCCTGAATCCCCGGCTTGTGTCGTGGAAGGAGTGACCGGCTGCCGACGGCCGGTCGGAAGAGAAGTTGCCATGGTGGGCCCGCGTCATCCCAGATATTCCTCTTCGGAGGAGTCTTCCGCTCCCGGGCCCCGATCGTCGGCGACCCGGCGGAGTGCGCTCGGCCTCCTGCTCGGCGCGCCCTTGCTGTCGGCCTGCGCCGGCGTGCAGCAGAGTCTCAGCCAGTTCTCCAATCCGTTCTCCAGCTCGGCGCCCCCGGCTCAGCCGGCTGGCCCGCCGCAACAGGCCGCGACCGCGGGCACCGGCGGGGTGAAGGTCGCCGTGATCCTGCCGCTCTCGGCCGCCGGCAATGCGGGGCTCGCGGCGCAATCCATGCGCAACGCCGCCGAGATGGCGCTGGCCGAGTTCCAGAATCCGAACATCCAGCTCCTGATCAAGGACGACAATGGCAGCCCGCAAGGCGCGCAAGCGGGTGCGCAGCAGGCGGTCGATGAGGGCGCCGAGATCATCCTGGGACCGCTGTTCGCGCAGTCGGTGCCGGCGGTGGCGCAGGTCGCGCGCACACGCGGCATTTCGGTGATCGCGTTCTCGACCGATTCCAGCATCGCCGGACGCGGCGTCTATCTGCTGAGCTTCCTGCCGGAGTCCGACGTCAACCGCATCGTCGAATATTCCGCCAGCATCGGAAAGCGCTCGGTCGCCGTGCTCGTGCCCGACAATGCCTATGGCAACGTCGTCGAAGCCGCCGTGAAGGCGGCGGTGCCGCGGCGCGGCGGGCGCATCGTCGCCTTCGAGAAATACGGCGCCGATCGCGCCACCCCGGCGCGGACCGTGGCGCAGCAGCTCGGCAGCGCGGACGCGCTGTTCATTGCCGATGACGGCGATGCCGTCGTCTCAGTCGCGGATGCGATGACTGCGGCGGGCGCCAATTTGCGTAACATCCAGCTGCTCGGCACCGGCCTGTGGGACAATCCGCGCGTCTATGCCAGCGCTGCGTTGCAAGGCGGTCTCTATGCCGCGCCGGACCCGGCCGGCTTCCGCGCCTTCTCCGGCCGCTACCGCACCAAATACGGCGCCGACCCGATACGCACCGCGACGCTCGCCTATGATGCGGTCGCCCTCGTCGCCGCGCTCGCGCGCACGCAAGGCACCACGCGCTTCTCGCCTGATGTGCTCACCAACCCCTCGGGCTTTGCCGGCATCGACGGCCTGTTCCGCTTCCGCGCGGATGGCACCAACGAGCGCGGCCTTGCGGTGATGAAGGTGACGCAGGGGGGCGGCGTTGCGGTGGCAGGCTCGCCGAAGAGCTTTGGGGCGTAACGAGATGCCGTAGGGTGGGCAAAGGCGCGCTTCGCGCCGTGCCCACCATCTCTCCGCAAGATCGCATGAGAGTGGTGGGCACGCTTCGCTTTGCCCACCCTACGGCATCTCGCTACGCCGCCAAATCCGCGACCACAGCATCCAGTACCGGAAAACCGCTGCTGGTCACGCGCAGGCGGCCCGTCGCATCGACCGTGATCGCGCCTTCCTCGCGGAGCAGCGCGATGCGGCCGGGGTCGAGCGGGCGGCCGGAGAGGGCTCTGTAGCGCTCGGGGTCGATGCCTTCGGCGAGACGCAATCCCATCAGCAGAAATTCGTCGGCGCGTTCCTCGCTGTTGAGGAGCTCGTCGGTGACCACGCCGTCGCCGTTGGTCTCGACCCGCATCAGCCAGGCTTCGGGGCGCTTCTCGGTGGCGGTGGCATGGCGCACGCCGTCGATGTCGAGCCGGCCATGGGCGCCGGGGCCGATGCCGGCATATTCCTCGCCGCGCCAATAGACCAGATTGTGCCGGCACTCGGCGCCGCGCCGCGCGTGATTTGAAATCTCGTAGGCCGGCAGACCAAGCTTGTCGCAGGTTTCCTGCGTGACGTCGTAGAGCGCACGCGCGACGGCTTCGTCCGGCGTCTTCAATTTGCCGGCCTGGTGCAGGCCGAAGAACGGCGTGCCTTCCTCGATCGTCAATTGATAGAGCGACAGATGCTCGGCCGCTTCATCGATCGCGAGACGCAGCTCCTCGGCCCACATCGCCGGCGTCTGGTCAGGACGGGCGTAGATCAGGTCGAACGAATAACGATCGAACGAGCGGCGCGCGATGGCGACGGCATCGAGGGCCTCGCGCGCACTGTGCATGCGGCCGAGTGCCTTCAACGAGGCATCGTCGAGCGCCTGCACGCCGAGCGAGACGCGGTTGACGCCGGCGGCGCGATAGCCGGCGAAGCGTGTGGCCTCGACGCTGGTCGGGTTTGCCTCCAGCGTCACCTCGACATCGTCAGCAACATGCCAGTGCTTGCCGATCGCATCGAGCACTGCGCCGACGGTAGCGGGCTGCATCAATGACGGCGTGCCGCCGCCGAGGAAGATCGAGGTGACCTCGCGGCCGGGCGCGCGCTCGGCGGTCGCTGCGATCTCGCGGGCGAAGGCCGAGGCGAAGCGCGCTTCGTCGATTGGTGCGTGGCGGACATGGCTGTTGAAGTCGCAATAGGGGCATTTCGACAGGCAGAACGGCCAGTGCACGTAGACGCCGAAGGCTTCCTTAGCGCGGCTCAAGGCAGATCTCCGCCAGTTTCACGAAGGCGCGGGCGCGGTGCGAGAGACCGAGGCCGAGCGGCGGCAGGCCGTGCTTCTCGATGCTCTCCATCTCACCGAAGGTGCGGCTGTGGCCATCGGGCAAAAACATCGGATCGTAGCCGAAGCCGGCGGTACCGCGCGGCGGCCAGACCAGCGTGCCGTCGACCCGCGCCTCGACCTCTTCGAGATGATCGTCGGGCCAGGCGACGCAGAGCGCGGAGACGAAATGCGCGGTGCGCTGCGCCGGAATCGTCGCGCCGCGCTCCTGGAGCAGGCGCTCGACCTGCGCCATCGCCACTGCGAAGTCTTTGTTTGGCCCGGCCCAGCGCGCGGAGAAAATGCCGGGCGCGCCATCGAGCGCGTCGACGACGATGCCGGAATCATCAGCGAAGGAAGCAAGCTTGCTCGCCCGCGCCGCCGCGATCGCCTTGATCGCGGCATTGCTGCGGAAATCGTTGCCGGTCTCTTCGGGCTCGCTCAGGCCGAGCTCACCGGCCGACACCGCCTCGATGCCGTACGGTGCAAGCAGCTCCCGCATCTCGGCGAGCTTGCCGGGATTGTGGGTGGCGATGACGAGCTTGTCCGTGATTCGGCGGTGCATGGCCTATTGACTACGCCACAGCCAGTTTCTGCAAGTCTACCAGACGCGCGACGCCCTTGCGCGCCAGCGCCATCAACGCCAGGAACTCGGTTTCGGTGAACGGCTCGCGTTCCGCGGTGCCCTGCACCTCGATGAGGCGGCCGTCGCCGGTCATGACGAAATTGGCGTCGGTCTCGGCTTCCGAATCCTCGGCGTAGTCGAGATCGAGCACCGGCGTGCCGTTGTAGATGCCGCAGGAGATCGCGGCGACGTTGTCACGCAGCACGTTGGTCTTGATCATGTTGCGCGCCTTCATCCAGTTGATGCAATCGGCGAGCGCGACCCAGGCGCCGGTGATCGAGGCCGTGCGGGTGCCGCCGTCGGCCTGGAGCACGTCGCAATCGACCGTGATCTGGCGCTCGCCGAGCGCTTCCAGATCGACGATGGTGCGAAGCGAGCGGCCGATCAGGCGCTGGATCTCGACGGTGCGGCCGCTCTGCTTGCCGGCGGAGGCCTCGCGGCGGGTGCGTTCGGAGGTTGCGCGCGGCAGCATGCCGTATTCGGCGGTGACCCAGCCGCGGCCTTGGCCCTTCAGCCACGGCGGCAGGCGGTCTTCCAGCGTGGCGGTGACCAGCACATGGGTGTCGCCGAATTTCACCAGGCACGAGCCTTCCGCATATTTGACCACGCCGCGCTCCAGCGTCACGGGGCGCAATTCGTCGGGCGCACGGCGGCTTGGCCGCATGGGAAATCCTCCAAAACTCACGGGAAAGGCTGTTCGCGGTGCTTGTAGGAGGGGCGAGGGTAGGCGGCAAGGTTTTTTCACCCTCTGATTTCGAGCCTGTAAACGCCACGCTTGTCAGGAGCGCCCGGGATAGACAAATTATGAGTATCTGAGAGGAGTTACCGTCTGTGGCCCATCACGATCCGATCCATCTGATCGCGCCGCGCGCAGGCCTCGCCCAGCTCAACGAGCGTTCCCGCGACATCTTTCGTCAAATTGTCGAAAGCTATCTCGCGACCGGCGAGCCGGTGGGCTCGCGCAACATCTCGCGCCTGATCGCGATGCCGCTGTCGCCGGCCTCCGTGCGCAATGTCATGGCCGATCTGGAACAGCTCGGCCTGATCTATGCGCCCCATACCTCCGCCGGCCGGCTGCCGACGGAACTCGGTCTGCGCTTCTTCGTCGATGCCTTGATGCAGGTCGGCGACCTCAACGAGGCCGAACGGCAATCCATTCAGAGCCAGCTCTCTTCCGTCGGCGAGGCGCAATCGGTCGAGGCGGCGCTGGACCAGGCCTTGATGCGGCTGTCGGGCCTGACCCGTGCCGCCGCGGTCGTGCTGACGCCGAAATCCAATGCGCGGCTCAAGCACATCGAATTCGTCCGCCTGGAACCGGAGAAGGCGCTGGTGATCCTGGTCGGCGAGGATGGCCAGGTCGAAAACCGCGTGCTGACGCTGCCGCCCGGAGTTCCCTCCTCGGCGCTCACCGAAGCCGGCAATTTCCTCAATGCGCGGATCCGCGGCCGCACGCTGGCCGAGGCGCGGCTCGAACTCGAGACCGCGCTCGGCGAAGCCCGCGCCGAGCTTGATCAGCTGACGCAAAAGGTGATCTCGGCCGGCATTGCAAGCTGGTCCGGGGGCGAGAACGAGGACCGCCAGCTCATCGTCCGCGGTCACGCCAATCTGCTGGAGGATCTGCACGCGCTGGAGGACCTTGAGCGGGTGCGCCTGTTGTTCGACGATCTCGAGACCAAGCGCGGCGTCATCGACCTGCTCGGCCGGGCCGAGACCGCCGAAGGCGTGCGAATTTTCATCGGGAGCGAGAATAAGCTGTTCTCGCTGTCGGGTTCCTCCACCATCATCTCGCCCTATCGGGATGCCGCCGGCCATATCGTCGGCGTGCTCGGCGTGATCGGCCCGACGCGACTGAATTATGCCCGCGTGATCCCCACCGTGGACTACGCCGCCCGCATCGTCAGTCGCCTTTTGGGGGGCTGACCGGCGTTTCCTCCGATCACAGGCGCTTGATTTTCGTAAGCTTAGGCACGATATCCGGGCCAACAATCCCCTGAGACGAGTTCGAGAACAGAGCCGATGACCGATCAAGACCGGCAACCCGAAGACACGACCGCGCCCACCGGCGAGCCCGTGGTCTCGAAGCCCTACATCATGCCCGACGATCCCGAGCCGGGCTCGGTCGAGACGTTGCAGAAGGAATCCGCCGAGGCGCGCGACCGCATGCTGCGGACGCTGGCCGAGATGGAGAACTTGCGCAAGCGCACCACCAAGGAGGTCGCCGACGCCCGCCTCTACGGCATCACCGGCTTTGCCCGCGACGTGCTGGAGATCGCCGACAACCTCCAGCGCGCGCTCGATGCCGTTCCGGCCGAGGCCCGTGCGGCGGCCGATCCCGGCCTGACCTCGCTGATCGAGGGCGTCGAGCTCACCGAGCGCTCGCTGCTCAACGCGCTGGAAAAGCACGGCGTGAAGAAGTTCGATCCGCAGGGCCAGAAGTTCGACCCGAATTTCCAGCAGGCGATGTTCGAGGTCCCGGATGCGTCGGTGCCGTCGGGCACCGTGGTGCAAGTCGTGCAGGCGGGCTACACCATCGGCGAGCGCGTGCTGCGTCCCGCCCTGGTCGGTGTCGCCAAGGGCGGCGCGAAGACAGCGCCCACGGCCAACAACAACAATGAGTCGAGCGGCGCGGCGAATTGAGTCTCACATCCGCGTTTGAGACCCTCATCCTTCGAGACGGCGCTGACGCGCCTCCTCACCATGAGGGTCTGGCAGAGCTGCGCGTCGCTTACGCACTCACCGCGATATCCGCAGATTGAATCCGCTTCACGCCGGCCTTGGCCATATCGGCCCAGGCCTTTGCCAGCGAGCCCTGCGTGTCGATGCCGCGGCAGGCGTCCTCCACCACATAGACCTCGAAGCCCGACTTACGCGCATCGAGCGCCGTCCAGGCGACGCAGAAATCGGTCGCGAGGCCAGCGACGAAGACGCGCTTGATCTTGCGGCCCTTCAGATAGCCGGCAAGGCCCGTCGAGGTCTTGCCGTCGGCTTCGAGGAAGGCCGAGTAGCTGTCGACGTCCCTGTGAAAACCCTTGCGGATGATGAGTTCGGCGTGCGGGATCGCAAGGTCCTTCGACAGCACGGCACCGTCGGTGCCCTGCACGCAATGGTCCGGCCACAGCACCTGCTTGCCGTAGGGAAGATCGACGGTCTCGAACGGCTTCTTGCCGGAATGCACCGACGCGAACGAGATGTGGCCGGGCGTATGCCAGTCCTGCGTCATCACCACGTTCGCAAACGCTTTCGCGATCTTGTTGATGACGGGCACCACCTGCTCGCCTTCCTTCACCGCAAGGCTGCCGCCGGGCAGGAAGCAGTTCTGCACGTCGATCACGAGCAGCGCGGAGGCCTCGTCCGGCTTGATTGACGCGGCCGCAAACAGCGCGGTTGGAGTGAGGCCCGCGAGCGCCGTGGTCGCAAGCGCCGCCAACATGTGTCGCCGATCCAGCATCGTTCGTCTCCCCTCCAGGATGATGATCCACGGGAAGAAAGCCTAGTTCCGTTCGCATACGAACAGAAGCCCGAAAATGCAGCCGGGTTTGATGAGGGGTTGGGCTCTATCTTCTCGTCGTCCCGGCGAAGGCCGGGACCCACAACCACAGGGAATGGTCGTAGGACGAGCTGGTAACTCCGAGTCTTCGCAAAACTATTGCTGCGGCGTATGGGTCCCGGCCTTCGCCGGGACGACACCGAGTTTGTTGGACGAGCGAGCGTGCCTACCCCTTCGGCTGGATGCCGTCGCGCACGGCGCGGAAGCGGGTGAAGGCGGCTTGCCACTGGTCGCGCGGGGCGCTGGCGATGATGCGCAGCGAGGCGCCGCCGCTCGAGAAGCGGATCCACTGCACCACGGTCACCGGCGTCTTGTCCTTGCCGCTGACGCCGTCGATCCGGGTCTCGAAACCCTGCTGGCCGTTGATGCGGATCGGCTCGGACATGGTGACGCGCGATTCGCGCACGCCGGGAATCTGGAGCGCCGCCTCCTGCGCAAAGCGGGCGCGGTCGTCGGCCTGCTGCGGGGTGGCGCCGATCAGGCCGAGGATCATGAACGGCTTCGACTCATAGCCTGCGCTCTCGTTGCCGTCGGCCAGGATGATGCTCGAGCCCGGCGCCAGCGTGCGGATGTCCTTGAAGTCGGCGAGCTCGGTGATCTTGAACGGCATCAGCGCGATCTGCTCTTCGGCCGAGACCTGCTTGCGGGTGGTGGCGCTCGCAAACATCTGGCGCACCGCTTCATCGGTGTAGATCTTGGTCGCATTCTCCGGGATCTGCACCGCGACATAGCCGGAGAAGCCTGCGCCCGGCACGATCATCGAATAACGCCTCACCGGAGTGTCGCCGGCCTTGCCGCTTTCGGTGGTGAAATAGGCAAGGCCCGCGGGGGTCTCGATCTTGTCCTGCTTGACGCCGTTCGCACCGGCCGGATTGGAATTGAAGGCGCTCACGACCTCGCCATAGGCTGCAGGCGGCAGCTCGGTGATCAGCACTTTGACGCTGCCGTCCTCGCTCTCGAAGCCCGGAAAGGACTTGGCCGTGCTCAGCCCGATCAGCGGCACCATGCCGAGGCGCAGGCCAGGCGGGTAAACGGCGTCGGCAGCAAGGGCCGGAAGCGCCGAGGCGACGAGGAGGACGAGCGCGGCGAGGGGGCGGATCAGCTTCATGGGCACTCTGATTGGTTCACATTGAGGCCGTTCGATGGTCGGCCATTGGGCCGCTTTGTCGCGCGGAGCAGCTGCGCTGCGGTTGCCGGCCGGACCGCCTTTTAGCGGGTTTGGCCTTGCCGCAACAGGGTGGGGCGGACTGCCATAGCGGGGGCTTGCCGAGGCCTGAACCTGTTAATATTTCCTCACCCGCAAGGGTGGTTGAGCCCGGATATGATCTTCCAAAACCCGATGTTTTCGCGGCCGAAACTTGCGTTCGGTCCTTGCGGGCCCCTCCCCCCCTCCTATATGAGCCTCAATCATCGCAATATCGCGGATGTTTGATCTTAGGGGGTTTCGGTCGGGTGCCTTCTGGGCCCAGCCAACCTGCCGCAAAAAGAAGGATATCAGGACCATGGGAAAGGTCATTGGGATCGACCTCGGCACCACGAACTCGTGCGTCGCCGTAATGGATGGCAAGAACGCCAAAGTCATCGAGAATTCCGAAGGCATGCGCACGACGCCTTCGATCGTCGCCGTCACGGATGACGGCGAGCGCCTCGTCGGCCAGCCGGCCAAGCGTCAGGCCGTCACCAATCCCGAGCGCACCTTCTTCGCAGTGAAGCGCCTCATTGGCCGCCGCTACGACGACCCGATGGTCGAGAAGGACAAGAAGCTCGTTCCGTACAAGATCGTGAAGGCTTCCAACGGCGACGCCTGGGTCGAGGCCGACGGCCAGACCTACTCGCCCTCGCAGGTCTCGGCGTTCATCTTGCAGAAGATGAAGGAGACCGCGGAGGCCCATCTCGGCCAGAAGGTCGACCAGGCCGTCATCACCGTTCCCGCCTACTTCAACGACGCGCAGCGCCAGGCGACCAAGGACGCCGGCAAGATCGCGGGCCTCGAAGTGCTGCGCATCATCAACGAGCCGACCGCGGCCGCGCTTGCCTATGGCCTCGACAAGACCAAGGCCGGCACCATCGCGGTGTACGACCTCGGCGGCGGCACCTTCGATATCTCCATTCTCGAAATCGGCGATGGCGTGTTCGAGGTGAAGTCGACCAACGGCGACACCTTCCTCGGTGGCGAAGATTTCGACATGCGCCTGGTCGGCTATCTCGCCGACGAATTCCAGAAGGAGCAGGGCATCAACCTGCGCAACGACAAGCTCGCTTTGCAGCGCCTGAAGGAAGCCGCTGAAAAGGCCAAGATCGAGCTGTCCTCGACGACGCAGACCGAGATCAACCTGCCCTTCATCACCGCGGACCAGACCGGGCCGAAGCATCTGACGATGAAGCTCACCCGCGCCAAGTTCGAGGCGCTGGTCGACGACCTCATCCAGAAAACGGTCGAGCCCTGCCGCAAGGCGCTGAAGGACGCCGGCGTCACCGCCGGTGAGATCGGCGAAGTCGTGCTGGTCGGCGGCATGTCGCGCATGCCGAAGGTCCAGGAAGTCGTGAAGCAGCTGTTCGGCAAGGAGCCGCACAAGGGCGTCAACCCGGACGAAGTCGTGGCGATCGGCGCCGCGATCCAGGCCGGCGTGCTCCAGGGCGACGTCAAGGACGTGCTGCTGCTCGACGTGACCCCGCTGTCGCTGGGCATCGAGACGCTGGGCGGCGTGTTCACCCGCATCATCGACCGCAACACCACGATCCCGACCAAGAAGAGCCAGGTGTTCTCGACCGCCGAGGACAACCAGAACGCGGTCACCATCCGCGTCTTCCAGGGCGAGCGTGAAATGGCGGCCGACAACAAGATGCTCGGCCAGTTCGACCTGATGGGCATTCCGCCGGCCCCGCGCGGCATGCCGCAGATCGAGGTGACCTTCGACATCGACGCCAACGGCATCGTCAACGTCTCGGCCAAGGACAAGGCCACCGGCAAGGAGCAGCAGATCCGCATCCAGGCCTCGGGCGGCCTGTCGGAAGCCGACATCGAGAAGATGGTCAAGGACGCCGAGGCCAATGCCGAGGCGGACAAGAAGCGCCGCGAGGCGGTGACCGCCAAGAACGAGGCGGATGGCCTGGTGCATTCGACCGAGAAGGCGCTGGCCGAGCACGGTTCGAAGGTCGCCGAGAGCGAGCGTCGCGCCATCGAGGATGCCGTCAGCGACCTCAAGGAAGCGCTGAAGGGCGACGATGCCGAGGCGATCAAGGCCAAGACCCAAACGCTGGCCCAGGCGTCGATGAAGCTCGGCGAGGCCATGTACAAGCAGCAGGCCGAGGCCGACGCCAAGAAGGATGCGGCCAAGGACGACGTCGTCGACGCGGAATTCACCGAGGTCGACGACGACAAGAACAACAAGAAGTCCGCTTAAACCCCAAGAGGGTGACGATGCGGACGGCTTGGACCCCAGACGCGCTAAAGGCCTCCTCCCTCGCGGGGGAGGCCAACGTGTCGGGACGGGCGGGACAGATGCTCGTTACGATCAATCAATTCCCAGCCGTTATGCTCAATGTTGCTACGCTGCCCTCTGCCGCGACGCGCAAGGCCGCCTATATCAAGGCTGCCTATGTCGTTGCGCAGCGGCGTCGTTTCGCCCCGACTTGATTCGCGATTGGATAGACCGAGTCCGACATGTCCACGTCCACCAAGCGCTGCTACTACGAGACCCTCGAAGTCGAACGCGACGCCGACGAATCCAAGCTGAAATCGTCGTTCCGCAAGCTGGCGATGAAATTCCATCCGGACCGCAATCCCGGGGATGAAACCAGCGAGGTCAAGTTCAAGGAAATCAACGAGGCCTACGAGATCCTCAAGGACAAGGACAAGCGCGCCGCTTACGACCGTTACGGCCACGCCGCGTTCGAGCAGGGCGGCGGCTTCGGCGGCGGCGGTGCCGGTTTCGGCGCGGGCTTCGCCTCCTCCTTCTCCGACATTTTCGAAGACCTGTTCGGCATGGCCGGACAGCGCAGCCGCGGCGGCCGCGAGCGTGGCGCCGACCTGCGCTACAACATGGAGATCACGCTCGAGGAAGCCTTTGGCGGCAAGACCGCGCAGATCGAGATTCCGGTCTCGGTCACCTGCGAGGCCTGCTCGGGCATCGGCGCCAAGGCCGGCACTAAGCCGAAGACCTGCTCGACCTGCGGCGGCGCGGGCCGCATGCGGCAGTCGCAGGGCTTCTTCACGCTCGAGCGCACCTGTCCCGGCTGCCAGGGCCGCGGCCAGACGATCGAGGATGCCTGCCCGTCCTGCGCGGGACAGGGCCGGGTCACCCGCGAGCGCACGTTGTCAGTCAATATTCCGCAAGGGGTCGAGGACGGCACGAGGATCAGGCTCGCCGGCGAGGGCGAGGCCGGGGTCCGCGGCGGCCCGCCCGGCGACCTCTACATCTTTCTGTCGCTGGCCCAGCACCAGTTCTTCCAGCGCGACGGCGCCGATCTGCATTGCCGCGTGCCGATCTCGATGGTGACGGCCGCCCTTGGCGGCGAATTCGAGGTGCCGACGATCGAGAAGAGCAAGGCGAAGGTGAAGGTGCCCGCCGGAACCCAGTCGGGCCGTCGTTTCCGCATTGCATCAAAGGGCATGCCGGTGCTGCGCTCGCGCCAGATGGGCGACATGTACGTCCAGGTCGTGGTCGAGACCCCGCAGAACCTCACCAAGAAGCAGCAGGAATTGCTGGCCGAGTTCGAAAAGCTCTCCTCCGGCAACACCCAGCCGGAATCCGACGGATTCTTCGCCAAGGTCAAGGATTTCTTCGGCAACCGGGCGAGTTGACGTGTCTTGACCGTGCCGCCTTCGGCCTATACGTCTTTATGACCATTTTCTGACACGCCGCGTCCCGCGGTCCCGTCCGGTCCTGACATGCCATTGCCATCGTCCGCGCGTGCGTTGAAGAAGCCTCGTCTTGATGACGAGGTGCGCTTTCTCAGATCTTGGATCGAAAAGCCGCTTCACATGGGCGCGGTGATGCCGTCGGGCAAGCTTCTGGCCCGGACCATGGCCCATTACGTCGATATCGATTCCGACGCTCCGGTGGTCGAGCTCGGGCCCGGCACCGGCGCCATCACCTCGGCTCTGATCGAGCGCGGCATCGACCAGAAGCGCCTCGTCCTTGTCGAGTACAATCCCGGCTTCTGCGCCCTGCTGCGCGACCGCTACCCGCAGGCCAAGGTGGTGCAGGGCGATGCCTATCGCTTGCGCGACACGCTCTGGAATGTCTTGAGCGCGCCGGCCTCCGCGGTCGTCTCCGGCCTGCCGCTTGTCACAAAACCGATGCTGACGCGGCTGCGGCTCATCCGCGACGCCTTCACGGCGCTGGCGCCCGGTGCGCCGTTCATCCAGTTCACGTATGCGGTGGTGCCGCCGATCCCGAAATCGCTGCCCGGCGTGTCCACAGAGGCCTCGGAACGGATCTGGATGAACCTTCCGCCGGCCCGCGTCTGGGTGTATCGCAAGGACTAATTCCGCCGGCTCCTCTTTTTGCGCGGCGGGCTCGTTTCGCCGAACGCATTGGATTGGATGTCAGCTCCCAAGATCCTGGTCATTCCCGGCTCGCTGCGCACCGGCTCGCATAATGCGAAGCTGGCAGCGCTCGCAGCCTATGAATTCGACCAGGCCGGCGTCGACGTCACCAGCATCTCGCTCGCTGATTTTCCGCTGCCGATCTATGACGGCGATCTCCAGGCCAAATCCGGCGTGCCCAAGCACGCTATCAATCTCAAGCGCATGATCGGCGCCCATCACGGCGTGCTGATCGTCACGCCCGAATACAATGCATCGGTGCCGCCGCTACTGAAGAACGCGATCGACTGGGTCAGCCTCGTGCACGATCTGCACGAGGCGCGCGGCGACGTGTTCCGCAACCGCGTCTTCGCGCTCGCCGGCGCCTCGCAGAGCCGGCTGGGCGCGGCCCGTGCGCTGCAGGCGTTGCGGCTGATCCTGACCTCCTGCCACGCCCATGTGATTGCCAGCCAGCTCACGCTTGCCTTTGCCGATCAGGCCTATGACGATATGGACAGGCTGAAGAACGAGGGCGATATCGCCGCGTTGAAGCAGTTGGTGCGGCAGTTGATCGACATTTCCCAACGCATGATGTGAGGTGACATGACGCCAGCCGAGATCGCCCCGAAAGACCGCCTGATCGTCCCGCTCGACCTGTCGAGCCCGGAGGCTGCCGAGGCGATGGTCGCAAAGCTTGGCGACAGCGTCACCTTCTACAAGATCGGCTACCAACTCGCCTATGCCGGCGGCCTGCCGCTGATCGGCAAGCTCGCCGACAAGGGCAAGAAGGTATTTGCCGATCTCAAGATGCACGACATCGGCAACACGGTGATGCGCGGTGTCGAGAGTGTCGCCAAGCTGGGGGCGACTTTCCTTACCGTCCACGCTTATCCGCAGACCATGAAGGCGGCCGTCGAGGGACGTGGCGGCTCGGGCTTGAAGATTCTCGCGGTCACCGTGCTGACCTCCTACGACGACGACGATCTGCACGCGGCCGGATATCGGCTCGGCGTCTCCGAGCTGGTCGAGGCCCGCGCCCAACAGGCGCAGGTGCTCGGTGTCGATGGCCTCGTGTCCTCGCCCGAGGAAGTGGGCGCCCTGCGAAAGATCGTCGGTCACCAGATGAGCCTCGTCACGCCAGGCATCCGCCCCGCGGGCGCGCCGAGTGGCGACCAGAAACGGATCATGACGCCGGGTCGTGCGATCGCCGCAGGTGCCGATTATCTCGTCGTCGGACGTCCGATCCTCGAGGCCGCCGACCCAAGGGCCGCGGCCGACGCCATCCAGGCCGAGATCGCGCAAGCGCTCGGCTGAGCAACAACCAGGGAGAGAAGAACAATGGCAAAAGGCTACTGGATCGGGCGCGTTGATGTGAGCAATGACGAGGGCTACAAGCCCTATGCCGTCGCCAACGGTCCAATCTTCAAGAAATGGGGTGGTCGCTTCGTCGTTCGCGCCGGCAAGTTCACCACTGTCGAAGGCGCCAGCCGCAACCGCAACGTCGTGATCGAATTCCCGGACTACGAGACCGCGCTCGCCTGCTACAACTCGCCGGAATACCAAGCCAACATCAAGGTGCGCCAGCCGCACTCCATCGCCGAGCTCATCATCATCGAGGGCTATGACGGCCCGCAGCCATCGGACGGCTGAGGCACGATCTTTCTTACCCTCCCCTGGAGGGGGAGGGTCGATCGCGCGCAGCGCGAGCGGGGTGGGGTGATCTCTCCGCTCGGGCACGGTTGGTTGCGGAGAGACCGTCACCCCACCCCGTCACGCAATCTCGCTTTGCTCGATCGCGTGCCGACCCTGCCCCTCCAGGGGAGGGTGGGAGCGGGCCTCTGATCCCCCTCGGTTGCCGGAACTGCCTCCCCCCGCTACAACGGCCCCAGAGAGGATCACACCATGTCCGACATGCGCTTGATTGTTGCTGGGGCTGGCGGCCGGATGGGCCGCGCGCTGACGCGGGCGATTGCCGAGAGCAAAGGTGCGGTGCTGGCCGGCGCGCTGGAGGCGCCGGGCTCGGACTTGCTCGGCAAGGATGCCGGCGTGCTCGCAGGCCTGCCGGCCAACGGCATCACGCTCTCCGCCGATCTCTGGGCAATGTCCAAGGATGCTGATGGCATCCTCGATTTCACCGTGCCGGCCGCGACCATCGCCAATGTCGCGATCGCCGCCCAGCGCGGCCTTGTCCATGTCATCGGCACCACCGGGCTGTCGGCCTCCGATAACGCCGTGATCAAGAGCGTGACCAACCGCGCCGTCGTGGTGCAATCCGGCAATATGAGTCTGGGCGTCAACCTGCTTGCCGCCGTGGTCAAGCGCGTCGCCAAGGCGCTGGACCAGAGTTTCGACATCGAGATCGTCGAGACCCATCATCGCATGAAGGTCGACGCGCCCTCGGGCACCGCGCTGATGCTGGGCCAGGCAGCAGCTAGCGGGCGCGGCATTCAGCTCGACGAACACGCCGCGCGCGGCCGCGACGGCATCACCGGCGCGCGCCGGCCCGGCGACATCGGCTTTGCCTCCTTGCGCGGCGGCACCGTGGCCGGCGATCACAGTGTCAGCTTCCTCGGCCAGTTCGAACGCCTGACGCTGTCGCATCACGCCGAGGACCGCATGCTGTTCGCCCATGGCGCGCTCAAGGCGGCGCTATGGGCGCATGGCAGGGCGCCGGGGCACTACTCCATGGCCGACGTGCTCGGCCTGTCCGACATCTGAACAAGAGCATGATCCGGACCCGAAGGGCCGCGTTAGCGCAAAGTGCGAAGCGGTTTTCCGACGAGGTCATGCTCAGAACAATAAACTAGATGGAAAGCAGTTGATGAGCGAACGTCTTCTCGTGCTCGTGCGGCACGGCCAGAGCGAATGGAATCTGAAGAACCTGTTCACGGGGTGGAAGGATCCTGACCTCACCGAGCTCGGCGTGAGCGAGGCCAGGGAAGCCGGCCGCAAGCTGAAGGCGCAGGGCCTCGTGTTCGACGTCGCCTATACCTCGGTCTTGACGCGCGCGCAGCACACGCTCGACCTCATCCTCGGCGAGCTCGGGCAGGAAGGCCTGCCGACCTCGAAGAACCTCGCGCTGAACGAGCGCGACTATGGCGATCTCTCCGGCCTCAACAAGGACGATGCCCGCAAGAAGTGGGGCGAGGAGCAGGTGCATGTCTGGCGCCGCTCTTACGACGTGCCGCCGCCCGGTGGCGAAAGCCTGAAGGATACGCTGGCACGGGCGCTGCCGTACTACGTGCAGGAGATCCTGCCCGGCGTGCTCAACGGCAAGCGCACGCTGGTCGCCGCCCACGGCAACTCCTTGCGCGCGCTCATCATGGTGCTGGAAAAGCTCTCGCCCGAAGGCATCTTGAAGCGCGAGCTGGCGACCGGTGTGCCGATCATCTACCGGCTGAATGCGGATTCGACCGTGGCCTCGAAGCTGGATCTGGCCGGGTAATGACGATCCCGTAGGGTGGGCAAAGGCGCACAGCGCCGTGCCCACCATTCTTCCGCAATCGCTGATGCATGGTGGGCACGCTTCGCTTTGCCCACCCTACGGCAGCTTCGCCGGGACGGCGATCTACTGCACCCCCACCCGCCCGGCCTCCCAGCCCAGCATCGCCTGCTTGCGGGTGATGCCCCAGTGATAGCCGGTGAGCGTGCCGCTCTTGCCGAGGGCGCGGTGGCAGGGCACGACGAACGAGACCGGGTTCTTGCCGACCGCAGCGCCGACGGCGCGCGAGGCCTTCGGGCTGTTGATGTTGCAGGCGATGTCGGAATAGGACACCGCGCGGCCCATCGGGATCTTCAGCAGCGTCTCCCATACCCGCACCTCGAAATCGGTGCCGATCAGGACCACGCGCAGCGGCTGATCCGGCCGCCACAGCTTGGGGTCGAAGATGCGCGCTGCCAGCGGCGCGGTGCCGTCGTGATCTTCCACATAAGTGGCCTTCGGCCAGCGCCGCGTCATGTCGGCAAGCGCGGCCTTCTCCTCACCGTGGTCGGCGAAGGCGAGGCCCGACAGGCCGCGGTCGGTCGCGATCACGATCGCGGTGCCGAACGGCGAGGGATGGAAGCCGTAGCGCAGCGTCAATCCGGCGCCGCCGTTCTTCCATTCGCCGGGCGACATCGCTTCGTGGGTGACGAAGAGATCGTGCAGGCGGCCCGGGCCTGACAGGCCGGAATCGAGCGCCGCATCGAGGATGCTCGCGGAGTCCCTGAGCAGCCCCTTGGCATGGTCGAGGGTGAGCGCCTGCATGAAGGCCTTCGGCGTGATCGAGGCCCAGCGGCGGAACAGATGGTGCAGCTCATCGGGCGTGACGCCGGCCGCATCGGCCATCGCCTCGATGGTCGGCTGCGCGCGCCAGTTTTCCGAGATGAACGCGATCGCCCGGCGCACGGAATCATAGTCGCGCAGCGCGGCGTTCTGGGGGCCCGGCTTGGCCAGGCGCTGGTCATGTATGGCGAGTGTCATCATGACCGGAAATGTAGGAGGGGGAAGGGTGCGAAACCACCCGATTTCTGATCTGGAATCAGGTGATCGGATTGTAGGTCGGGCCGCGCTTGGCGGCGTTCAGCGCCTCTATCAAGCCTTTGTAAAAGCTCGACTTTTCGTCCGGTCCCAGGAAGCGGGCGATCTGGATCTGGTGACCGCGCGAGATCAGATAGAGATGCTCGATGCCAAAATCCTCGTCGATCTCCATGTCGAGCCGGACCCAGAGCGGATTGAACGTCCATTCGACGACCTGGCCGCGATCACTGATGCGGCGCACCCGCAATTCGGAAGGGGTGATCACGATCTCCTCGCTGGCCCGTGCCGCGCGGAAATTGGCCTTGAAGGCCCACCAGATCACGAGAACGTCGAGCCCGAAGAAGCCCAATACCGGCCAGGCCCCCATCATCAGGAAGGCAAGGCCCGTGACGAAGCTGACGACGCTCAGGAACAGCATCACGGCGAGGAAGCCGGTGCGGTTCAGCGAGCGGTGTGGCGTCAGCAGCGCGGAGAAGATCTGCACTTCGCGCTGATCTTCAGAGCCCTTGCGCTCAATTTCGTTGCCTGTGCTCATCGTCCCTCAGTATATCCCGATCATGGCGAAAATCACCCGCAAGCCGGCTCCGCGCAAAGCGGCCGTGCCGAAGAAGAAGGCAAAACCGGCCGCGGCAAAGCCGAAACCGCCCGCGAAAAGGTCGCGCAAAGCCGCAAAACCCTGGACGCCCGCCGAAATTCACGAGGCCTTCAGCCGTTTCCGCAAGGCCAATCCGGAGCCGAAGGGCGAGCTTGAGCACATCAATCCGTTCACGCTGCTGGTCGCCGTGGTGCTGTCGGCGCAGGCGACCGACGCCGGCGTCAACAAGGCGACGCGCGCATTGTTCGAGGTGGCCGACACCCCGCAGAAGATGCTCGACCTCGGCGAGGAGCGCCTGCGCGAATACATCAAGAGCATCGGCCTCTATCGCACCAAGGCAAAGAACGTCATTGCGCTATCGGCAAAAGTGCTCAGCGAGTTCGGCGGCGAGGTGCCGCGCACGCGCGCCGGGATCGAGTCGCTGCCCGGCGCCGGACGCAAGACTGCGAACGTCGTGCTCAACATGGCCTTTGGCGAGCACACCATGGCGGTCGACACGCATGTCTTCCGCGTTGGCAACCGTACCGGGCTTGCGCCGGGCAAGACACCGCTCGAGGTCGAGCTCGGTCTCGAAAAGGTGATCCCGGCCGAGTTCATGCGGCACGCCCATCACTGGCTGATCCTGCACGGCCGCTACACCTGCCTCGCGCGCAAGCCGCGCTGCGAGGTCTGCCTGATCAACGATCTCTGCCGGTGGCCGGAGAAGACAGTCTGAGGCAGTGCCGCGTCGGGCACGTCACCGCATCTGTCGCGCCGGCTCGATCAGCTCGGGCCGCGAGCCGGACAGGCGCTTGTGCATATGGACCATGAAGGCCATGCCGAAGATCGGCGTTGCCAGATTCACGATCGGAATCGAGACGAAGGCGGCGATGAACAGGCCGGCGGTGAAGATGATCGCGGCGTTGTCGCGCCGCATTGCCTTCGCTTCCTCTGGCGGGCGGAAGCGCATGGCCGCGAGCTCGAAATATTCCCGGCCGAGCAGCCAGGCGGCGGCGAGGAAGAAGATCAGGAAGCCGGCACCGGCGAATAGCACCAGCGGCAGAGCGGCGAGATAGACCAGGATCGTCAGCAATGCGGTCTTGACCCCCTCGAGGATTGCCTGGCTGAACGGCAGCGCGACACCGGGCCGCTCGGCGGGATAATGCTCACGCTCGACGATGTCGGCGACGTCGTCGACGAACAGGCTCGCCACCAACGAGGTGATCGCGGGCATCAGGAAAATGCCGCCGAACACGACGCCGAGGCCGGCCGCGATCGAGACGATCCACGAGAGGACCTCGAGCGATGAGTGCCAGCCCGGCCCAAGCAGACCCTCCAGCCAGACCTCACCAGAGGTCGCAAACCAGCTGAGAAGCCGCTGCAGGCCGATCGCCAGCACGGTGATCAGCACCAGCGCCAGCCCGATCGATCGCCACAAGATCGAGCGCATCGGCGGCGAGATCATTTGCGACAACGCCTTCACGGCGGCATCCAGCATGGGGCACCCTCTCCCGAAACCACCCGCGAGAGGTAGACACCCGATGCGGCTTCGGCAAGGGCGGGCGGCTCCGCCGCCATCGGCTGCGAACGCGGCGCGAATTCTTGCTTACCCTCCCCTGGAGGGGGAGGGTCGGCACGTGATCGAGCGAAGCGAGATTGCGTGACGGGGTGGGGTGATCTCTCCACTCGGGCACTGTTCGTTGCGGAGAGACCGTCACCCCACCCCGCTCGCGCTGCGCGCGATCGACCCTCCCCCTCCAGGGGAGGGTAAGAGCCGCTACGCTCTCCTAGAGTAGCCTACTCATGCCGATGACCGTGCCCGTGCTTCCGCGCCTTCACGTGCTTGCCCTCGCCGGTCGGGATCATCACCACGCGGCCGTAGCGCACGCCGCGTTCGGCGATGATGTGATCGGCGAAATGCTTGACCTCGGAGGCCGCGCCGCGCAGCGCGGTCATCTCCATGCAATTGTTGTCGTCGAGATGGACGTGCAGGGTCGCGAGCGCGAGGTCGTGATGGCCGTGGAATTCCTGTACCAGGCGTTTTGAGAGATCGCGCGCGGCGTGGTCGTAGACATAGACGAGGCCGGCGACGCAGGGGCCGGTCTGCGCCGTGTCCTCGGTGCTCTGTTGCAGGCCGGCGCGTGCGAGATCGCGGATGATCTCGCTGCGGTTCTGGTAGCCGCGTGCTTCCGCCGCCGCGTCGATCTCTGCCAGCAGATCATCCTCGATCGTGATCGTAATTCGCTGCATCAGATGCTCTCCGTGCGTGCCGCGGGATGACGCTGGCTCATTCGTGTGTAGCCCGGATGGAGCGAAGCGCAATCCGGGACAATCTCTATGCAGACAGAACCCGGATTTCGCTTCGCTCCATCCAGGCTACGCACACCTTACCTCGCTCCGCGAGCGAGGCGAGAGGGTGCGCCATCCTCACAGTCGCGTCGCGCGCAAGCGCAACGCGTTGCCGACCACGCTCACCGAGGACAGCGCCATCGCCGCCGCGGCGATGATCGGCGACAGCAGCACGCCGAAGGCCGGATAGAGGATACCGGCCGCGATCGGGATGCCGGCGGCGTTGTAGATGAAGGCGAAGAACAGGTTTTGGCGGATATTGCTCATCGTCGCCTGCGACAGTCTTCGCGCCCGCACGATGCCGACGAGATCGCCCTTGAGCAGCGTCACGCCGGCGCTCTCCATCGCCACATCGGTGCCCGTGCCCATGGCGATGCCGACTTCGGCCGCCGCCAGCGCCGGCGCGTCGTTGACGCCGTCGCCGGCCATTGCGACGCTGCGGCCGGCCTTTTGCAGCTTGGTCACCACCGCGCTCTTCTGGTCCGGCAACACCTCGGCCTCGACATCGGCGATGCCGAGCCGGCGCGCCACCGCTTGTGCCGTCGTGCGGTTGTCGCCGGTCAGCATGATGACTTTGATGCCTTCGGCCGCAAGGGCCTTCAGCGCCTCCGGGGTCGAGGCCTTGACCGGATCGGCGATCGCGAACAGGCCGGCAAGCCGGCCGTCCACGGCCATGTTGATCACGGTCGCGCCGTCGTCGCGCAGCCGCTCGGCTTCGGCATCGAGCGCCTTGGTGTCGATGCCGATCGACGTCAGATATCTGGCATTGCCGAGCACGATGGTCTTGCCGTCGACCTTGCCGGTCGCGCCCTTGCCGGTCGGCGAGTCAAAATGCTCGACTTGGCCAAGAGTGAGCTGCTTCTCTTTTGCCGCGCCCACGATCGCGTCGGCCAGGGGATGCTCGCTGGCACGCTCGACGCTGGCGGCGAGGCGAAGGACATCATCCTCAGCAAAGCCGGCAGCTGGCACGATCGCCACCACCTTGGGCTTGCCCTCGGTCAGCGTGCCGGTCTTGTCGACCACCAGCGTGTTGATCTTCTCCATCCGCTCCAGCGCTTCGGCGTTCTTGATCAGCACGCCGGCTTGCGCGCCGCGACCGACGCCGACCATGATCGACATCGGGGTCGCAAGTCCGAGCGCACAGGGGCAGGCGATGATCAGCACGCTGACCGCAGCGACGAGGCCGAAAGCGAGCCGCGGCTCCGGCCCGAACCACGACCAGGCCGCAAAGGCGGCGAGAGCAACGACGATCACCGTCGGCACGAACCAGCCGGCGACCTGATCGGCCAGCCGCTGGATCGGCGCGCGCGAGCGCTGCGCGTCGGCGACCATCTGCACGATCTGCGACAGCAGCGTCTCGCGTCCCACCTTGTCGGCGCGCATGATGAAGCTGCCGGACTGGTTGAGCGTGCCGGCGATCACCTTGGCTCCGCTCTCCTTGGTGACCGGCATCGATTCGCCCGTGACCAGCGATTCATCGAGCGAGGAACGGCCTTCGAGGATCACGCCGTCGACCGGCACCTTCTCGCCGGGACGAACGCGCAAGCGGTCGCCGGCATGCAGCGTATCGATCTCGACCTCATGCTCGCTGCCATCGGCATCGACGCGGCGCGCGGTCTTCGGCGCGAGCTGGAGCAGCGCCTTGATCGCGCCCGAGGTCGCATCGCGGGCGCGCAGCTCCAGCACCTGGCCGAGCAGAACCAGCACGGTGATGACGGCAGCCGCCTCGAAATAGACGGCGACCGCCCCCTCGTGGCCACGGAAGGTGTCAGGGAACATCTGCGGCGCGACGGTGCCGATGATGCTGTAGACATAGGCGACGCCGGTGCCCATCGCGATCAGCGTGAACATGTTGAGGTTGCGCGTTGCCAGCGACTGCCAGCCGCGGACGAAGAACGGCCAGCCGGCCCACAGCACCACGGGCGTGGCGAAGACGAGCTGGATCCAGTTCGACAATGTCTGGTCCATCCAGTTGTGCGGGCCTGCAAGATGGCCGCCCATCTCCAGCACCACGGCCGGCAGCGCCAGCGCGCCGCCGATCCAGAACCGCCGCGTCATGTCGGCAAGCTCCGGATTGGGCCCGGTCTCGAGGCTCGCGACTTCCGGCTCCAGCGCCATGCCGCAGATCGGGCAGGTGCCGGGGCCGACCTGGCGGATCTCGGGGTGCATCGGGCAGGTGTAGATCGTGCCCGCGGGCATCTCGGGCTCGGGCGCCCCGTCCTTGGCGAGGTACTTGGCGGGGTCGGCGGCGAATTTGGTGCGGCAGCCGGCCGAGCAGAAATGGAAAGTCTCGCCATGATGTGTGAGGTGGTGCTTCGACGTCGCGGGATCGACCGTCATGCCGCAGACGGGATCGAGAACCTTCGTCGCGGCATCGCCATGGTCATGCGTGTGATGATGGGCGTGGCCGGCCTGATCGCCGTGTCCGCCGCAGCAGGAGGACGCCGGATCGGCCGCTGCAGGCGTGGCCTTGGCGGAGCAACCACACCCCGAATGTCCATCTGTGGCGTCGTGATGATGCTTGTCTTCGCTGCTGTTCATTTCCATGCTCCGGCCTTGCAACCTATACCCGGTAGGGGTATATAGGCCGCATGCGCAAGGACATCAAGGCATCTGTCGGAAAACGTCTCGGCCGGATCGAGGGCCAGGTTCGCGGCCTCTCGAAAATGGTAGAGGAAGACCGCTACTGCATCGACATCGTCACGCAGATCTCGGCGGTGCGCGCCGCGCTGCGCCGGGTCGAGGAGGAGATCCTGAAGGATCACGTCGCCCATTGCGTCGAGCACGCCATCGCCAGCGGCGACAAGGCCGATCAGCGCGAGAAGATCGCGGAGCTGATGGCGGTGATCGGACGGGCGGAGCGGTAGGCTCTCACCGTCATTGCGAGGAGCCCTTGCGACGAAGCAATCCAGACTGTCGACGCGGCGGCAGTCTGGATTGCTTCGCTGCGCTCGCAATGACTGTGGAGAGGGACGCGAGATAACTCCTCTTGCGTCGTCCTGGCGAAAGCCAGGACCCATACCGCGGAATCTATCGATTGCGCTCGGTAGGCGTACCGAACGAGGAGTCTTCGCCAAACTGCTCCCTGGGGTAATGGGTCCCGGCCTTCGCCGGGACGACAGTGGAGCTACGCCGCCCTCTCTCTTGCCCGGCCTCGCCGTCGCGGGCGGTACATCGCCAGCCTCTTCAGCAGCGGCACATGGCCGGCGATCTCGGCAGGTTGCTTGCTCACTTCCTCAACCGAAATCTCAGCCGGCGTCTCTTGGTCAATCGCTTCAGGAACGAGCGGCGGCGCACGGAGCGTTTCTGGAAACACACTGAATGTGCCCGCCACCTCCTCGAGCGGCTTCTGCTTGTCGGCCCAGTGCAAGGCCGTGTAGTCGAAGCCGTGCACGATGGTGGGTTTGACTACTTCGAAATAGGGCGAGATGTCGAAGTCGCGGGGCATGTAGAGCGAGGAATCGCGGATGTGCAGGATCTCGCGGCGAGCGGCGCGGCTGCCGGCCTTGGTGATCTTCGGCAGGATCGGGTAGCGCACCGCGTCGAACGCCTGCGCGATCAGCGCCGAGCAGATGATCTTGGTCGGATCGCCCGATCCCAGCGCGATCATGCGCCGCCGCCAGCGCTGTGGCACCGGCAGCGGGAACAGGAAGCGCATGAGGTCGACGATGTTCTTGGTGTCGTAGCCGAAGCCGATGCGGTTGATCGCATAGCGGCAGACGGTTGTGCGGTCCTCATAGGACAGTCCGACCGGGCGGCAGACGCGGGTGTGATAGGGGAAATATTTCGACAAAGGCGCCGAGGTGACGCCCTCGCCGATATTGGCCTCGATCAGCACATGCGGCTCGCCGTCCGCCTCTTCCGCGCCCTCGATCGGACCGACATAGAGCGCAGCATGCGACCAGGTCGACTGCGTCAGGTATTTGATAATGCCGGAGATGCGGTTGTTGCCCTCGACCAGCAGCACGTCGCCGGGCTCGATGACGCCGCGCAGGTGCTCCGGGTCGCTCGGCGTGAACGGCTCGTAGCCCGGCACCTCCTTCGAGAGGTACGCGGCAATCAGCTTGCCGACTGAGTCCAGGACCGTCCCCATTTCGAACTCCCCCCACGGCCTTTTCCGGCCGTCTTTTTCCCTTCTCTATCATGGTCGAAACGTGTTGCAATTCGGTTCATCACTCTGTGAGATCAAGCACGATTGATTCACCATGATGGTTGCTGCGCAACATCAGATACGGCAAGGTTCGCGGGCTGTTCCCGTTTGCCGCAAGTCCCCGGAAACCATGACATGACAATCACGCGCCGCGGTTTCCTTTCGGCGTCGGCGGCCCTTGCCGCGATGCCGGTGCTGCGAGCAACCGCCGCGACCCCGCCGCGGGAGGCTGATATCGTCGTGATCGGCGCGGGGGTTGCGGGAATTGCCGCAGCGCGGCGCATCATGGCCGCCAACCGCAAGGTTGTGGTGGTGGAAGCGGCGGCCCAGATCGGCGGCCGTTGCATCACGGACAGCACGACTTTCGGCACGCCGTTCGACCGCGGCGCGCGCTGGATGCACAATCCCGAGACCAATCCGATGATCCGGCTGGCGCGCAGCGCCGGGCTCGACGTGCTGCCGGCCCCGTCAGGTCAGAAGATGCGCATCGGCCGCCGCAATGCGCGCGCCGGCGAGACCGAGGAGTTCCTGGCCGCGCTGGTCCGCGCCAACCGCGCCATCGACGACGCCGCGCGCGGCAAGCTGGATACTTCCTGTGCCTCCGTGCTGCCGAAGGATCTCGGCGACTGGGCCGGCGCGGCCGAGTTCATGCTGGGCGCGGGCTTTGCGGGCAAGGATCTGAAGGAGCTTTCGGCGATCGACAAGACCCGCGCGCAGGACCGCAATGGCGCGATCGCCTGCCGCCAGGGTCTGGGGACGCTGATCGCGAAACTCGGCGAGCAGGCGCCGGTGGCGCTGTCGACGCCGGCGAGCCGGATCGTCTGGAGCAATCGCGACGTCGGCGTGGAGACCCCGAGCGGCAAGATCGCCGCCCGCGCCGCCATCATCACGGTCTCGACCAACGTGCTGACCTCAGGCGCGATCAAGTTCGCGCCCGACATTCCGAAGCGCACGTTAGACGCGGCATCGAAGCTCACCCTCGGCAGCTATGATCACATCGTGCTGCAACTGCCGGGCAATCCGCTCGGACTGTCGCGCGACGACATCCTCATCGAGCAGAGCAACTCGACGCGCACGGCCCGCATGTTCGCCAATATCGGCGGCTCCTCGCTGTGCTCGGTCGACGTGGGCGGCTCGTTCGGCCGCGATCTCGCCGAGCAGGGCGAGAAGGCGATGACGGCTTTCGCGAAGGAGTGGATCACCAAACTGTTCGGCAGCGAGGCTGCGGCCGCTGTGCAGAAGAGCAGCGCGACGCGCTGGAATGCCTCGCCCTATGTCATGGGCGCGATGTCGGCGGCCTCGCCCGGCGGCCAGCTCTCGCGAAGGGTTTTGGCGGAGCCGATCGGCAACCTGTTCCTCGCCGGCGAAGCCACGCATGACACGCTGTGGGGTACGGTCGACGGCGCCTGGGAAAGCGGCGAACGCGCCGCGGAGGCCGCGCTGCGCAAGATCGGCGCGCTCAAGGACGAGCCCGCGGACGTGCCGACACAGTCGACGAAGAAGCGTAGGGCGAGGCCGCCGCGGAATTGATTCAGTCGTCGTCCTGGACAAGCGCAGCTCTTGGCAACGCGTAGCGTTGTCCAGGGCGGAGCACAGATCCAGGACCCATTACCCCAGGGAGGGGTGTGGCGACGGCTGGTGGTCACCAACCCGGGCTAAAAATGCTGACCGGGGTAATGGGTCCTGGCTTTCGCCAGGACGACGCGAGGATGGTTCAGCGCAACACCCCATCCAGCACCGGCAGCCCCGCAATCACCGCCAGCGCGATCAGCGCGTAGCAAATGCCGCGAAACACCCTCTCGCTGGCGCGGCCAAACAAGGAGGCGCCGAACGCGACGCCGAGCGCGTAAACCGGGCCGACGATCATCGAAAGCACGAGCGACTCGCGCGAGATCAGGCCCGTCGTCGCGTAACTGACCATCGAGAAGAAATCCGACGCGCCGAAGAACAGCACGATGTTGGCGCGCGCGACGATCGGCGCGATCGGGCGCCCGAGCCAATAGCCGACGATCGGCGGGCCGCCGGTCTGCGCCAGCCCGCTACAGAAGCCGGAGAGGCCGCCGATGCCGACCGAGAGCCAGGCGTGGTCCTTGCCGTGATAGCGCCAGCCCGACAGCAGCAGGAGCAGCAGCGCGGCAACGAAGCAGGAGATGATCCAGCGCGTGGTGACGGGCTCGAGCACGCTGAGGAAATAGGTGCCAAGGGGCACGCCGATCAGCGCGCCCAACACGATCACGGCAGTGGCCCTGCGGTCCGCCTTGCGCCAGGCATCGCGCAAGAGGGGCGCGGCCGCGACGAAATCGATCACGAGCAGCAGTGCAGCCACGAGCCGCGGCGCAGCGATGCTGCTCGCCAGCGGCATGAAGATCAGCGCCGCGCCGAAGCCGGAGAAGCCGCGGGCGGTGCCCGAAACGAAAGCGACGGCGCAGAGCGCCATCGCAATGGTGAGGCTGACGTCCTTGGGAAGAAAGTCGGTGAGACTCATCCCCGCAAGGTGCCACCGGTCTTCTTCGTGACCTCGGCAACGACCTTCGCGGCCACAGCCTCAATCTCCTGGTCGGTCAGCGTCTTCTCGCGCGGCTGGATGGTCACCGCGATCGCGATCGACTTCCTGCCGTCGTCGATGCCCTTGCCCTCGTAGACGTCGAAGACGTTCACGCCGGTGATCAGCTTCTTGTCGACGCCTTGCGCGGCGCGCACGATGTCGCCGGCCTTAACGGTACGATCGACGATGAAGGCGAAGTCGCGCGAGACCGGCTGGAACGCCGACAGCTCGATCACAGGCTTGGCACGGGTCGGCTTCTTCTTCGCCTCGGGGATGCGGTCGAGAATCACCTCGAACACCATCAACGGGCCGTCGGCGCCGAGCGCCTCGAGCGCGCGCGGGTGCATCTCGCCGAAATGGCCAAGCACGTTCTGCGGGCCGATCTGGATCGTGCCCGAGCGTCCCGGATGCAGCCAGCCGGGACCACCGGCGACGATCTGAAGCGCCTGCATCGGCGCGCCCGCAGCGGCGAGCACCGCCAGCGCGTCCGCCTTGGCATCGAACACGTCAGCCTGCGCCGAACCGGACCAGTGCCGTCCCAGACCTTCCGAAGAAGCAACGCCGCGGCGCACGCCGCTCGCCGCCATGAACTGATCCTGCGGGCGGTCGCCCCTGAACAGCTGCCCGACCTCGAACAGTGCGACATCGCCAAAGCCGCGATCGGCATTGGCCTGCGCCGCGGCGATCAGGCCCGCCAAAAGGGTCGGGCGCATGTCGGACAGGTCCGACGCGATCGGGTTGGCGACTTCGAGCTCGCGCTGACCGCCGCCGAACAATTTTGCCGCAGGTTTTGCGATGAACGACCAGGTCACCGACTCGACCATGCCGCGGCTTGCCAGCGCGCGCCGCGCGCGGCGGGTGCGGAGCTGAAGCGGTGTCAGCACCGGCTTGCGCGCGTCCTCGCCGCGCTCGAACGGCGTTTCCGGCACCTTGTCGACGCCGAAGATGCGGACAATCTCCTCGACGATGTCGGCCTTGCCGTGCACGTCGGTGCGCCAGGAGGGAACTGCGACCTTCACCACCGGGCCCGGGCCCGCCATCATGAAACCGAGATGGGTCAGGATGCGCTTCATCTCTGCTTGCGGCACTTCGATGCCGGAGAGACGCTTGACCTCGGTGACCGGGAAATCGATTACGCGGTCGTCGCCGAAGGCTTTGCCGACCACCACGGTCTCCGACGGCGTGCCGCCGCACATCTCCATCACCAGCTTGGTCGCGAGCTCGAGCCCCGGCACCATGAAGGCCGGATCGACGCCGCGCTCGAAGCGGTAGCGCGCATCCGAATTGATGCCGAGCTTGCGGCCGGTCTGGGCGATGTTGATTTCGTTCCACAGCGCCGATTCGATCAGCACGTCGGTGGTGTTCTCGTCGCAGCCGGAAGCTTCGCCACCCATGATGCCGGCGAGCGATTCGACGCCGTGCTCGTCCGCGATCACGCAGATCGCGGGATCGAGATTGTAGGTGCGGCCGTCGAGCGCGAGCAGCGTCTCGCCCTCGCGGGCGCGGCGCACGACGAGGTTGCCCTTCACCTTCTTGGCGTCGAACACGTGCAGTGGCCGCGCGCGATCGAAGGTCATGAAATTGGTGATGTCGACCAGCGCGTTGATCGGGCGCAGCCCGATCGCGGTCAGCCGCTTCTGCAGCCATTCCGGCGATGGCCCGTTCTTGACGCCGCGCACGAGGCGCAGCGCGAAGCCCGGGCACAGCGTGGCGTCTTCGACCGTCACTTTCACGGGGCAGGGGAATTCACCCTTGATCGGCTTGATCGTGGGGTCCTTGAACTTGCCCATGTCGGCGGCGGCAAGGTCGCGCGCGATGCCGTGCACGCCGGTGCAGTCCTGCCGGTTCGGCGTCAGGTTGATCTCGACCACGGGATCGCCGAGCCCGGCCCATTCGGCATAGCCGGCGCCGATCGGGGCGCCCGCGGGCAATTCCATGATGCCATCATGGTCGTTGGAGATCTGCAGCTCGGCCGCCGAACACAGCATGCCGCGGCTCTCGACGCCGCGAATGGTGCCGACACCGAGCGTGATGTCCTTGCCGGGAATGTAGGTGCCGGGCGGCGAGAACACGCTGACGAGTCCTGCCCGCGCATTCGGCGCGCCGCACACGACCTGCACCGGCGCGCCGCCGTCACCGGTGTCGACCATGCAGACGCGCAGGCGATCCGCATTCGGATGCTGCTCAGCCGAGATCACCTTCGCAATGGTGAAGGGCTTGAGTGCCTTCGCCTTGTCCTCGATGTTCTCGACCTCGAGCCCGATCATGGTGAGCTTATCGGCGAGCTTGTCGAGCGGCTCGTCGGTCTCGAGATGATCCTTCAGCCAGGAGAGAGTGAATTTCATGGCTGTTTTTTCTCCGCAGGGACGGTCTGCTCCCTCTCCCGCTTGCGGGGGAGGGCTGGGGTGGGGGCTCTCTCCGCAACGGTAGCTGCGATTGTTTCGAGAACGCCGGCACGATTGGTCATGACATCGAGATTGCTGAAGCGAAGCACTTTGAAGCCCTTGGCTTCGATCAGAGCTGAGCGACGCGCATCGGCGCGCTCGCCTTCGTCCGAGAAGTGTTGGCCGCCGTCGAGCTCGATGACGAGCTTCGCTGAATGGCAAATGAAATCGGCGATATAGTTCTCGATCGGCACTTGGCGGCGAAAGCTGGCGCCATTCAGCTGGTTGCCGCGCAGCTCCGACCAGAGGATTCGCTCTGCATCGGTCGAGTTGCGCCTGAGCGCGCGCGCATTGGCGCGCAGTCTGGGTGACACTTTCCAGTCCGGATGCTTGGGATCAACCATCGGCAGCCCCATTGCGGAGAAACCCTCACCCCAACCCTCCCCCGCAAGCGGGGGAGGGAGTTCGACCTGTCGAGCAGACACAGAATACGTACCCATGAGACAAAGGCTACGCGCAGGCTCCATCCGTTCCCTCCCCCGCTTGCGGGGGAGGGGCAGGGAGAGGGTTCTCTCCACGGAGGGAACGGAGAGAGTCTTCCTGTGACCGAGCGTCGCCATCACGTGCTCAATCCTCCCGCCAGCGTCGGCACCTCCAGCGGCTTGAAGCCGTAATGGGATAGCCAGCGGACGTCGCTGTCGAACAGCTGGCGCAGATCGGCGATGCCGTATTTCAGCATGGCGATGCGGTCGATGCCCATGCCCCAGGCAAAGCCCTGGTACTCGTCGGGATCGATGCCGCAGGCGCGCAGCACGTTCGGATGCACCATGCCGCAGCCGAGAATCTCGAGCCAGTCCTCGCCCTCGCCGAAGCGGATCTCGCCCTTGTCGCGGCGGCACTGGATGTCGACTTCCAGCGACGGCTCGGTGAAGGGAAAGAACGACGGGCGGAAGCGCATGTTGATGTGGTCGACCTCGAAGAATGCCTTGCAGAACTCATGCAGGATCCATTTGAGGTGGCCGAGATGCGAGTGCTTGTCGATGACGAGGCCTTCGACCTGGTGGAATTGCGGCGTGTGGGTCGCGTCCGAATCGATGCGGTAGGTGCGGCCCGGGCAGATCACGCGGATCGGCGGCTTCTGGCTCAGCATGGTGCGTACCTGCACCGGCGAGGTGTGGGTCCGCAGCAGCATGCGCGAGCCATCTTCTTTCGGATGAAAGAAGAAGGTGTCGTGCATCTCGCGCGCGGGATGGCCTTCCGGGAAGTTCAGCTTGGTGAAGTTGTAGTCGTCGGTCTCGATGTCGGGACCTTCGGCGACCGAGAAGCCCATGTCGGCGAAGATCGTGGTCAGCTCGTCCCAAACCTGGCTCAGCGGATGGATGCGGCCGGCTTCAGCCGCCGCATCGCGCGGCGGCAGGGTAACGTCGATGGTCTCGGCAGCAAGCCGGGCATCGAGCGCCGCCGACTTCAAGACGTCGCGCCGCGACGCGAGCGCCTGGGTGACCTCGTCCTTGGCCTGGTTGATCGCGGCGCCCTGCGTCTTGCGCTCGTCCGGCGACATCTTGCCGAGCGTTGCGAGCAGCGCCGAGATCGAGCCCTTTTTGCCGAGGGCTGCGACGCGCACGGCCTCTAACGCCGCCTCGTCGGTGGCGGCGGCGATGTCGGCGGTGATCTGGGCTTGGAGCTGAGCAAGATCGGTCATGGCAATCCCTTTTGGCCAGGATGCTGAGCCGATGATCCTAGCCCGTCCCGCCCGGCACTCTGCCGGGCATCCACGTCGGAGAAGTGTGTTTGCGCAAGAGATGACGGCCGGGGCAGTAAAGCGCGAGACGCGCCGCTACCCGGGCTATCACAAGCTGAATGCTGCGCAGAGCACAGTGGAAGACGGCTTACGCCGCCAGCGCAGCTTTGGCCTTCTCGGCGATCGCCTGGAACGCGGCGGGCTCGCGGATCGCGAGATCCGACAGCACCTTGCGGTCCACGGTGATGCCCGACTTGGCAAGGCCGTCGATAAATCGGCTGTAGGTCAGGCCGAACGGACGCACCGCGGCGTTGAGACGCTGGATCCACAGCGCGCGGAAGGTGCGCTTGCGACGCTTGCGGTCGCGGAAGGCGTACTGCGCGGCCTTCTCCACGGCCGGCTTGGCGGCACGGATGGTGTTCTTGCGGCGGCCGTAGAAACCCTTGGCGGCCTTGTAGACTTTCTTGTGCTTGGCGTGGGCGGTCACACCGCGTTTGACGCGAGACATGACAGAAATCCTTCAGAGATGACTTGGTTTTCGGATCGCCGCGCGAATGCGGCGCGAGATGGCAGTGATCGTGGACGCGATCAGGCGTTCGGCAAGAAGTACTTCTTGACGTTGTCGCCGTCGGTCTTGAACAGCACGCGGGTGCCGCGGAGCTGACGGATCTGCTTCTTCGTCCGCTTGATCATGCCGTGACGCTTGCCGCGCTGGGCGTGCATCACTTTGCCGGTGGCAGTCACCTTGAAGCGCTTTTTAGCGCCCGATTTGGTCTTCAGCTTGGGCATTTGGCTCTCCTATGGCCACAACAGAAATCCGCCCGTGAAGGCGGCTGGCCGTCTAAAATGCTCGTTAGAGCGTTGATTGTGCTCAGGTTTTACGAACAAGCGCGAAACCCGCACGGTACACCGCCACGGCAGCCCTTAATCAGCCGGGCGATGAAGGCTGGGCTTATGACAGAGCGGGAGCCAAATGGCAACGATGAACCGCCGGAACCTGCCCGCCGACTATTTGAAGTTGCCACCCCCAATGTCCACGCCTTCATGTCCGGAGCAGGACCAAAATGGCCCATTTCCCGCAATCGATTTCCACCTTTGCCCGCCCGCGCCGCCTGGCGCTGCTCGCCGTGCTTGCCGCCGCCATGGTGCCGTCGACTGCCGATGCCGGCGCCGGCGGCTATGACGGCATCTGGAACGTCACCTTCGCCACCACGAGGGGCAATTGCAGTTCCGGCTACAGCGTTCCCTTCACCGTCACCGGCAGCCGGGTATCGTCTGCCGGCGGCGGCCGGGTGTCCGGCAAGATCAATCGCGGAGGCACTGTGGCGGTCCAGGTCTCGGTCGGCGCCTCCCACGCCAACGGCGGCGGCCGGCTCGCCGGCATGAACGGCGCCGGTTCGTGGAGGGGCATCATCTCCGGCGACCAGTGCAGCGGCACCTGGCAGGCGACGAGGACGTAGGCGCCAAGCGTTCGATGTGCTCCCTCCCCCGCTTGCGGGGGAGAGTTGGGGAGAGGGTGTTTCCGCAAGCGAGAACCCCCAAGAGGAAGAAGCCCTCACCCACGCCTTCGGCGCGACCTCTCCCCGCAAGCGGGAGAGGTTGCAGCAGCGCTCGCGGCTGGCACCTCGCCCCAAACAAAACGGCCCGCCGGAGATCCGGACGGGCCGTTGAACTCTCGATCCTAACAAGCCGGCGTTAGCGCGGCGCCAGCACCATCACGACCTGGCGGCCTTCGAACCTTGCGTCCTGCTCGACCTTGGCGAGCTCGGCGACGTCGGTCTTGATCTTGTCCAGAAGCTTGGTGCCGATCTCCTGGTGCGCCATTTCGCGACCACGATAGCGCAGCGTGATCTTGACCTTGTCGCCCTCTTCGAAGAACCGCTGCATCGCGCGCATCTTCACGTCGTAATCGTGATCGTCGATCATCGGGCGGAGCTTGATCTCCTTGATCTCGACGGTCTTCTGCCGCTTGCGGGCTTCGGCGGCTTTCTTCTGCGCGGAATACTTGTACTTCCCGTAGTCCATGATCTTGCAGACGGGAGGGCTAGTATTCGGCGAAATCTCGACCAGATCCATGCCCGCGTCCTGGGCCATCCGGATGGCGACGACGGTCTCGACCGTGCCTTTGTTCTCACCGGTCTGATCGATCAGCTGGATCTGCGCATTGCGAATATCATCATTGATGCGGGGCCCGTCTTTGCTGGCAGCGGGCGGAGCTTTATTAGGACGGCGAATGGGTGGTTCTCCAAAGTTGTGAAGGAAGCGGCCATTTTGAAGGAAGATGCGTTTGCCGGCAAGCAAGTCGCTCGTGCGAGACGCGAAAAACCCTCAAATGCGAGGCATTTTGGTCACGCCCGTTGGCACGCAGACGACATAGACACCTTGTTTCTGTTCCGCAAGCGTCCCAAAGGGCCAATGCCGACACCGAATTGAGCTGCGGGGCGCGACCAAACAGCTCAAACCGCACAGCCAGAGTAAACGTTCCATGACCAATGCAATTCCCGATACCGTGCTCGACTTCATTGATGTCGGCGAGGGCCCGTCCGCGCGCAGGATCGCGGTGCGCCGCCGTGGGGGAACGGTCCCCGGGCTGGTCTGGCTCGGTGGATTCAAATCGGACATGCAGGGCGGCAAAGCACTGGCGCTGGATGCGTGGGCCAGAGAGCACGGCCGCGCCGTGGTCCGGTTCGACTATTCCGGTCACGGCGAATCCGGCGGCGAGTTCGCCGATGGAACCATCGGGCGCTGGCTGGAGGAGAGCGTCGCGGTGTTCGAGCGCTTCTGCGACGGTCCGCAAATCCTGATCGGTTCCTCCATGGGCGGCTGGATGGCACTGCTGCTCGCGCGCGAGATCAAGAAGCGCCAAGAGCAACAGCAAGCCAAGGCCTCGCTGGCCGGTCTCGTCCTGATCGCGCCGGCGCCCGACTTCACCGAGGCGCTGATGTGGAAGAATTTCTCGCCCGCGGTGAAGAAGGAGATCGAGACCAAAGGCGTCTGGATGCGGCCGTCGGACTATGGCGACGGCTCGCCCTATCCGATCACGCGAAACCTGATCGAGGAGGGGCGCAATCACCTCGTGCTCGGCAGCGCCATCGATCTCGGCTGCCCCGTTCGCATCCTGCAAGGCGCGAAAGATCCCGATGTGCCGTGGCAGCACGCCTTCGCGCTGACGCATCGTCTGCCGGCCGACGACGTCGTGCTGACCATGATCCAGGACGGCGATCACCGCCTCTCCCGCCCACAGGACATCGCGCGCATTCTTGCAGCGGTCGCGGAGATCGAGTGAAGTTGTCTCTAAACACTCGGTGTCATCGTCCGCGAAAGCGGACGATCCAGTATTCCACCAGCGGTCGTTATTGAGCCGATGGGCCGCGGCGTACTGGATGCCCGCCTTCGCGGGCATGACAGAAATTGGGAGCAACGCCGATGACCACCACCGCCATGCTGCGCGCCTTCTGCGATGCCGTCGAGCAGCGCAACGGCAAGGCTTTCGCCGAACTGTTCACCGAGGACGGCATTTACCACGACGTGTTCTACGGTGCCTTCGCCGGTCGCGCCAAGATCGCCGAAATGATCGACGACTGGTTCTATCGCACGGCGACCGATTTCCGCTGGGACATGCACAATCCCGTATCGGACGGCACCACGCTCTACGCGCGCTACACCTTCAGCTATCGCTCGACCCTGCCGGAAGCGAACGGCGCGCGGGCGATGTTTGAGGGCGTGGCGATCATGACGCTGACGGGCAGCAAGATCGCCAGCTATCACGAGGTCGCCAACACCGCGCCTGCGTTTGTCGACCTGAAATTTGCGCCGGAACGGATTGTGAAGATCGTCGCCAAGCAGGGCGCCGAGCTGAAGGCGCGGCCGGAGATGCAGCGGCATCTTGGTTGAGCGCCGCTCTCTCCACTCGTCATTCCGGTGCGCGCTCCTACCGCTTCGACGGATTCACCATCGGCTTGCGCTGCGCCAGCGCCGCCACCGTCGCGGTGCCGATCGGGCCCTCTTCGTCATAGAGCCAGCATTCGCCGATTGCCACACCGTCGGTGGCGTGGTGATTCACCACCTCGAAGCCGATCCACTTCGTCACCGGCAGGCGGTGCAGATAGATCGTGACGTCGCTGTTGATGTAGCCGAGCCCCTTGTCGCCGGCGTTGGCAAAGGGGCTGGCGAAGTCGGCACCAACAGCGACATGGACGAACGGCGTCATCGGCACGCCCGCAACGAGCTCGCGCACCTCGCTCATCCAGAGCCGGCGCGGTCCGAGCGAGCCCATATGGCCGACGATCGGCCGCGTCGTCCATTTGCCGTTCATGCCGAGCTTGGGATCGGTCGGCTTTGGAATGTCGGCCGGTTTCGGCGCGTCCCAGTTCGGCGGCGACCAGACGTTGCCTTCCGGATTCTGCGTTCGCCGCAACAGCTGGCACGAGGCGCGCGCCATGCTGACGCCGCCGGAGACGAACTCCGCTTCCACCACGCGGATGCGCAGACCGTCGCGCACCAGCCGCGTCGTCACTTCGATCGGCCTGTCGATGGTCGGCAGCCGAAACATGTCGACGGTGAGCCGCGCCGGCACGAATTCGGGGCCGGAATAGCGCTCCTCGATGGCGAAACCGAGCAGGCCGATGATGACGCGCCCGTGCAGCGATTTCGGATCCCACGGGCCGTTGGCGACTTCCGTCGGATGGAATGTGTCGCCGTCGCGGGTGAAGAAAGGCATATTTGTCATGACGCGCGACTGTGCGGGAACAGGTGAGGAAATCAAGAGTGGGTGTCGCATGAGGGTCGGGTGCGCGCCGCTCAAGCCACAACAACCGCTGTCATCGCCCGACTTGATCGGGCGATCCAGTACTCCGAGACGGCAGTGATTGAGTCGAGAAGCCGCGGCGTACTGGATGCCCCGGTCAAGCCGGGCCATGACACCGAGAGTTAGGAGGCGGCGCGCCACTCCTCACGCACGCTATCGTCGGACTCTCCGCTCAACGCAGCGCTCTTCATCGCCGCAAGCTCCTCCTTCGACATCAACTGCGCTAGCGCCCACACCGCAGCTCCGCGCACCAGCGGGCTCGCATCCTGCAGCAATCGCCGCGCCTCCGCAGCCAGCGCCACCTCCCCGGAGTTGCCAATCGCGATCAGCACGTTGCGCACAAAACGATCGCGGCCGATGCGTTTCACGGGCGACTTTGTGAACAGCGCGCGAAACGCCGCATCGTCGAGCCGTGCCAGCTCAGCGAGGCCGGGTGCGCGTAATTCGTCGCGCGCGGCGAGCTTGGTCTCGCGCCCCTCCTGCGCGAACTTGTTCCAGGGGCAGGCGGCGAGGCAATCGTCGCAGCCATAGATGCGATTGCCGATGGCTTTGCGAAATTCGTGCGGGATCGGTCCCTTGTTCTCAATGGTGAGATATGAGATGCAGCGCCGCGCATCGAGCTTATAGGGCGCGGGGAACGCCGCGGTAGGGCAGATGTCGAGACAGGCGCGGCACGAGCCGCAATGATCGATCTCCGCATCGTCGCGCGGCAGCTCCAGCGTGGTGTAGATCGCGCCGAGGAACAGCCAGGAGCCGAACTCGCGCGAGACGAGATTGGTGTGCTTGCCCTGCCAGCCCAGATGTGCGGCTTGCGCCAAGGGTTTCTCCATCACCGCCGCGGTGTCGACGAACACCTTCACGTCGGACGGCGCGGTCGCGACCAGCCAGCGCGCCAGCGCCTTCAGCCGCTTCTTGATGAGGTCGTGATAGTCATCGCCCTGCGCATAGACCGAGATTGCCGCGCGTGTGCTCTGCTTGAGGATCGCAAGCGGATCCTGGTCGGGGCCGTAATTGACGCCGAGCATGATCACCGAGCGCACGTCCTGCCACAGCCCGCGCGGATCGACGCGGCGTTCAGGGCTTGCGGCAAGCCAGTCCATGTCGCCATGACCGCCCGAGGCGATGAATTCGAGGAAATATTTTCCAGCGCTCTCGATCGTGCCCGGTGCGGTGATGCCGATGCAGTCGAAGCCGAGCGCGCGGGCTTCGCGCGTAAGCGCCGTCTTCAGTTCAGCCGGATCGGAGCTCAGAAATCCAGGTCCACGTAAGTCCGCGACGCCGGCACGCCGGCCAGCCATTCGCTGAGGAGCGGACGGAACGACGGGCGGGATTTCACCCGCGCGTACCACGCCTTTGCTGCGTCGTCCTCGCCCCATGGCACGTCGCCCAGATAGTCGATCGCCGAGAGATGCGCCGCGGCGGCGAGATCCGCGTAGGTGAGCCGGTCGCCCGCGAGGAAGTTACGCGTCTGCGCCAGCCAGCCGATATAAGCCAGATGATAGCGCACATTGGCCTTGGCGGCGCGCATCACGTCGGCCGAAGGCGGGCCGCCGCCGTCCTCCTCGCTCATGAACCGCTTGTAGATGCGCTCGGTGACGAGAGGGTGCGAGACCTCCTCGAAGAATTTTTCGTTGAACCAGGCCATCAGCCGGCGCACCTCGACCCGCTCGCCGATCGTTTGCGGCATCAGGCGCTTGGGTCCCATCTCGGCGCCATGGGCCTCATCGACATATTCGGCGATGATCGCCGCGCCCGGTATGGGCGGCTGCTCATCGTCCACCAGAACCGGCGTCGTGCCGGCCGCATTGAGCAGCAGAAACGCCTCGCGCCGCTCCCAGCTGCGCTCTTCGACCAGCTTCAGGTCGAGCCCGTATTCGCCCGCGATCAGGCGGATGAAGCGCGAATGCGGGCAGAACGGATGATGAAACAGCGTAAACATGAAGCCTTTGACTATTTGATGGTGCTTAAGAATCCATCAATGTTTGTGCGGCGCCACACTAGTTCCTCAAAACCGCGAAGCAAGGGCGTGATGTCGCATTTTGCGATTGCGGCATGGGGGCGAATAGGCGAGAAGAGCCCCGCTTTTCCAGCCGAAATGGACCGTAAATATGTCAGATGTAATACGGGCAGTGATCCTCGGCATCATCGAGGGTGTGACCGAGTTCCTTCCCGTGTCCTCGACCGGCCACCTCTTGCTTGCCGAGCGCTTCTTCCACCTCGGCGAAGGAGCCTTCTGGGATTCGTTTACGGTTCTGATCCAGCTGGGTGCGATCCTCGCGATCGTCGGGCTCTACTTCAAGAAGCTCTGGGACGTCGCGATTGGCCTGTTCACGGGCGATGCCTATGCGCGCCGCTTCGTGATCGGCGTGCTGGTGGCGTTCCTGCCGGCCGTGATCGTCGGCCTCGTCGCCGGCAAGTACATCAAGCTCATGCTGTTCAATCCGTGGGTCGTGTGCTTCACGCTGATCGTCGGCGGCGCCATCCTGCTCTGGGTCGACAGGCTCGAGCTCAAGCCGCGCGAGTATGATGCCACCAAGTTTCCGCTGTTGATGTATCTCTATATCGGCATCGCGCAGTGCGTGGCGATGATCCCGGGCGTGTCACGTTCCGGCGCCAGCATCGTGGCCGCCATGCTGCTCGGTGCGGACAAGCGCGCGGCGGCGGAGTTCTCGTTCTTCCTCGCCATCCCCACCATGATCGGCGCGTTCGCCTACGATTTCTATAAGAACCGCTCCGAGATGACGATGGACCACATGAACATCGTCGCGATCGGCTTCGTGGTGTCGTTCATCACAGCGATCATCGTGGTCAAGACGTTTTTGACCTACGTCACTCGGCACGGTTTCATGCTGTTCGCCTGGTGGCGCGTCATCGTCGGCACGCTCGGCCTGATCGCGCTGGCGCTGGGGCACTAAAGCGCCTGGCTGTAGCCCGGATGGAGCGCAAGCGTAATCCGGGGCCGGCGTCGCTTGCTGCACGATCCCGGATTGCGCCATCGGGTGGCGCTTCGCGCCGATGCGCCAGCTCCATCCGGGCTACGCCGCGAGGCTGGAAGAGCGTTTTCAACGCAAAATAAGCTTTTGATCGGTAGTCAGTTTCTAGCGCCGGGCGGAGCCTGGCACAGGAGCTGAACCATGACCCTCGTCAGCGGCTGGGGGCGTTTCCCGGTCGTCGATAGCGATGTGCTGCGGCCGCGCTCGTTCGCGGCGGTCGGCGAGGCCGTCTCGGCCGGCACCGTCGCGCGCGGCAATGGCCGCGCCTATGGCGATGCCGCGATCGGCGCCGCCAGGACCGTCGCGATGACGGGGTTCGACCGGGTCAGGTGGTTCGACCCGGCGACCGGACGCATCCGCCTCGAGGCCGGCGTGCTGCTGTCGGACCTGATCGAGACCTTCGGCCCGCGCGGCTTCCTGCCCTTCGTCGTGCCCGGCACGCGCTTCGTGTCGATCGGCGGCGCGATTGCGGCCGACGTGCATGGCAAGAACCATCATTGTGAGGGCGGCTTCGGCCGCTATGTCGAGAGTATTTTGCTGCGAACCGGACAGGGCGAGGTGATCGAAGCCTCGCGCGAGCAGAACTCCGATGCGTTCTTTGCGACTATCGGCGGCATGGGCCTGACCGGAATCATCCTCGAGGCGACCATGCGGTTGCGGCCGGCCGAAACGGGATGGATCCGCGAGCGGGTGATCTCCGCATCCGACCTCGACGCGGCGATGCGCGCGCTCGATGCGAGCGATTCCGCGACCTATTCGGTGGCCTGGATCGATTGTGTCGCGCGCGGCAAGGATCTCGGCCGCGCGCTGATTTATCTCGGCGAGCACGCCGGCAAAGACGAGCTCGCCGCTGGCGCCGCTGCATTTCCCGTCGGCAAAGAGCCCGGCCTCCGTGTGCCAGTCGATCTGCCCTCGATGACGCTGAACCGCATCAGCATCCGCGCCTTCAATGAGCTGTACTACCGCATGGGCGCGCGGCGCGCCGGCGGCAGCCAGGTGGTCTCGCTCTATCCGTATTTCTTTCCGCTCGACAGCCTCAAAGACTGGAATCGCATCTATGGCAAGCGCGGCTTCCTGCAGCATCAATGCGTGATCCCGGAGCAGGGCGCGCGCGCCGTGCTCGGCGACATCCTCGAGCGCGTCGCAAGGCGCGGTGATGCCTCCTTCCTCGCCGTGCTCAAGAAGCTCGGGCAAGGCGACGGCATCCTGTCGTTTCCGCTGCCCGGCTACACGCTGGCGCTGGATTTCCCGCTGAAGGGCGACATCCTGAATTTCCTCGACGAGATCGATCGCCTGGTCGTCGCTGCCGGCGGCCGGCTGTATCTCGCCAAGGATGCGCGCCAGTCGCGCGCGACGTTCGCGGCCGGCTATCCGGCCTTGTCGCGCTTCAATGCGATCCGCAAATCGCTCGATCCCGCGGGGACCATCCGCTCGAAACTTTCACAACGCCTGTTTGATGAGGTCTAGGCCGTGACGTCACGCAAGTCCGTATTGGTGCTGGGTGGTTCCTCCGATATCGGCCGCGCCGCCGCGCGCGCCTTTGCCAAAGCGGGATACGATGTCGGCCTCGCCGGCCGCGACGTCGCCTTGCTGGAGCCTGATGCCGCCGATCTGCGCGCGCGCTACACCATCGAGGTCGGACTCCATAAATTCGATGTGCTCGACACTGCGTCGTTCGAGAGCTTTGTCGGCGGCCTGTCGGCGTTGCCGGACGTCGTTGTCTCGATCGTCGGCCTGCTCGGCGTGCAGGAGAAGGCCGAGAGCGATCTCGCCCACGCCACCACGATCATGCGCTCCAACTACGAAGGCCCGTCGCTGATCCTCGGCCTGTTCGCCGAAAAGTTTTTAGGCCGCGGCAATGGCACGATCGTCGGCGTGTCGTCCGTTGCCGGCGATCGCGGCCGCGCCTCGAACTATGTCTATGGCTCGGCCAAGGCCGGCTTCTCCGCGTTCCTGTCGGGCCTGCGTGCCCGCGCCAGCCGCGGTGGCGTGCACGTCGTCACCGTCAAGCCCGGCTTCGTCCGCACCAAGATGACGGAAGGCATGAAGCTGATCGGCCCGCTCACGGTCGAAGCGTCGGTGGTCGGCGATGCGATCCTTCAAGCCGTCGAGAGCAAAACCGACGTCGTCTATGTCAGCGGCAAATGGCGCCTCGTGATGCTGATCATCAAGACGCTGCCGGAAGCGGTCTTCAAGAAGCTGAAGTTTTGACGTTGTCGCCGCACCGGCGGTCTGCTCCCTCCCCCGCTTGCGGGGGAGGGTCGGGGAGAGGGTGTCTCCACAGAGAGACTCCCGATGACGAGAAAGCCCTCACCCGCCGCTTCGCGGCGACCTCTCCCGCAAGCGGGAGAGGTGTCAACCTCACGCGCTCTTGCGCTGAAACTGGCCCGCCGCGCGGAAACGCCAGAGATATTGCGGGGCAATGGTGTCGAGCGAATCGGGGGTGATGCCGAGCCCTTCCAGCGTCAGGCCCGCCGCCTTCGCCGCATCCGACACGACATTGTCGAGCTCGAGCATCGTGACCTGGTCCGGCGTCAGCTTCAGCGCGCCCGGCGCAAATTGCAGGAAGTTGGCCTTGAAGCGGGCGAGCCCGAACGGCAGCGGGATCAGCATCCGCTCGCGATTGGTGATTGCGAGGATGGCCTCGATGATCTCGCGCATGGTCAGCACGTCCGGCCCGCCGAGCTCGTAGGTCGCGCCCGGCTTGGCCTTGCCGTCGACGGCATCGGCGATCGCGGTGGCGACGTCGGCGACATAGACCGGCTGTACCTTGGTCTCGCCGCCGATCAGCGGCAGCACCGGCGAAATCCGGGCCAGCGCGGCAAAGCGGTTGGTGAACTGGTCCTCGGGCCCGAACATCAAGGAGGGACGGAAGATCGTCGCCGACGGCACGGCTGCCCTTACCGCCTCCTCCCCGGCCGCCTTGGCCTTGGCATAGCGCGAGGGCGATTTGGCGTCGGCGCCGATGGCGGAGACATGCACCAGGCTGGCGCCGGCGGCCGCCGCCGCCTTGGCGACGGTTTCGGCACCCTTGGCCTGGACGGCGTCAAAGGTTTGCTGGCCGCCCTCGGTGAGGACGCCCACGAGGTTGATCACGACATGCGAATCACGCAGCGCGGCCTCGACCGAGGTCGGGTAGCGTAAGTTCGCCTGCACGGTGTGGACCTGCCCGACCTTGCCGGAGGGCTGGAGGTATCCGGCCAGTTCCGGCCGCCGCACCGCCACCCGGATCCGGTAATCGCGCTTGCACAGGGCGCGGACGACATTCCGGCCCAAAAACCCCGATCCGCCGAAAACCGTGACGAGCGTGTCCAGATTCGATGCCATGGGGTAGGTTCCTGCAGGTGGGGTAACGTGTTGTCAGGCCTTGTATCGGGCCGGTTTGCGATGCGCAATCGGCATCCCGAAGCAGCCTTCACGCATGAATTGACAACGGCGTCACCGAACCGTAGTAACCGCCTCCGTGCCCCAAACGGCATGCCCAGGTGGTGGAATTGGTAGACGCGCTGGCTTCAGGTGCCAGTGGCTTAACGGCCGTGAAGGTTCGAGTCCTTTCCTGGGCACCACCCCCAACCCAAGTGGTTGAAATCGCTCATTTGCAGGGAAATTGAGCCGCTGACCGGTACCCGTCACCGGGGACACAGCGTTTATGGACTCTAAGGAGTCCCGGATCTCCAATTTCATCATCATTGCCTTTCGGAAACCGGGGAGTCCGGCAATTCCGGACGTAAGCGGGGCGGATCGATCGAGAGCGAGGTCGCGGGCGGTCCTCAGACCTTTGCCTTGGCGTCGAAGCGACCGGCTGGGCGGGCGCGGAATCGGCCCTTCATCTTAAAGCCATCCCGCATATTGAGACCGAGAAGAACGATGTTGGTCGCGCCGGCAAGCAGTTCGAGCGCCTGCACCGCGTAGAACGTGGAGTCGAACTCGGCGGCCTTCGCCTTGGAAGCTAGAAACAGGGCGGCGGGAATGAGGACCAAGACGCCGTTGCCGGCGATGAACGGCATCCGTTTGATCTTCGCACCGATCAGGCCAGCGCGCCGCTCCTTGGCGAGGAAGAACCCCGAGCCTCCCGTCACTGCCAGCGCCGGAACCAACAACAGGAAGCCCCATGGGATGGCCGTTTTGACCATGGTCACGCTCGCGTGTGACGCGAGCATCTCCGCGAAAACCGTGGAAAGCCAGAAGGTCGCAACAGTCGTCAGTGCGACCGCGCCCGCTATCGGGTGGATGATCTTGGTCATCGGGTCCTGCCGTTTTCGAAGCGAGCTACGCGACGCAGATGCCGGGCACGGCGACCTTCTGGAACAGGTGCGGAGAGGCGACGGCGGACGAGGGATAGGCCGAGATCTTCGATCTGAACTCAGGGTGCGTGAACGCAGCCCGGAAGTGGGCGGTCGATTCCCAGACGGCATAGTTCAGATAGGTCGGGCTGTCGCCGATCGCGCGGTGAAGCTGGGTGGAGATGAAGCCCGGCTGCCGCTTCATGAAGGCGGCATCGTCCTGCCAGACCTGGAGGAATCTTTGCTCGTCGGCCTTGTCGAGCGTGAAGACATTCACCAGCACGACAGGGCTGGCATCGATGCCGAGCTGACGGTCGATCGGAAAGGCGGGGTCCAGTGGGCGTAGGTGCGACATGAAGCCTCCGGGAGGTTGGTTGCATGATGTCATTATGGTACGATGCTATATGCCAACTTGACATTATAATGTCAATACAGGCCTATGGTGACATATGCTGAAATCCGAACGAACGCCAGCCGGCGATGCCCTGACCAACCTCATGCTCGACTTGTTCCGGCTGAACAGCCTGCTCTTGACCGCAGGCGACCGGTTGGTGGCCCGCCTCGGGCTCACCAGCGCCCGCTGGCAAATTCTCGGCGCCATCGTGCACGCAGAGCGCCCCCAGCCAGTCGCATGGCTTGCCCGCGATCTGGGTGCCAATCGCCAGAACGTGCAGCGGATCGTCAACGACCTTCTCGCGGAAGGGCTTGTGGCGTTCGAGGCCAACCCGCATCACCGGCGAGCGCAACTTGTCGTCCTGACCGATAAGGGACGGCGCACTTTCGACGCTGCCATGGCTTTGCAGGCGCCATGGGCCAACGGCCTTTCGGAAGGGCTCGCAATCAAGGACCTGCAAGCCGTTCACCGTGTCGTCACGGCGCTACGGAAGAAACTGGAGAGCAACGATGAGCCTGAAGAGCGAGGCTAGTCCAGCGGTTCGGACGATGACTTATTGGGATTGCCGAAGTATCGCCGCCACAACGGTGTCTCTGTAGGACGAATCAGCCCGTCCGCCCTCACACCACCCGCTTCCCCGCCCGCTCCGCCACCGCCTTCTGCACAAAATACATCGCGACCAGCGAGACGATCGAGGTCGCGACGACGATGTAGCCTAGGCGATCGAAATGGATCAGCGAGCCGTCCGCCTGCTGCGCGATGATGGCGGCGGCGAGCACCGAGCCGAGCCCGCCGGAGAGCTGCTGCAGCGAGGCGCTGACCGCGCTGAACGAGCCGCGCTGGCTCGGATCGGGGATCGCCGACATCAAGGCCTGCGACGGGATCATGCGCGAGAAGATGCCGACGAACATCAAGACGTTGACGAGGATCGCGGTCGCCAGCGAGACGTGGCCGAGATGGGTATAGATCAGCACCATGATGACCGACACCACGCTGCCGAACACAAAGGTCGGGTATTTGCCGAACGCGTCGCTCGCCCTGCCGACCAGCGGCCCGGTGACGATGCTGAACAGGCCGGAGACGAGATAGATCGTCGGCAGGTGCGTAATGTCGATGCCGAGATTGTGCACGGTGAAGGCGCTGGAGAACGGCATCAGCATGTAGCCGCCGGTCGCCAGCAGCGTCGTGACGGCGAAGGCCAGCGTATAGCGCGTCTGTCCGATCGTCGCGATCAGATGGCGGAACGGGTTTCTGTCCTGCTTCAATTTCAGGTGCGCATCGACCGGCTCCATGACCAGGGCGATGATCGCGATCGCGGCGATCGACACCACGACGATCGCAGCGAAGCAGACATGCCAGTTCCAGTGATTGGCGAGAAACAGCCCGGCCGGAATGCCGAGCACCTGGCTCGCGGCAAACGCGGTCTGGATGAAGCCCATCACGCGGCCGCGCAGGTGCAGCGGAAACAGGTCGGTGACGATGGCGAGCACGACCGAGCCGATCACGCCGCCGAACAATCCGGTCACGATCCTGCCGAGCAGCAGCACATGGTAAGTCTGCGCGGCGGCGCAGAGCATCGTTCCGAGCGTGAAGCCGACATAGAAGAACAAGAGCAGGCGCTTGCGATCGAAGCGATCGGCAAAGCCGGCGGCCAGGATGCCCGAGATCCCCGCGCTGAACGCGTAGGCAGACACCGCGACGCCGAACTGCCCGGCCGTGATGTTGAGCGAGGGCATCAGGATGGCGCCGAGCGGCGACATGATGATGAAATCGAGGATGATCGTGAACTGCGTGAACGCGAGCAGCGCGATCAGGAGCGCCTGATAGCGCGAAAAGCCGCGTTGGCGTTCCCTTGGGTCGTCGACGGGCGCGGCGAGCGTCTGTTCGGTCATGGCACCTGATTCAGGGTGAGGGCGAAGGGGGCGCGAGAAACTGGCAGATAGGGTGGACGGGGACGATGTCCACGGGGCGCAAGGCAAAAGCTCTGCCGGAACAGGACGCGCGCGCGGGTTGTGGGATTTGGGCAACAGGGCCTTCGGCGGGAGACCGTTCGCCCCCTCTCACGCTGAGTTAAGCCGCCCTTAGCGAATGCCCCTTAGGCTCGCGGCCGTCCATTTCCCCTGCTCCCCGGCCTCCCCAGCCTTTGGGCCGGTCATTTGGCGGCAAGTAAGAGCATTTTCGGATGGAGCAGCCTGCCTGGCAGCATGATTCTGGCGCCCCGGCACCGTCGGCGATTGCGGCGGCTGGGCGGACGCTTGTCGTCGATCTGGAAGGCGCGCTGCTGCGTTCCGAACTGCTGATGGAAGCGCTGTTCAGCGCGCCCGGCCGCATGCTGGCCCGCTTCGGCGCAGGCGGACGGGCGGGGATGGCGGCGCTCACGGAAATCCTGGCGCGGGCCGAGATCGACTATGCCCATCTGCCCTATGATTCCGACGTGATGAACCGGGCGCTGGCGGCGCGGGCGCGGGGCGCGAAGATCTATCTCGTCGCCGGGCGTTTCGCCGATCATGCGGCGGGCATTGCCGCGCATCTTGGTTTTGACGGCGTCGTGACGCCGGCCGATCTTGCTGCGGGCAATACGCTGCCGTTCGATCGCGGCGCGGCCGAGCGCATCGACGACCGAGGCGGAAGTCGCGTCAGCCTAAAAACCTGGGCCAAGGCGCTGCGCGTCTATCAATATGCCAAGAACACGCTGGTGTTCGTGCCGGCGCTCACCGCGCATCAGATGAATCTTCCGACGCTCGGCCATGCGCTGCTGGCGTTCATGGCGTTCTCGGCCTGCGCGTCGGGCGCCTATCTGATGAACGACCTCCTGGATCTCGCGGCCGACCGGCAGCATCCGACCAAGCGCCATCGCGCGCTCGCGGCCGGCGATTTGCCGATCTCCTCCGCGCTAACAGCGATTCCTGCGCTGTGGCTGTTCGCGCTCGTCGCCGGCCTCTGCATCTCGCCCCTCTTCCTCGGCGTGCTCGGCGCCTACCTCGTCACCACGATCGCCTATTCGCTCGCGCTCAAGCGCAAGATGCTGGTCGACGTGGTGACGCTGGCGGGCCTCTACAGCTTGCGCATCATCGCCGGCGCCGTCGGCGTCGGCGTGGTGCTGTCGGAATGGCTGTTGATCTTCTCGCTGTTCGTGTTCACCTCGCTGGCGCTGATCAAGCGCTTCAGCGAGCTCAGCATGCGCGAGAGCGCGGGCCTCGCCGATCCCTCCAACCGCGACTACAGGATCACCGATCTGCATGTCATCGCCGCGATGGCGGCGGCGAGCGCGATGAACGCGGTGACCGTGTTCTCGCTCTACGTCTCCTCTTCCGCGGTGACGCCGCTCTACAGTCGCCCCTGGATGCTGTGGCTGCTCAACCCGCTGCTGCTCTACTGGTTCGGCCGCGCCCTGATGATGGCGCATCGCCGCGAGATGCCTGACGATCCGATTCTGTACGCTTTCCGCGACGGTCCCAGCCGCATCACGGTGGCGGCGATGATCTGCATCATGCTGGCGGCGATCTGACCGGGCCCGTAAGGTCACGGCCGGCGCTTGCGCGGCGTGCTGCGAGTGGATACATCGCGGGTAATCCCGATTAGCCTATTCTGCCGACAGACCGATTCGAGGTTTTGAAACGCCATGACCGTACGCCTGCATCGCGGCGACCTGCCCGACCTGTCCCGCTACACCGGAGCGGTGGCGATCGACACCGAGACCATGGGGCTGAACCCGCACCGCGACCGGCTCTGCGTGGTGCAGCTCTCGCCCGGCGACGGCAGTGCCGACGTGGTGCAGATCCCCAAGGGCCACACCGATGCGCCGAATCTGAAGGCGCTGCTGGCCAATCCCGCCATCACCAAGATCTTCCACTTTGCGCGGTTCGACATCGCGGTGCTGTACCAGACCTTCGGGATCATGACCGGGCCGATCTACTGCACCAAGATCGCCTCCCGCCTGACCCGCACCTATACCGACCGCCACGGCCTGAAAGACCTCGTGCGCGAGGTGCTCAACATCGACCTCTCCAAGCAGCAGCAGTCCAGCGACTGGGGCTCCGACAGCCTGACCGAGCCGCAGCTCGCCTATGCCGCCTCCGACGTGCTGCATCTGCACGGCTTGCGCGAGCGGCTCGATGCCATGCTGGTGCGGGAAGGCCGCACCCAGCTGGCGCAGGCCTGTTTCGACTTCCTGCCGACCCGCGCCCTGCTCGACCTGCAGGGCTGGGCGGAAGAGGACATTTTCGCGCATTCCTGACGCCTCCTGTGGTCGCCAGGTTCAGGGCTGCCGCCCCGTTTCGGACACTTTCGTAACGGCCTGTCGCCGGCTGCATATTTCGGCGGCGCCGGGTACAATGGGGCGCCTTCGACTGGACAAGGTTAGCGACACGCTGGAGCAGCGGTGAACTCGGCACAGAATCCTACCTACGACGCCGCGCTTGCGGCGAAGTTCGCCAGCGCGGCGCGCCACAGCCGCCTGGTGCGGATTCTGCGTGTCGCGGTGCCGGGCGCGGTGCTGTTGTCCATGGCCGCCATCGTCGGTGTGTCGGTGTTCAATCCGTTCCGCATGCTGATGCCGAAACTGCCGCTCGATTCCGGAAACATGGTGGTGTCGGGCACCAAGATCACGATGGAATCGCCGCATCTCGCCGGCTTCACCCCGGACCAGCGGCCCTACGAGCTCTGGGCCAAGACCGCGACGCAGGACATCACCGACCCCGATCATGTCGATCTTTCCGATCTGCGCGCGAAGGTGCTCATGGAGGATCAATCCACCCTGTTCCTCGACGCTCGCACCGGCCGTTTCGACAACAAGCAGCAGCAGCTCGATCTGCACAAGGACATCTTGCTGCGTACCTCCACCGGCTACGAGGCGCGGCTGAACTCCGCCTTCGTCGACATGAACAAGGGCACGGTCACTTCCGACGAACGCGTCGACGTCAAGCTGACCAACGGCACGCTGACGGCGGACCGGCTGCGAATCACGGAGGGCGGCGATCTCATCCGCTTCGAGGGCAACGTGGTGATGCACCTCGACAAGCTGGACGACAGCGCCGCCGCGCAGCCTGCGCCGGTCGAGCCAGCGCCGCCGGCAAAGACACGCACGCCCCAGAACAAATCTGCCAATTCAAGATGATTTCCATGATCAGGTTTTTTCCGCGCAACGACAACAAGCGCAGTGTCATCATCCGTGCGGCTGTGCTGGGCCTCGGTCTCTTAATCGCAGCCAATGCGGCGCGTGCACAGAGCTCGGCGAACGCGCCGAACAACGCGCTGCAGGGCTTCTCGCAAAATCGCGATCAGCCGATTCAGATCGAAGCGGCCTCGCTCGAGATGCGCGACAAGAAGAAGGAGGCGACCTTCTCCGGCAATGTGAAGGTCATCCAGGGCGACACCACCATGACCTCGAAGACGCTGGTGGTGTTTTACGAGTCGAGCGGCGGCGATAAGCCGGCGACACCGCAGCAGCCCGCGGCGAAGGGCGCGAAGTCGACCACGCCGATGCAGTCGGCGACGCCGGGGCCGGGCGGCAGCTCCGCGATCAAGCGGCTGGAGGCGCACGGCAATGTCGTGGTCACCCAGAAGGACCAGGTGGTGACAGGCGAGTCTGCCATCTTCGACACCAAGACCAATCTCATCACCATGTTCGGCGGCGGCGCGGGCCAGGTGGTGATGACGCAGTGCAAGAACGTGATGCGTGGCGATCGGCTGAAGGTCGACATGACGACCGGCGTGTCGCGGGTGGAATCTGATAGCGGCCGGGTTCAGGTCTTGCTGCCGCAGGGTGGCGGCAGTGATTGCGGCCAGGGCGCCAAACCCGGCACGGCGCCGCCTTTGCAGTTACCGGGCGCAAGTAAACAAAAGTAAATTCAATCACTTGTCTCGGATGCTCCGGATCCGAGGTTGAAGCTTGCCCGGCAAGACTGTATCTAGCGCGAAGGGCTTTCGAAGCGAGGTTCGCCGCTTTTCGGGCGTGTTTCACTGGGCATGAGACATCCCTTCACCCATGCTGCACCGGCGGATCACAAGGCCGGGGTGGCAGATCGCGGGATCACGCGCGGATCATCGTGCAGGATTGTCGTGCAGGATCGTCGTGAAAGGCTAGAAGGCGGGGATGGTCGATCTCTTCAGCATGTTCCGTCGGCGCCCCGCCAAACGCGGCCGGCCAGGGTTTGCGCGTCAAGACATCACCGCACTCGGTGACAACGTCGGCGGTCTCGTGACCAGCCCGGTACGGGACGCGCCGCCGCTCGCCCGTGACCAGGCGATGCGGGCGGCCGACCAGTTCCAGGGTGACTACCAGGCCGACTATCAAGCCGAGCCGCCGCGGCCGCAGGCGGTTCACCCCGTCAGGGCCGCCACCAGGTCCAATGGCACAGGCGGGCCGCAGCTGCTGCGGCGGCCCGGCTTCCTGGCTGTGCATAGCGTGGAAAAGGCCTTCGGCAGCCGTCAGGTCGTGCGCGGTGTCAGCATCTATGTGCGCCGTGGCGAAGCGGTCGGCCTGCTCGGTCCGAACGGCGCCGGCAAGACCACCGTGTTCTACATGATCACCGGCCTGATCAAGGCCGATCGCGGTGCCATCGAGCTCGACGGCCACGACGTCACGAAACTCCCGATGTATCAGCGCGCGCGGCTCGGCATCGGCTATCTGCCGCAGGAGGCCTCGATCTTCCGCGGCCTCACCGTCGAGCAGAACATCCGCGCCGTGCTCGAAGTGGTTGAGCCCTCGCGCAAGAAGCGCGAGCAGCAGCTCGATTCACTGCTCGACGAGTTCAACATCACGCGCCTCAGGAAATCACCGTCGATCGCGCTATCAGGCGGTGAGCGCCGCCGCGTCGAGATCGCGCGCGCGCTGGCGACGCGGCCGAACTACATGCTGCTCGACGAGCCCTTCGCCGGCATCGATCCGATCGCGGTCGGCGACATCCAGGACCTCGTCCGCCATCTCACCAATCGCGGCATCGGCGTCTTGATCACCGACCACAATGTGCGCGAGACGCTCGGCCTCACCGATCGCGCCTACATCGTCTATGCCGGTGAAATCCTGACCGAGGGTACTCCGGATGAAATCGTCGCCGATCCGGACGTGCGCCGGCTTTACCTTGGCGAGGAATTCCGCCTCTAGCCCGTTTTTGCGTTCGTCAAGACGTGTACATCGGGGCCGGACTAGGATAAGCAAAAATCGGACCAATTTTTAGGAACGGTTCTTGCTTCATGGCGCTCACGCAGAGATTAGAGTTCCGGCAATCGCAGTCGCTGGTCATGACGCCGCAGCTGATGCAGGCGATCAAGCTGCTGCAATTGTCCAATCTCGATCTCACGACCTTCGTGGAGGAGGAACTCGAGCGTAACCCCCTGCTGGAGCGGGCCAATGACGAGGCCGGCGGCGGCGAAGTTCCTTCCGAGGCCGGCCAGTTCAGCGATGGCGACGAGGCCGGCGGCCAAGGCGATGGTAACGGCGACAGTTTTGGCGACGACGGCTTTGGTGGCAGCGCGGAGGCCTTCGAGCCCGGCCAGGAAGAATGGATGAGCAAGGATCTCGGCACCCGCGCCGAGATCGAGCAGACCCTGGACACCGGCCTCGACAACGTCTTCTCCGAGGAGCCGGCCGAGGCGGCTGCGCGCAATGCCCAGGACGCCGCGCCGAGCGTCTACACCGAGTGGGGCGGCGGCGCCTCCGGGGATGAAGACTACAATCTCGAGGCCTTCGTCGCCGCCGAGATGACGCTCGCCGACCATCTCGCCGAGCAGCTCTCGGTCGCCTTCACCGCGCCGGCGCAGCGCATGATCGGCCAGTACCTGATCGACCTCGTCGATGAGGCCGGCTATCTGCCGCCGGATCTCGGCCAGGCCGCCGAGCGTCTCGGCGCATCGCAACAGGACGTCGAGGACGTCCTTGCCGTGCTGCAAAAATTCGATCCGCCCGGCGTCTGTGCGCGCAATTTGAGCGAATGCCTGGCGATCCAGCTGCGCGAGCTCGACCGCTACGATCCGGCCATGCAGGCGCTGGTCGAGCATCTCGATCTCCTCGCCAAGCGCGACATCGCGTCCTTGCGCAAGCTCTGCGGCGTCGACGACGAGGACATCGCCGACATGATCGGCGAGATCCGCCGCCTCAATCCCAAGCCCGGCATGAAGTTCGGCTCGGCGCGGCTCCAGACCATGGTGCCCGATGTCTATGTCCGCCCGGGTCCCGACGGCGGCTGGCACGTCGAGCTCAACAGCGACACCCTGCCGCGCGTGCTGGTCAACCAGACCTACTATTCCGAGCTGTCGAAGAAGATCGGCAAGGACGGCGACAAGTCCTACTTCACCGATGCGCTTCAGAACGCGACCTGGCTGGTGCGCGCGCTCGACCAGCGCGCCCGCACCATCCTGAAAGTTGCAACCGAGATCGTGCGCCAGCAGGACGGCTTCTTCACCCATGGCGTGGCACACTTGCGGCCGCTCAATCTCAAGGCCGTCGCTGACGCCATCCAGATGCATGAATCCACGGTGTCGCGCGTCACCGCCAACAAATACATGGCGACCAATCGCGGCACGTTCGAGCTGAAATATTTCTTCACGGCCTCGATCGCCTCGGCCGACGGCGGCGAGGCGCATTCCGCCGAAGCCGTTCGCCACCACATCAAGCAGCTGATCGATGCGGAAGAGCCCACGGCGATCCTGTCGGATGACACCATCGTGGAACGCTTGCGCGCCTCGGGCATTGATATTGCCCGCCGCACGGTCGCGAAGTACCGCGAAGCCATGCGTATACCCTCCTCGGTGCAACGTCGCCGCGACAAGCAGAGCGCTCTTGGTAACGTCCTCTCCACCGCAATGTCCGATCGTTCCCGCAACACCGAGCCGGCCTGATTGCGCCGGGGCGAAATCGCGCTACTCTCACCTCCCCATTGAGACCGATCCAAGCATGCGCATGAACCGGAAAAGTGCACAGCGGTTTTCCCTCCCGACAAATGCGGAACGCGTTTGCGGGAAGATCATGCGCAGGGAACAACTTCAGCTGCGGTGACCCGTCATCGCAGCTGAGGCGCAAACCAAGCGAGGCATCACATGACTCTCCGGATTTCGGGCAAGAGCATCAGCGTCGGCGACGCCCTGCGCGGCCGCGTTGCCGACCGCACCGACGAGGTGCTGCGCAAATATTTCGACGGCAACTATTCCGGCCACATCACGCTGAGCAAGGACGGCTTCGGCTTCCGCACCGATTGCGCGCTGCACCTCGATTCGGGAATCACCCTGGAAGCCGATTCGAACGCGCCCGATGCCTATGCCAGCGCCGACCAGGCGCTGCTGATGATCGAGAAGCGGCTGCGCCGCTACAAGAACCGCCTCAAGGACCGTTCCGCCCGCAAGGCCCATGCCGCCACCGAGGCGATGGCTGCGCTCAATGCCACGAGCTATGTGCTCGAGGCGCCCGAGGGCGAGGACGAGGTCTCCGGCTACAGCCCCGTGATCATCGCGGAGCAAACCACCTCGCTCAAGTCGCTGTCGGTCAGCGAGGCCGTCATGGAACTCGATCTGAGCGGGGCGCCTTGCCTGGTCTTCCAGCACGGTTCCTCGGGCCGGGTGAACATCATATACCGTCGGGCAGACGGCAATGTGGGCTGGATCGACCCTCCGGGCGGCAAAACAGACCGCAAGGTGGACGGTTAATGGTTCCGGCCCCTCCGCAAGCCTTAACAATGACCGTGGGCAAAGCCGCACGCGGGAGTTGGCACCGGGATTGCGTTGGAGTAGAAGCGCCCCACATCAGGACCGGGGCTAAGTCCTCCTCCTGCTTCATGTTATTGACGCCGGCTCAGCTTGGTCTTCCAAGATGGCCAAATCGGAACTGACGGTTTAATTCACCTCGGAAAGCTTCCATGCCGATTACCGATCTGGTCGCACCCGAGGCGATTCTCCCGGCATTGAAAGTCAACAGCAAGAAGCAAGCCTTGCAGGAACTCGCGGCCAAGGCCGCCGAGTTGACCGGGCAGAACGAGCGCTCCGTCTTCGAAGTGCTGCTTCAGCGCGAGAAGCTCGGCACCACCGCAGTCGGCTACGGCGTCGCCATTCCCCACGGCAAGCTGCCCAAGCTGGACAAGATCTTCGGCCTGTTCGCGCGCCTCGATCGCCCGATCGATTTCGAATCGATGGATGGCCAGCCGGTCGATCTCGTCTTCCTGCTGCTCGCCCCCGAAGGCGCCGGCGCCGACCACCTCAAAGCCCTCGCCCGCATCGCCCGCCTGCTGCGCGACCAGGACATCGCCAAAAAACTCCGCGCCTCGCGCGACGCGCAGGCGATCTACTCCGTGCTGGCCTTGCCGCCCGCGACGGCGGCCTGATCTCTCGTCATTGCCGACTGTGAGAGAGTGAGCCTCGCAAGTCGCTCTCATGCCCCGGACGCAGCGCAGCGCTTCCCTCGCGATGCGAAGCATCGTCGAGTGCGGTGCGCTGCAGAGCCGAGGCCCATGTCTCCACATTGTGCGTGTTGCTTTCTGGGTCCCGACTCTGCGCCGCAACGCTTCGCGCTGCACTGCGTCCGGGACACGAGAGTTGGGCACCCTGTAGCCTCACACTTCGTCATTGCGAGCGAAGCGAAGCAATCCAGAATCTCTCCGCGGAGGGATTCTGGATTGCTTCGTCGCAAGTGCTCCTCGCAATGACAATGCGGAAACACTATCGCTGCAAAAAGCAAAACGGGCATGCCTTCTTGCGAAGGCATGCCCGCTTGAAACTCTATTCGTGCGAACGCGCTGCGCTCAGTGCACGCTCACCGCTTGCAGCTCGTTGCTCCAGGCGTTGGCGATCGCGGCTTCCCGGCTGTCGGTCAGCATGATCGGCGTGCCGTCGGCGGCGTGGAGCGCGAAGAGCTTGAGGCCCGGCGCAATCTTGGGCGCCTCGGGGAACAGGTCCGGCACGTCCTCGGAGCGGATCTGCTTCACATAGGCGATATGACCTTCGCCGAGGGTTGCCAGCGTCTCCGGAGAGACATTCTTGGCTTCATATTCGAACGCAACGTGACCTTCACTCATGGTCTCGACTCCTCTGGAACACTAAGCGGTCGAGTCCGCTACTCGTTCCATTATTCGTGCTCATTGATAGCGATTGTCTTAACGATCCTCTCCGGTTCAGGCCGGGCCAGATCGATCGACAACAGCCCGTTCTTCAGATCCGCGCCCAGCACCTGCATCCCCTCCGCCAGCACGAAGGTGCGCTGGAAGTGGCGCGCGGCGATGCCGCGATGGATGTATTGCCGGGTCTTGTCGTCCTGCTGCCGCCCGCGGATCACGAGCTGGTTTTCCTCAATGGTTACATCGAGTTGGTCGCGGGTGAATCCGGCGACCGCCAGCGTGATGCGCAAACGCTCGGGCTGGCCATCCGCGCGGTCGCACCTCTCGATATTGTAGGGAGGATAGCCGTCGGCGCCTTTGACGACCCGATCGAGCACGCGCTCGATCTCGTCGAAGCCCAGCAGAAAGGGACTGGAGAGCGTTGGAACACGAGACATAGTTTACAAAGTCCTCGCAGAAGCGACTTTGGTGTTTCAGGGCCCGGAAGCGGCACCCCTTGGTCAGCAATATGGGCATATCCCCGAGGCGGTTCAAGCAGGTAGCCGGGGAGGCTGTGGATGCCCTGTTTCCGCGCGTGACCAGCACGGCGAATTTGCGGACGATTTATCCCAACGAAAACAAGCCCCTTCTACTGTGCATGGGGTTGTTTTCGCACTTTTTGGTTGGCCGGCCCCTGGAACCGGTCAGGCCTCGATCCGCTTGCGCCCGTCGCCGCTGAACAGGTGCAGCTTCGACCGCACCGCCGCGACGCGGATGTGCTGGCCGATCGCTGGCGCTTCGGTTCCGGGAATGCGGACGATGACCTCGCCCGGCGGCAGCTCGCCGGGAGTGGCGGCGACGCGCTGCTCCTCCTGCTGGCGCGAACCGTAGACGAAGGTTTCGGCGCCGACGCGTTCGATCGCTTCCACCGTCAGCGGCAGCGCGACGCCGCCGGCGGGCGTCTGGTCGGTGATGACGAAATCCTCCGGGCGGATGCCGAGGATGCCGACCTCGCCTGCACCATTGAGCTGCGATCTGATCTCGTCAGGGCGCGTCGACATCAAATTCATCGGTGGTGCCCCGATGAAGGAGGCGACGAAGGTGGTGGCCGGCTTCTCGTAGATCGCGAGGGGATTGCCGACCTGCTCGACCTGGCCGCCATTCATCACCACCAGGATGTCGGCGAGCGTCATCGCCTCGAGCTGGTCATGGGTGACGTAGATCGACGTGGTGTTGAGGCGGCGCTGCAATTTGCGGATCTCGACCCGCATCGCGATGCGCAGTTTTGCGTCGAGATTGGAGAGCGGCTCGTCGAACAGGAACACTTTTGGCTGGCGCACGATGGCGCGGCCCATGGCGACGCGCTGGCGCTGGCCGCCGGAGAGCTGGCGCGGCTTGCGCTCCAGCATGGCGGAGAGTTCGAGCACACGCGCGGCTTCCTCGACGCGGGTCTTGATCTCGGCTTCCGCCATGCCGCGATTGCGCAGGCCGTAAGCCATGTTGTTGTAGACGCTCATATGCGGATAGAGCGCGTAGTTCTGAAACACCATCGCGATGTCGCGATCGGCCGGCTCGATCTGGTTGACGACGCGGCCGCCGATGTCGATCTCGCCGCCGGTGACGGTCTCCAGCCCCGCGACCATGCGCAGCAATGTGGACTTGCCGCAGCCGCTTGGTCCGACCAGCACGCAGAACTGGCCGTCGCCGACATCGACGTCGACGCCCTTGATGGCTTCGAAGCCGCCGGGATAGGTCTTGCGGACGCTGCGCAGGGTGACGTTAGCCATGAAAACTCATTTCCAAGAACCTACTTTTCCGTCTCGACCAGGCCGCGCACGAACAGCTTCTGCATGGCGACGACGACGAACACCGGCGGCAGCATGGCCAACACGGCGGTTGCCATCACGATCGGCCATTCGGTGAGTGCGTCGGTGGTGGTGATCATCTTGCGGATGCCGATCTGGATCGTCTGCATGTCGTCGCGGGTGGTGATCAGCAGCGGCCAGAGATATTGATTCCAACCGAGGATGAACAGGATCACGAACAGCGCCGCCATGTTGGTGCGCGACAGCGGCAGCAGCGTGTCCCAGAAGAAGCGGAAGGGACCGGCGCCGTCGATGCGTGACGCCTCCAGCAGTTCGTCCGGCACCGTCATGAAGAACTGTCGGAACAGCAGCGTCGCGGTGGCGGATGCGATCAGCGGCAGCGACAGGCCGGCATAGCTGTCGAGCATGTGCAGATCGGCGACGATCTTGTAGGTCGGATAGATGCGCACCTCGACCGGTAGCATCAGGGTGATGAAGATGAGCCAGAAGATCGGCATCCGGAACGGAAAGCGGAAATACACGATCGCATAGGCCGAGATGATCGAGATCGCGATCTTGCCGACCGCGATCAGCAGCGCCGTTATCAGCGAGTTCAGCATCATGTTGCCGACCGGCTCGCGGGTCGATCCGCTCGTGCCGACGAAGATGGTCTGATAGTAGGTCTGGAAGAAATGGCCGCCGGGCAGCAGCGACATCTGCCCGTTCGCGATCAGCGCGTTGTCCTGGGTCGAGGCGACGATCGCGATGTAGACGGGAAACGCGACGATCGCGATCCCGATCCAGAGGATGATGTGCGCGACGTAGCGCCGAAAGCCTTCTTCCTCGACCATCAGTAGGTCACCTTGCGTTCGACGAAGCGGAACTGGATCCCCGTCAGCACGATCACCATGATCATCAGGATCACCGATTGCGCCGCCGAGCTACCGAGATTGCCGCCGAGCAGGCCGTCGGAATAGACCTTGTAGACCAGCGTTTCCGTCGACTTGCCGGGACCACCGCGGGTCATGGTATCGATGATGCCGAAGGTATCGAAGAAGGCGTAGACGATGTTGACGACCAGCAGGAAGAAGATGGTCGGCGACAGCAGCGGGAAGGTCACGGTCCAGAACCTGCGCATCGGGCGCGCGCCGTCGATCGCGGCCGCCTCGAGCACGCTTCGGGGGATGCTCTGCAGGCCGGCGAGGAAGAACAGGAAGTTGTAGGAGATCTGCTTCCAGGCGGCGGCGAGGATGATCAGCGTTGCGGCCTGGTCGCCGTCGAGCAGCGGATTCCAGTCGACGCCGAGGGCGCGCAAGTACCGCGAGAGCACGCCCAGCGAGGGGTGCAGCATGAAGATCCAGAGCACGCCGACGACCGGCGGCGCCACCGCATAGGGCCAGATCAAGAGCGTGCGGTACAGCATCGAGCCGCGCAGCGGCTTGTCCGCCATCACCGCGAGCAGCAGTGCAAACGACAGCGACGAGACTGCGATGGCGAACGAGAAGAAGAAGGTCCGCACGATCGCCTCGAAATAGGCGCGGTCCTTCAGAAGCTCGAGATAATTGTCGAACCAGACGAAGCTGGTCGAAAGACCGAAGGCGTCCTGGAGCAGGAAGGACTGGATCACCGCCTGCCAGGCCGGCCAGTAGAAGAAAATCAGGACGATCGCGAGCTGCGGCGCAACCAGCGCGTAGGGCAATAGCTTCGATTGGAAAATGGCTTGCTTTTGCATGATGCCCGCAGGAGCGGCAGGCCGGGTTACCAGCCTGCCGCTGATCGCCTCACTTGACGGCGGTCTTTTCGAACTGGCGCAGCATCGTGTTGCCGCGCTCGACGGCGGCATCCAGCGCCTGCTTGGCGGTCTTCTTGCCGGCGAGCGCCTGCTCGATCTCTTCCGACCAGACGTCACGGAGCTGAACCATGTTGCCGAGGCGCAGGCCGCGGGAGTTCGCGGTCGGCTCCTTGTTGGTCAGCTCGAGCAGCGGGGTCTCGAGATAGGGCTGATCCTTGTAGAAGCCTTCGGCCTTGGCCTTCTCATAGGCCGCCTTGGTGATCGGCAGATAGCCCGAGGCCTTGTGGATGTAGACTTGGCGATCGGTGTCGGAGAGGAAGCTCAGGAATTTCGCGACACCCTTATAATCGTCGGCCGACTTGCCACCCATGACCCAGAGCGAGGCACCGCCGATGATCGAGTTCTGCGGCGCGCCCTTCACGTCGGGATAATAGGGCATCGGGACGGCGGTGAAGTTGAACTTGGCCTGCGCCTTGACGTTGCCGAAGAATGCCGAGGAGGTCAGATAGAGCGGGCATTCGCCTGACGTGAAGCGGCCCTCGCCGGTGTTGGTGCGGCCGGCATAGTCGTAGGTCTTGTCCTTCTGGAGCTCGACCAGCTTCTCGAGGTGCTTGACCTGGACCGGGCTGTTGAATTCGAGCACGGTGTCGAAGCCGTCGAGGCCGTTGGCCTTGGTCGACAGCGGCACGTTGTGCCAGGCGGAGAGCTGCTCGAGATTGACCCAGGTGACCCAGGAGTTGGAGAAGCCGCAGGTCGGATGGCCGTTGTCATGCAGCTTCTTGGCGGCGTCGAACACCTGAGGCCAGGTCTTCGGGATCTCGACATTGGCCTTCTTCAGCTCGTCGAGGTTGACCCACATCACCGTCGACGACGAGTTGAAGGGGAAGGACAGCATCTCGCCCTTCGAGGTCGAGTAGTAGCCGGTGATCGCGGGCAGATAGGCCTTCGGATCGAATTTCTCGCCGGTCTCGGCCATCAGCTTGTACACCGGCTTCACGGCGCCGGTCGCGGCCATCATGGTCGCGGTGCCGACCTCGAACACCTGCATGATGTGCGGGGCGTTGCCGGCGCGGAAGGCGGCGATGCCGGCGTTCATCGTGTCGGCGTAATTGCCTTTGTAGGTCGGGATCACCTTGTAATCGCTCTGCGATGCGTTGAAGTCGTTCGCGAGCTTGACGATGACGTCGTTGTTGGCGCCGGTCATCGCGTGCCACCACTGGATTTCAGTCACGGCCAGGGCCGGCGAGGCCGACACGCCAATCGTGATTGCAACAGCCGCAGCCGCACCAAAATGTCGAAGAGCCATCAAGAAAACCTCCCTTGCCCGTCAATAAAGAAGCGCTTGCGCTAGCAGCGCCATATGACGTTCACATGACTGTGTAAGCGGCCGAAACGAAAGCGGCAAGCGCTGGAAAAGGGAAGCCGGAAAATAGGCGAAGACGTGCGTGTGACCGCGCCGCAGCATTTGGTTGGCGGCGAGCGGATCGATCAGCAGAGCTGGTAGCTCGTGGGCAATGCGTGCGGCCGCAAACTCGAAAACCTCTCCCGCTTGCGGGAGAGGTCGCGCCGAAGGCGCGGGTGAGGGCTCTCTCCGCTTGGGGATTGTCCCGTTTTGGAGACACCCTCTCCCCAACCCTCCCCCGCAAGCGGGGGAGGGAGCGGACCGGCGCCACCGCTCAATCTCTCTTATCTCAGCGCTTGCGCTCGGGCCCGCAGACCACGCCTTTTTCGACCATCGCGTCGATCTCCGCCTTGGAGTAGCCGAACTCGCCCAGCACCTCCGCGGAGTGCTGGCTGAATTTCGGCGGCAGGCGGCGCAGGCTGGGCTTGCTGCGGTCGAGCCGGATCGGCGAGGCCACGCCCTTGTACCAGTCCTTCTCGATGATATCTCCGCGCGCGATTGTGTGCGGGTTGGTCAGCGCCTGGTCGATTTTCTGCACCGGGCCCGCCGGCAGGCCGGCCGCGAGCAGGCGATTGCAGAGCGGCTCGGCCTCGTGCTGGCTGAACACGGCCGCAAGCTCGGCGCGCAGCGCCTCGCGGTTGGCGATGCGGTCCTTGTTGCGGGCAAAGCGCGGATCGGTGCCGAGCTCGGGCTTGCCGATCTCCTTGGCGAGCTTGCGGAAGGTGCCGTCATTGCCGACCCCGATGAAGATGTTGTCGGTTTTCGTCGGGAAGATCGCGTAGGGCACGAGGTTGGGATGCTCGTTGCCGGTGAGCGAGGGCGGCTTGCCGTGCATGAAATAGTTCGCGGTGTGCGGATGCATGATGGCAAGACCGGTCTCGTACAGCGTCGTCTCCAGGAACTGGCCCTGGCCCGAACGTTGCCGCTCCGACAGCGCCATCAGGATGCCGATCGCCGCATAGAGACCGGTGGTGATGTCGACCAGTGGCACGCCGATCCGCATCGGCCCGCTCTCGGGCGAGCCGGTCGCCGCAATCATGCCGGTCATGGCCTGGATGATGGCGTCATAGCCGGGATTGCCGCCGCGCGGGCCGTCGGCGCCGAAGCCGCAGATCCGGCAATGCACGAGGCGCGGGAATTTTGCGCGCAGCACCTCGTTGTCGATGCCCCATTTCTCCAGCGTGCCCGGCTTGAAATTCTCGATCAGGACGTCGGCCGTCTCCAGCATCTTCAGCAGCACGGCGCGGCCGCCCTCGGAGGCGAGGTCGAGGCCGATCGAGCGCTTGTTGCGGTTGATGCCGACGAAATAGGCCGCGTCCTCCTCGTGGAAGGGAGGGCCCCATTCGCGCACCTCGTCGCCCGCGGGCGGCTCGACCTTGATGACGTCGGCGCCGTGGTCGGCGAGGATTTGGGTGCAATAGGGACCGCCGAGCACGCGCGTGAGATCGATGACGCGCAATCCGCTCATGGCACCTGTGGCGGCTTCAGAACTCATGCCTTCGCTTCCCCTGTGTCGACGTTTGATCACAGGCCTAGCGAGGTTCGTGCACGCCAGCAATGGCCCCGCGCGTAGGGCCGTATGCGCCGCAGCGCCTCAATCCCGCGAAGTGGGAAATCACGGAAGCGGCCGGCCCGAGGGGGATCTCGGGCCAGCCAATCCGCACTTCCGGTCAGACGACCGTCAGGCGAACGTCGACATTGCCGCGCGTGGCGTTGGAGTATGGGCACACCTGGTGCGCCTTCTCGACCAGCGCCTCGGCCTCGGCGCGGGCCAGGCCGGGCAGCGAGACGGCCAGATCGATGTCGAGACCGAAGCCGCCCTCGGAGCGCGGGCCGATGCCGACGGTCGAGGTGACGGAGGCGTCGGCGGGAACCTTGGGGCCGCCCTGCGAAGCCACGAACTTCATCGCGCCGATGAAGCAGGCGGCATAGCCGGCCGCGAACAGCTGCTCGGGATTGTTGCCGGCGCCGCCGCCGCCGCCGAGCTCCTTCGGCGTGGTCAGCCTGACGTCGAGCGCGCCGTCGAGGGTCGCAGCATGGCCGTCGCGGCCGCCGGTCGCCTTGGCACTGGTCTTGTAGAGGACGTTCACGGACATTTTCATCTCCCTGGGGGTTCGGGTGGGCGCGATCTGTATCGCAGACAATTAGATTGTGCACAATCTAAATTGCGACGCCTCACATTTAATTGTTCGCAATTGAATATGCGGCCGCCCGGCCCCACAATGCGGGGCAAATCCCGTGAGAGTCCCCATGGCCCGGAAACTATCGGCAGCGGACGCGCCGCTGCGGCTCGACAATCAGATCTGCTTCGCGGTCTATTCGGCCGCGCATGCCTTCAACCGCGTCTACAAGCCGCTGCTCGACCGGCTCGGCCTGACCTATCCGCAATATCTGGTGATGCTGGTGCTGTGGGAGCGCGACGACGTGCCGGTGAAGGACATCGGCGAGAAGCTGTTCCTGGATTCGGGCACGTTGACACCGCTGCTCAAGCGGCTCGAGGCCGCCCATCTCGTCAAACGCACCCGCTCGAGCGAGGACGAGCGTCAGGTGCTGATTGCCCTGACGCCGCAGGGCCAGGCGCTGAAGGACAAGGCGCGCAGCGTGCCGCAATCGATTCTGGCGGCGTCGGACTGCTCGGTGCCGGAACTGGTCGCGATGAAGGACGAGATCGTCGCGCTGCGAGATCGGCTGAATGCGGTGATCGGGGAGTAGGGAAGCTCGTCAGAGCCTAGGAAAGCCGCTTCTTCGTGAAGGCGCGGCCGGAATGAGACTTTAGGTACTTTTCAAACGCCAGAGCTTTGTACTTGTCAGGAAAGGCGCAGTACCAGATCAATTTTCAAGGCTTATATTTAGCGGTGTGGCTAGACTTGCCGGCATTGTGTTCCGGAATTCGCCGCTTCAAATCTTCCGTGGCGCCGATGTATTCCTGATCAGGAAAGTCAACGCTTCGGAGAATGTAGACGTACCACATTGACGGCTATCGCTTGGGTAGTCGTTAAGTGGGCGTCGCACCAGTCCGTCTTCGCCCTTCGGGCTACGCCGGACACCACGCTTCACCCTTCGGGCTCTGCGCGGCTGCGCCACGCGAAGCCCGAAGGGCGAAGCGTGGTGGAGCCAGGCGGGATCGAACCGCCGACCTCTTGCATGCCATGCAAGCGCTCTCCCAGCTGAGCTATGGCCCCTTAACCTTAGACGGGGTGAATCTGGTGGATCACCCCAACCGGCGAGCCCTGGTGACTCGCGCGGTGCACCCTTTTTCACAGATCAGGGCTGATCTCAAGTCTCTTCATCACCTCCGACATCACCAATGATGTCGGTCACGTCCTCATCGCCCTCTTCCTCGTCGGCAATGAAGGTCGAATCATCGTCATCGTCGTCGTCGATGGTCTCGTCGACCTCGATATCGTCCTCGGACTCGGGCACGACAGCCTTGACCTTGCCGGTGTTCTCCTCGGCATCGGCCTCCTCGAGCGACACCAATTCCTCGGCCTCCGCCGGCTCCGGCGCGGTGTCCTGGGCCATACTGCGGGCTTCAGTGCCGCGGGACGCACGTGCGGGAGCGATGGGGGCGATCGGCACCACCTCGCCGGTATAGGGCGAGATCACCGGATTCTTATTGAGGTCATAGAATTTCTTGCCCGTGGTCGGGCAAATACGTTTGGTTCCGAGTTCGGACTTGGCCACGGCAGGAATCCTGGGAATGTCTGAAAAGCGGTGCTTCACTTGGCTAGTTGGCGGCCCGCTGTCAATAGCGCATTACGGAAGAACGACATGCCCGTGACGGGGCGCGGACCATGTGGTACCTGCGGCCCAGCCTTCAAGGCATCCAAGGACACAATCTTGACCCATTCCGACCAACCGAGGCCGCTCCAGTCTCGCGCCAGCGGCCCCCTGACCGGGAAAGTACGGGTGCCCGGGGACAAGTCGATCTCCCACCGTGCCCTGATCCTCGGCGCGCTCGCGGTCGGCGAGACCCGCATTTCGGGACTGCTTGAGGGCGAAGACGTCCTTAACACCGCCAAATCAATGCAGGCGCTGGGCGCCAGGGTCGAACGCACCGGCGATTTCGCCTGGACGGTGAACGGCGTCGGCGTCGGCGGCTTCGCCCCGCCCAAGGCGGCGCTGGATTTCGGCAACTCCGGCACCGGCTGCCGCCTGGTCATGGGCGCCGTTGCGGGGTGCCCGATCTCGGCAGTGTTCGACGGCGATGCCTCGCTGCGCAGCCGCCCGATGCGCCGGATCCTCGACCCGCTCGAACAGATGGGCGCGAAGGTCGTGTCGGGCGGCGAGGGCGGCCGTCTGCCGCTGACCCTCCAGGGCGCGCGCGATCCGCTTCCGATCACCTACAAGACCCCGGTCGCCTCGGCCCAGATCAAATCGGCCGTGCTGCTGGCGGGCCTGGCTGCGCCTGGCACCACCACGGTGATTGAGACCGAGGCGAGCCGCGATCATACCGAGCTGATGCTGAAGCATTTCGGAGCCGACATCACATCAGTGCAGGAAGGCCAGCACGGCCGCCGCATCACGCTGGTCGGCCAGCCTGAGCTGCACGGTGCCACCGTTGTCGTGCCCGCGGATCCCTCGTCGGCGGCCTTCCCGGTCGTCGCGGCGTTGATCGCCGAGGGCTCCGACGTCATCCTGTCGGATGTCATGACCAATCCGCTGCGCACCGGGCTGTTCACCACGCTCCGCGAAATGGGCGCCTCGATCGAGGAAAACGACGTCCGTCGCGATGCCGGCGAGCCGATGGCGCAATTGCGCGTGCGCGCGTCAAAACTGCGCGGTGTCGAGGTGCCGCCGGAGCGCGCGCCGTCGATGATCGACGAATATCTGGTGCTGGCGGTCGCAGCCGCCTTCGCCGAAGGCACGACGATCATGCGCGGCCTGCAAGAGCTGCGCGTCAAGGAATCCGATCGGCTGGAAGCCACGGCTGCCATGCTCCGCGTCAACGGCGTGAAGGTCGAGGTCTCCGGCGACGATCTGATCGTCGAGGGCCACGGTCACGTGCCCGGCGGCGGCGTTGTTGCCACCCATATGGATCATCGCATCGCGATGTCCGCGCTGGTGATGGGTTGCGCGTCCGACCAGCCGGTGAGCGTCGACGACACCGCCTTCATCGCCACCAGCTTTCCGGACTTCATCCCGATGATGCGTTCGCTAGGGGCCGAGCTTTCATGATCATCGCCATCGACGGGCCCGCAGCCTCGGGCAAGGGGACGCTCGGCAAGCGCCTCGCCCACCATTACGGTTATCGTCATCTCGATACCGGCGTAATCTATCGCGCGGTGGCTTACGAGCTGATGCAGTCCGGTCACGATCTCCGCGATGAAGCCGCGGCGGTCGCGGCGGCGCTGGAGCTCGACCCCGAAAGGTTCGGCAATCCCGCCCTGAAGACCCAGAAGGTCGGCGAGGGGGCCTCCATCGTTTCGGCGATCCCTGGGGTTCGCGAGGCCCTGGTCAATTTCCAGCGGCAATTCGCCGCTGATCCGCCCGGGGCCGTGCTCGATGGCCGGGACATTGGAACCGTGATCTGCCCCCATGCCGACGTGAAGATTTTCGTCGTCGCCGATCCCAAGGTCCGCGCCCATCGCCGGACCATGGAGGCGAGGGCGCGGGGGGAGGAGGCGGACGAGGCGGCCGTGCTCGCCGACATCGTCCAGCGCGACGAGCGCGACAAGAACCGGCTGATTGCGCCTTTAAAACCAGCCCCGGATGCTCACTTGCTTGATAACTCCCAACTGGATATAGAAGGCGGCGTCCGGGCCGCCATCGACATTATCGAGGCTGTCCGAGCGGGCCGGTCGCGGGGTTAAGCCGCAGCCGTCATTGGAGGAAGCGCCCGCTCCCGCTCTTTGAGGTCGATAACCTTCGGTCCCTGTTGGGGACCGGCGCGATCCAGGCTCCGGACAACGATTCCACGTATCGAACGCGCGGGCCTCAGCCGGCCCGCTTCCGCAGTTCCGGCGCCGAGCCGGAGCAGCGAGCGGTCGCTCGAAGGTCTTGCGGACCTTCCGACACTGCGTGTGCGATGCGCCCATGAACCCAACGGCCGGCAAGACATCCGCAACTGGAGAACAAATGGCTTCGACTTCTGCTGATACCTATAGCCCCTCGCGCGACGATTTCGCCGCGATGCTCGACGAGTCCTTCGCAGGTGGCAACCTGCAGGAAAGCTCCGTCGTCAAGGGCAAGGTGGTTGCAATTGAAAAGGACATGGCCGTCATCGACGTCGGCCTGAAGACCGAGGGCCGCGTGGCCCTGCGCGAATTTTCCGGCCCCGGCCGTGACAGCGACCTCAAGGTCGGCGACGAGGTGGAAGTGTTCCTCGATCGCATCGAGAACGCCCTCGGCGAAGCCGTGTTGTCGCGCGACAAGGCGCGCCGCGAAGAGAGCTGGGGCAAGCTCGAGAAGGCGTTCCAGAACAACGAGAAGGTCAACGGCGTCATCTTCAACCAGGTCAAGGGCGGCTTCACCGTCGATCTCGACGGTGCCGTGGCCTTCCTGCCGCGCTCGCAGGTCGACATCCGTCCGATCCGCGACGTTGCGCCGCTGATGAACAACTCGCAGCCGTTCCAGATCCTCAAGATGGACCGCCGTCGCGGCAACATCGTGGTGTCCCGCCGCACCGTGCTGGAAGAGACCCGCGCCGAGCAGCGTCAGGAGCTGGTGCAGAACCTCGAAGAGGGTCAGGTCATCGACGGCGTGGTCAAGAACATCACCGATTACGGTGCGTTCGTTGACCTCGGCGGCATCGACGGCCTGCTCCACGTCACCGACATCGCCTGGCGCCGCGTCAACCACCCGACCGAGGTGCTCTCGATCGGCCAGACCGTGAAGGTCAAGATCATCAAGATCAACCACGAGACGCATCGCATCTCGCTGGGCATGAAGCAGCTCTTGGACGATCCGTGGCAGGGCATCGAAGCCAAGTACCCGCTGGGTGCCCGCTTCACCGGCCGCGTCACCAACATCACCGACTACGGCGCGTTCGTCGAGCTCGAGCCGGGCATCGAAGGCCTGATCCACGTCTCCGAGATGTCGTGGACCAAGAAGAACATGCACCCCGGCAAGATCGTCTCGACCTCGCAGGAAGTCGATGTGCAGGTGCTGGAAGTCGATTCCGTCAAGCGCCGCATCTCGCTCGGCCTCAAGCAGACCATGCGCAACCCCTGGGAGGTCTTCGTCGAAGGTCACCCGACCGGTTCGGTGGTCGAGGGCGAGGTCAAGAACAAGACCGAGTTCGGTCTGTTCCTGGGTCTCGAAGGCGACGTCGACGGCATGGTCCACCTCTCCGACCTCGACTGGAAGCTTCCGGGCGAGCAGGTGATCGACAACTACAAGAAGGGCGACATGGTGAAGGCCGTGGTGCTCGATGTGGACGTCGAGAAGGAGCGCATCTCGCTCGGCATCAAGCAGCTCGAAGGCGACCCCTTCGCCGAGCCGGGCGATGTCAAGAAGGGCGCGGTCGTGACCTGCGAAGTGCTCGAAGTGAAGGAGAGCGGCATCGAGGTGAAGATCGCCGGTACCGACTTCTCGACCTTCATCAAGCGCTCCGAGCTCGCCCGTGACCGCAACGACCAGCGTGCCGAACGCTTCGCCGTCGGCGAGAAGGTCGATGCCCGCGTGATCCAGTTCGACAAGAAGGCCCGCAAGGTCCAGGTGTCGATCAAGGCGCTCGAAGTCGCCGAAGAGAAGGAAGCCATCGCGCAGTACGGCTCCTCCGATTCGGGTGCGACGCTCGGCGACATCTTGGGCACCGCGCTCAAGAACCGCGACAACAAGTAAGCGAAACGCAGGTTTCGCTGACATCAAAGCCCCGGCGCGAGCCGGGGCTTTTTTGTTGCGCTTGTAGCCGGATGGAGCGCAAGCGTGATCCGGGGTCGTTGCCTCACGGACGGACTGTCCCGGATTTCGCTGCGCTCCATCCGGGCTACGCACCTACCGCGGTCACAGCCTTGTTTTCTTCAAATTGCGCCGCAATTGATGTATCCAGATAAGCCGTTGGTCACGCTGTGACGGCACAACGGGCCTAGCCATTCATTTGGAGATATTCCGATGTCGCTCGATTCTGACATCATCGTCGATCGCCGCAGGATCCGCCGCAAGCTGACGTTCTGGCGCGTGATCGCAGCGTTGATCGCGATCGCGGCGATCGCGAGCTTCGCGCTGATCGCGACGCCAGGTGCGCGCGGTACGTTCGTATCTGCCGGGTCGATCGCGCGTGTCCACATCGACGGCCTGATCCGCAGCGATTCCGATCGCACCCAGGCGCTGGAGCGGCTGGAGAATTCGCAGGCCGCGGCTGTCATCGTTCACATCAACTCGCCGGGCGGCACCACCGCCGGCTCCGAGCAGCTCTACGATTCGCTCACCCGGCTAAAGGCGAAGAAGCCGCTCGTCGTCGTGGTCGAAGGCCTTGCAGCCTCCGGCGGCTACATCACCGCGATTGCGAGCGACCACATCATCGCCCAGCAGAGCTCGCTGGTCGGCTCGATCGGCGTGCTGTTCCAGTATCCGAACGTCACCGAGCTTTTGAAGACCATCGGCGTCAAGGTCGAGGAGGTGAAGTCGTCGCCGCTGAAGGCCGCGCCCAATGGTTTCGAGCCCACCAGCCCCGAGGCGCGCGCCGCGCTCGATGCGCTGGTGAAGGACTCCTACGCCTGGTTCAGGGGATTGGTGAAGGAGCGGCGTGGCATGGATGACACGCAGCTCGAGAAAGTTGCCGATGGCCGCGTCTTCACCGGCCGCCAGGCGATCGATCTCAAGCTGATCGATCAGATCGGCGACGAGAAGACGGCGGTGACCTGGCTGGTCGAGCAGAAGGGCGTCAAGAAAGGGCTCAGCGTGCGCGATTACAAGCTCCAGCCGCGCTTTGGCGATCTGCCGTTTCTCAAGACGGCCGCCGCCGTGACGCTGGAAGCACTGGGTTTAGGCTCGATTGCGCATCAAATCGGGCAAACCGGCGTCGCACAGGCGGTCGATCGGTTCGGAATGGATGGAATGCTGGCCCTGTGGCAGCCGGCCGCCTCAAACTGACGGGAACTGGGCGAGTCCGAGAGCTTTTTCCCGCGGGGCGGGTGCCGGGCCAGCCTGCTTTTTCGGCATTTGTCACGCATTTTCACGACGCTCAACCTTGATTTAGCGTCTTGACAGATCACGGTATTTTCACGGAAATGGTCATCCGCACGCTTCCGGGTCCTATCTCTCGATGATCAAATCCGAACTTGTTCAGCGTATCGCCGAGCACAACCCGCATCTGTACCAGCGGGATGTCGAGAACATTGTGAATGCGATTCTCGAAGAGATCGTAGCGGCCCTCGCACGCGGTGACCGCGTCGAGCTGCGCGGCTTCGGTGCCTTCTCGGTCAAGCATCGCCCGGCACGCGCCGGGCGTAATCCGCGCACCGGCGCTCATGTGCCGGTCGACCAGAAGAGCGTTCCGTTCTTCAAGACCGGCAAGGAAATGCGCGAGCGGTTGAACCGCGACCATCCGGATCCCGGCGCGGCAGACTGAGGCCGGCGTCAGGTTTCCCTGCGGTCGCGGCGATGCGGCCGCAAGCTTGATTCAAGGCGAGCGAAGCGAGATGCGAAAGTTCCTGACCGCGCTGATCGTGATTCCGCTGGGCCTGCTCCTGGTGGTCTTCGCCGTCGCCAACCGGCATTTCGTCACCGTCTCCTTCGATCCCTTCCTGTCGTCCGACCCGTCGCTGTCGGTCACCTTGCCGCTGTTCCTGCTTTTGATCCTGGTCGCCGCCTTGGGCGTGCTGGCAGGTGGCTGCGCCGTCTGGCTCGGCCAGCGGCACTGGCGGCGCGCGGCGCGCCGGAATGATGCGGATGCACGGGCTGCCAGGGGCGAACTGGCCGATCTGCGGGCCCAAATGGCTGCAGCAAAGCCCGAGTCCCAGCGCCTCCCCGTCGCCTCGGGGGTCGGCCTTTACGGGCCCATCGGGCGAGACAAGCAGCGCGCGACGTTGTAGAAGCGGCCGCAACCGAAAGCCCTGTTTTCCGGCCGCAGGCCCGCGGCCACCATTCGCTTTGAGACCATGTCCCTGCTCGTCAAGATCTGCGGCCTGTCTACGCCCGAGACGCTCGAGGTGGCGCTCGAGGCGGGTGCCGACATGGTGGGGTTCGTGTTCTTTCCGCCGTCGCCGCGGCACCTGTCGTTGGACGCGGGCCGCGAGCTCGGCCGCCAGGTGAAGCGGCGCGCGCTCAAGGTCGCGCTGACCGTCGATGCCGACGACGCCACGCTCGACAACATCATGGACGCGCTGTCACCCGACATTCTCCAGCTCCACGGCAAGGAGAGCGTGGCGCGGCTGCGCGACATCAAGCAGCGGTTCGGCCGTCCGGTGATGAAGGCGGTGCCGGTCGCCACATCTGCCGATCTCGCCGTGCTGCCCGGCTACGCCGCAATCGCCGACCGCATCCTGTTCGATGCGCGCGCACCGAAAGATGCAACCCGCCCCGGCGGTCTCGGCGCGCCCTTCGATTGGCACCTGCTCGAAAATCTCGATCTGATCCTGCCCTACATGGTCTCGGGCGGGCTTCACGCCGACAACGTCGCGGAGGCTCTCCGCGTCACCGGCGCCGGCGGCGTCGACGTCTCCTCCGGGATCGAGAGCGCCCCCGGCGTCAAGGATCCCGAGATGATCAAGGCCTTCATTCGCGCCGCGCGCGCCAGCCAAGATACAAGCCAAGAGTTGAGTGTCCGATGAACGTCGCCAAACCCAATTCCTATCGCAGCGGCCCCGACGAGCGCGGCCATTTCGGCATTTTCGGCGGCCGCTTCGTCGCCGAAACCTTGATGCCGCTGATCCTTGATCTGGAGAAGGCCTATACCGAAGCCAAGGCCGATCCGGCGTTCCAGGCCGAGATGAACGGCTACCTCAAGAACTATGTCGGCCGGCCCTCGCCGCTGTATTTCGCCGAGCGCCTCACCGAGCATCTTGGCGGTGCGAAAATCTACCTGAAGCGCGAAGAGCTCAACCACACCGGGTCGCACAAGGTGAACAATGTGCTCGGCCAGATCATGCTGGCGCGGCGCATGGGCAAGAAGCGCATCATCGCCGAGACCGGCGCCGGCCAGCACGGTGTCGCCACCGCGACGCTGTGCGCGCGCTTCGGCCTGGAATGCGTGGTCTATATGGGCGCCGTCGACGTCGAGCGGCAGCAGCCCAACGTCATCCGCATGGAGATGCTGGGCGCCAAGGTATTCCCGGTGCAGTCGGGCACGCGCACGCTGAAGGACGCCATGAACGAGGCGCTGCGCGACTGGGTCACCAACGTGCACAACACGTTCTACTGCATCGGCACGGTGGCGGGCCCGCATCCCTATCCGACGCTGGTGCGTGACTTCCAGTCGATCATCGGCAACGAGACCAAGGCGCAGATGCAGGAGGTCGAGGGCCGGCTGCCGGATTCGCTGGTCGCCTGCATTGGCGGCGGCTCCAACGCGATGGGCCTGTTCCATCCGTTCCTCGACGACCCCTCGGTCGAGATCTTCGGCGTCGAGGCCGCGGGCCATGGCCTCACGCAGCTGCACGCCGCCTCGATCGCGGGCGGCCGTCCCGGCGTGCTCCATGGCAACCGCACCTATCTCTTGATGGATGAAGACGGCCAGATCCAGGACGCGCATTCGATCTCGGCCGGTCTCGACTATCCCGGCATCGGCCCCGAGCATTCCTGGCTGCACGAGATCGGCCGCGTGAACTATCTCTCCGCGACTGATGACGAAGCACTCGCCGCGTTCCAGCTGCTGTCGCGGCTCGAAGGCATCATTCCCGCGCTCGAGCCCGCCCATGCCATCGCCAAGGTGATGGAGCTCGCGCCGAAGCGGCCTCGGGATCACCTGATGGTCGTCAACCTCTCCGGCCGCGGCGACAAGGACGTCCCGCAGGTCGGCGACATCCTTAGGGGCAAGAACAAGTGACCACGCGTATCGACACCCGTTTTGCCGAGCTGAAGAAGCAGGGCCGCTCGGCCTTCGTGACCTTCCTGATGGCCGGCGACCCCGATCCGGCGACGTCGCTCGAGATCATCAAGGCGCTGCCGAAGTCTGGCGCCGACGTGATCGAGATCGGCATGCCCTTCACCGACCCCATGGCCGATGGTCCGTCGATCCAGGCCGCCGGGCTCCGCGCGCTCAAGGCCGGCATGACGCTGAAGAAGACGCTCGACCTCGTGCGCGGCTTCCGCAAGGACGACAACGCGACGCCGATCGTGCTGATGGGCTATTACAACCCGATCTACATCTATGGCGTCGATAAATTCCTGGCCGATGCCAAGAGTGCCGGCGTCGATGGTCTGATCATCGTCGACCTGCCGCCGGAGGAAGACGACGAGCTCTGCCTGCCCGCGATGAAGGCCGGGCTCAACTTCATCCGTCTGGCGACGCCGACGACCGATGACAAGCGTCTGCCGGTCGTGCTCGCCAACACCTCGGGCTTCGTCTACTACGTCTCGATTACCGGCATCACCGGTGCGGCGGCCGCGGACTCCTCGGCGGTAAGCGAAGCAGTTGCCCGCATCAAGCGGCACACAAAACTGCCGGTCTGCGTCGGCTTCGGCATCCGCACGCCGGAGGCTGCGCGCGCCATTGCCTCGCATGCCAATGGTGCCGTGGTCGGCACCGCGCTGGTCGATGCGCTCAAGAACAGCCTCGATGTGGACGGGCGGGCAACTGGCAAAACGGTCGAGGCCGTCGCCGAACTGACGGCGGCCCTGGCCCAGGGCGTCAAGGGTGCGCAACAGGCGGCGGAATAGGCCATAATTCCGCTTTTCGGGCGGGCGACACGGCGGCTTGCCGGGCGGCGGCCCGGCCGCCATATATCCCTTCAGGCGATCCGCGAGGCGGGTTCGCACATCGGAGCAAACCATGAACTGGCTTACCAATGTGGTCCGGCCGAAGATCCGCAACATGCTGCGGCGGGAGACGCCGGAGAACCTGTGGATCAAGTGCCCGGATTCCGGACAGCTCGTGTTCTACAAGGACGTCGAAGCCAACCAGTTCGTCATCCCCGGCTCGAACTACCACATGCGCATGGGTGCGGTGGCCCGGTTGAAGTCGATCTTCGACAACGAGACCTGGTTTGACGTCGCACTGCCCGAGGTCACGCCCGACCCGCTCAAGTTTCGCGATGAGAAGAAATACGTCGACCGCATCAAGGACGCGCGCGCCCGTACCAACCTGAACGACGCGATCAAGGTCGGCTACGGCAAGCTCGAAGGCTCCGCCGTCGTCGTTGCCGTGCAGGATTTCGATTTCATGGGCGGCTCGCTCGGCATGGCCGCGGGCGAGGCCATCGTGCGCGGGCTCGAGCTTGCGGTCGAGAAGAATGCGCCGTTCATCGTGTTCGCCGCATCCGGCGGCGCGCGCATGCAGGAAGGCATCCTGTCGCTGATGCAAATGCCGCGCACCACCGTTGCGGTGCAGATGCTCCGCGAGGCAAAACTGCCCTATATCGTCGTGCTGACCAATCCGACCACCGGCGGCGTCACTGCATCCTATGCGATGCTCGGTGACGTGCAGATCGCCGAGCCCGGCGCCCTGATCGGCTTTGCCGGCGCGCGCGTGATCGAGCAGACCATCCGCGAAAAACTCCCCGAGGGGTTCCAGCGCGCCGAGTATCTGAAGGAGCACGGCATGGTCGACATGGTCGTGCATCGCCACGAATTGCGTCCGACCCTGGCGCGGCTCTGCCGCCTGCTGACCAAGGCGCCGGCGCTGGAAAGCGCATCGAAGCCGGTGCAGCCGGTCGCGAGCCCGGCGCAGATCGTATCGGCCGCCGAAACGGCGCCGGCCGCGCCCCACGCGTGAACGCGTCCTCTGACAGCGCAAAGCCGCCGCTCGGCGAATTGATCGGGCGGCTGTCGGCCCTGCATCAGAAACGCATCGATCTCGGGCTCGAGCGGATGCACCGCCTGCTCGCGCGGCTCGGCCATCCCGAAAGCAAGCTGCCGCCGGTGATCCATATCGCCGGCACCAACGGCAAGGGTTCGACGCTCGCTTATCTGCGCGCGACGCTAGAGGCCGCAGGCTTGCGCGTGCACGCCTACACCTCGCCCTATCTCGTCCGCATCAACGAATGCTTCCGGCTGGGCCGCGTCGGTGGCGGCGTGCTCGTCAGTGACGATGAATTGCGCGCCGCTCTCGAAGAGGTCGAGCGCGTCAATGCCGGCGAGGCTGCGACTCTGTTCGAGCTGAAGACCGCCGCGGCCTTGCATCTGTTCGCACGGAATCCGGCCGACGTGGTGTTGCTCGAAGTCGGCCTCGGCGGCCGGCTCGATTCGACCAACGTGATCGATGTGCCGGCGGCCTGCGTGATCACGCCTGTCAGCATGGATCACATGGACTTCCTTGGGTCGACCCTGGCATCGATCGCCGGCGAGAAGGCCGCGATCATCAAGCGCGGCGTACCCGTGATTTGCGCCGAGCAATCGCCGGAGGCGATGAACGCGATCGAGGCGCAGGCCAGGCGCATGCGCGCACCGCTGTTTGCGGCGAACGAAAGCTGGCACGTCAATGTCGAGCGCGGACGTCTGGTCTATTCCGACGATCGCGGTTTGATGGACCTGGCGGCGCCGCGCCTGTTCGGCCGCCACCAGTTCCACAATGCCGGCCTTGCAATTGCGACGCTGCGCGCCGTCCCGGCCTTCAAGGTCAACCAGGCAGCGTTCGAGGCCGGCATCGTCGGCGCGGAATGGCCGGCACGAATGCAGCGCATCACATCGGGCGAGCTGCTCTCTTGGGGACCGCAGGGCTCGGAAATCTGGCTCGACGGCGGACACAATGCCGAGGGCGGCCGTGTCGCGGCGGCTGCGCTCGGCGATCTCGAAGAGCGGGTGTCGCGGCCGCTGGTCGTCATCGCGGGCATGATGGCCAACAAGGATGCTCAGGGCTTTCTCGCCAATTTCGCCGGTCTCACCCGTCACATCATCGCGGTGCCGATCCCCGATACCGAGAACGCGATGCCGGTCGACCGCCTCGCGGACGCCGCGCGCAGCCTCGGCATGCGCGTCGAGCCCGCGCCCGGCATCGAAGCTGCGCTGCGCGCCTTGGCGAAGCTCGCCTACGAGGTGCCGCCGCGCATCCTGATCACCGGCTCGCTGTATCTGGCCGGCCACGTGCTCGCGATCAACGGCACGCCGCCTGCATGAGTTTGCGTAGCCCGGATGGAGCGCAGCGCAATCCGGGATCGTGCCACAAGCGATGAAGGCCCCGGATTTCGCTTCGCTCCATCCGGGCTACGGTGATGAACAATGCGTTTTGCCGCGATTGCCGACGTCCACGGAAACTATCTCGCGCTCGAAGCCGTGCTCTCCGACATCCGCGCGCAAGGCATTGCCGACATCGTCAATCTCGGCGACATGCTGAGCGGACCGCTCGATGTGCGCCGGGCGATCGAGATCCTGATGACGCTCGACGCCGTGCACGTGCTCGGCAATCACGACCGCTATCTGCTCGACCGCGCTCCGGAACAGATGGGCTCATGGGATCGTCCCGCCCATGCACAGCTCAATGCCGCGCAGCTCGACTGGCTGCGCGCGCAGCCGATGACACGGGTGTTCCGAGAGCAGGTCTTCCTGTGCCATGCGACGCCCAATAGCGATGAAGTCTATTGGCTCGACACCGTGCATCCCGACGGCACGGTGGCGCTGTCGCCGCTGGACCGCATCGAGCAATTCGCACAAGGCATCACGCAGTCGCTGATCCTCTGCGCCCACACTCACCTCGCCCGCGCCGTGCGCCTGCGCGACGGCCGGCTGATCGTCAATCCCGGCAGCGTCGGCAGCCCTGGTTACCGCGACAAGCATCCATTCCCGCACGTCGTCGAAGCCGGCACGCCGCACGCGCGTTATGCGATTCTCAAACGCGCTGATGACGCCTGGCAGGTGACGTTCCGGCACGTCGTGTATGATCATGAAGCGATGGCGGAGTTGGCGCGGCGAAACGGGCAGCCTGAACTGGCGAACGCGCTGGCGACGGGATGGATCGGGTAGTTGTGATCTTGTAGCCCGGATGGAGCGCAGCGTAATCCGGGGCCGTCGTCGCTTGTGGCACAATTCCCGGATTACGCTGCGCTCCATCCGGGCTACGGCTAGCTCACTTCAACAACTTCATCGGATCGACCGCTTTCTGCTTCAGCTGCTCGAAGGTGCATTGCCGCGGCGCCTTGTCGGGCCGCCAGCGCAGGATCGAGGTGCCGTGGCGAAAGCGCTCGCCGCTGAAATGGTCATAGCTGACCTCGATCACCAGCTTCGGCTTGAGCGGACACCATTTCGCGGACCGCTCGGTCGACCAGCGGCTCGGCCCGCCCGGCGCGTTGCCGGTGAAGCCGGGCTCGCCAATCAATGCTTCGAGCCGATCGGTCAGATCAGGCTTCTGTTCGGCCTTGATCGCCGAGGTGAAGCCGACATGGTGCAGCAAGCCATCATCGCCATAGAGCCCGAGCAGCAGCGAGCCGACCACGTCGCGGCCGGTGATCTTGTTGGTGGCGTAGCGGAAGCCGCCGACCACGCAATCGGCGCTGCGGAATTTCTTGATCTTCTGCATGCCGTCGCGCGTGCCGGCTTGGTAGGGGAGGTCGATACGCTTGGCGATGACGCCGTCCGAACCGCCGCCGGATTGCGCCAGCCATTTTTTGGCGGTGGCGTAGCTCGTTGTCGACGGTGAAAGACGGAAGATGCTGCCCTTGAGGTTGGCGTTCGCGAACGCTTCGAGCGCCGACCGTCGTTCGATCAACGACTTTCCGGCGAGGTGCTTGTCTTTCGCAGTGGCGAGCAGATCGAAGACGAGGTAGAGCGCCGGCGTGTCCTGCGAGAGCTTCTTCACGCGGCTTGCCGCGGGATGAATGCGTTGCAGGAGCGCGTCGAAGGAAAAGCCTTTGCCGTGCGGCACGACGATCTCGCCGTCGAGCGTGAAACGATCCGCCCTCAGCTTCAACGCGGCGGCAACGATCTCGGGGAAATAGCGCGTGAGGTCCTCGCCGGACTTCGAGCGCAGATCGACGTCGCTGCCGTTGCGCGACAGCAGGCAGCGAAAGCCGTCCCATTTCGGCTCGTACTGCCATTCCTTGCCGCGCGGGATTTCGTCGACCGACCGCGCCTCCATCGCGACGAGAGAGGTCGATCTTCGGGCGCGCTTTGCGGGAGGGGCTGGCAAGGGATGCGGGTCCTACGCTGAACACGCCCCACCAACGCAAAACGGCCGGCTTTCGCCGGCCGTTCTCGAAAATAATCCTGCGCGAGAAGGATCAGACCGCGGAGGTGATCCACTGCTGGAGCTTGGCCTTCGGCGCTGCGCCGACCTGGCGGGAGGCCATCTCGCCGCCCTTGAAGATCATCAGGGTCGGGATCGACATCACGCCGTACTTCGAGGCGGTCTTCGGGCTCTCGTCGACGTTGAGCTTCACGATCTTGACCTTGTCGCCCATCGCGCCGGCGATCTCGTCGAGGGCGGGCGCGATCATGCGGCAGGGGCCGCACCATTCGGCCCAGAAATCGACGACCACGGGGCCGTTCGCCTTGAGCACTTCGGCTTCGAAATCGGCGTCGGAAACCTTGCTAACGGCCATTGGAGTACCTCACTCGGTTGAAAGAATCGGCGCGACCTGGAATCGCGCCCGGGATCATGGGGTCAACCTATGAACGGCTCCTTGCCGGGTCAAGGACGCTCACACCGAGATGAAGGGATGCCAGCGCCGCGTCCAGCGCGGGGGCCGAAATCTCCATATATTCAAGGGCCTCGGTCCAGAGCAGGACAGCCCTGATAGGCTTGTGGGGATAAAGCCTCGATAGCACCGCCCGGTACAGCGCGAGCTGCCGGACATAGGCGGCGGGGGCCTCGGCCACGCTTCTGGGTGCCGCCTGGTTGGTCTTGAAATCGACGATCAGGACCTCCTCGGGGCGAACGACCAGCCGGTCGATCTGCCCCGACACCAGCGCCGGGGTGCCGCCGGGCCGCTCCAATTTGCCGACGATGGCGACCTCGGCCCGGCTGCCGGCGGCAAAGACCGGGGCGAAGCGCGGCTCAGCGATCAAGGCGAGCACCTTGTCGGCCAGCGCGGCGCGGTCGGCCTCGGGCCAGTCCGAGGCATTGCGTGCCATGAAGTCGCGTGCGGCCTCGCGCCGGCGCTCGGCGGCGATGTCGGGCAGGGATTGCAGCAGCCGGTGCACCAGCGTGCCGCGTTGCAGCGCCAGCGCGCGGGACTGCACCGATTCGCCGGTGCGTACGCGGCGGCCCTCTTCGGCCGACTGGCCCGAGGGGCGCACGGGATCCTCGTCGATAATCTCGCGCGGGGCCGTCGCTCGCAGCCAGTCCGGCAAAGCGATTGTCTGGTCCGCCGACGTCGCCGGCGTGCCCAGCGCTGCGACGTCTTCCGGCCGGGCGAATCGCGTCACCTTGCCAAGCGGCGTCTCGATGATCTGCTTGTCCAGGCCCGAGCCGGCGAGGCCGGTGTCGACCAGGTCGTACCAGCTCAGCTTGCGGACGGTCCTCATATTGCCGGGCATGCATCCGCCGACGATCAGGCGGTCGGCGGCGCGCGTCATCGCGACATAGAGCAGGCGGCGATATTCGTCCTCGGTGTCCTCGAGCATGGCCTTGCGCGCCTCGGCGACCGGCTTGGGATCGTCGGCCTTGCGGCCGGCCCAGACCACCACCTCGCCGCCATTGCCGCGCGGCACGTGGATCAGCCGCAGCCGCTGCGAATCCGCGGGCGAGGATGTCGTGTCCACCATGAATACGACGGAAGCCTCCAGACCCTTGGCGCCGTGCACGGTCATCACCCGCACCTCGTCGCGCGAGATCTCCATGTCGCGCTTCACCTCGGTGTCGGCCGAACGCAGCCAGGCCATGAAGCCTTGCAGCGAGGCCGGCGCCTTGCGCTCATAGTTCAGCGCCAGCTCCAGGAACTCGTCGAGCGCGTCGTTGGCCTCAAAGCCGAGACGGCGCAGGATGCGTGCGCGGCCGCCGTCGCCGCCGAGCAGCCAGGCGTAGAATGCGAACGGCGTCTCCTCGCGCGCGCGGATCTCGCAGGCTTCCAGGCGCCGCAATGCCGTAGCGAACTTCTCGCTTCCTGCCGCATGCTCGCCGAGCGCACGGCGCAGCGATCCCTTGCGGTCCCAGGCAAGCGTGAACAGGTCGTCGTCATCGAGCCCGAACAGCGGGCTCTTCAGCGCCACCGCGAGCGCGAGATCGTCCTGCGGCAGCAGCAGCGCGTCCGCAAGGTTCATCAGGTCGATGATGGCGATGTGTTCGGTGAGCTTGAGCCGGTCGGCGCCGGCGACCGGGACGCCAGCGTGCTTCAGCGCCTGGATCACGGCGTCAAAGGCATTACCGCGCCGCCGCACCAGGATCAGCATGTCGCCATAGCGCAGCGGCCGCCGTTCGCCTTCGTGCCCCGTCAGCGTGCCGCTCTCGACCAGGTGCTTGATCTCGGCTTGGATGCGGCGCGCGAGCTTGACCTCGGGGCTGGTGACGGCGACGCCGTCGAACGGCGCGCGCCAGCCCTCGATCTCTTGCCTGTCGTCGGCCTCCGCGAGATCCCACAGTTCGACGACGCTCGGACCGGCATCGCTGAGCGAATTGTGTAGAGGGTGGCCAATGTCGATCGAATGGATGCTCTTGTAGATCTGGGGATCGCGGAAGACGTGGTCGACCGAATGCAGGATCGCGGCGCCCGAGCGGAACGAATAGGTGAAGGCGACCGGATCGAACTTCAGTCCGGCCGCGGTGAACTTGCGGTCTAGCTCCCGCTTGCGCGCGTCGAATTCGTGCGGATCAGCCCCCTGGAACGAGAAGATTGATTGCTTCTCGTCACCGACCGCGAAGACCGTGCGGTTCAACCCCTCGCGCGCGCCTTCGCCTGCGGTGAATTCGGAGATGATGTGCGCGACGATGTCCCATTGCCGCGGGCTGGTGTCCTGGGCCTCGTCGATCAAAACGTGATCGACGCCGCGGTCGAGCTTGTAATGCACCCAGCCCGAGGAGACGCGGTCCAGCATCGCCAGCGTCTTGTCGATGAGGTCGTCATAGTCGAGCAGACCGCGCTCCTGCTTCTCGCGGCGGTAGTTTTGGGCGGCAGCGGTCGCGATGTGGAGCAGGGCCGCGGTGCGGTCGCGAACCGTCACAGCGCGACGCCTTTCGATCAGAGCGTCGAGCCGCTGCGCCTCGTGTTCGAATAGGTGAGCGACTGACGGATGGTCTTTGCAAAACTGTTTGGTTAGCAACGTCTTGCGTGGTTGCTTCTTTTCATCGGTGAGAAAGACCCCGAGATAAGCATCGACTTGCGCGCCGCCTGAGAACGCTTTTGCCGAACGTAAGCAATCGGCCTGATCCCGCTCAGTCTTGTTGCCGCCATCGAGTGCGAGAACAACTTCGTCCCAGCGTGACCGCGACAGGAACGGACCGTCGAGAATCTCCGTCTCAACGTCCTCGATGCGGTCGCCGGCGTCGACGCCGAGCACCGCAGCCATCTGCGCCGCAGCGGCTTCGGCATTGCCGGCCTCGTCGGTCCAGGCCATGAAATGATCGCGGCTGAGACACGCCTCGCGCACGACCTCCTTGAAGGTGACGTCGGCGGCGCTGGCCATCGCCGTCAGCAGCGCGCGGCCTGTGATGCTCTCCGGATCACGTGCGGCGTCGAGCAGCACCTTCAGATTGGCGCGCTCCATCATGTCGGTCTGGTCGCGCTCGTCGATCACGGCAAAGCGCGCCGGCACGTTGGCCTCGAACGGGAATTGCTGGAGCAGGCGGGTGCAGAGCGCGTGGATGGTCTGCACCTTCAAGCCGCCCGGCGTTTCCAGCGCACAAGCAAACAGCTTTCGCGCCTCGCGCCGCAGTTTTGGGCTGGGGTAGGGAATGCCGACGGCGCGAATGGCGGCGTCGAGCCCGGCATCGTCCAGCGTCACCCAATGACCGAGCGTGGTGAACACGCGCTCGGCCATGTTGGCGGCGGCGGCCTTGGTGAAGGTGATGCAGAGGATCTTTTCCGGCGGCACGCCCGACAGCAGCAGCCGGATGACACGCTGCACCAGCACATGCGTCTTGCCCGAGCCGGCATTGGCCGACACGAAAGCGGAGGCGGTCGGATCGGATGCGCGCGCCTGCCGCGCACGCACCTCGTCGGGGATGGGGCGCGGCGCCTTCACCATTCCTCGATCCCCAATCCACCGGCCGCAGACCATTCCTTGATCCGGGCAAGATCGTCATAGGTGCCGTAGCGGTTCGCCCACATCGGCAGGTTCAGCGAGGTGTACGGCTGGTTCTCGTCCTCGAAGGCGCGGATCAGCGCCTCCAATTTGGCTCTTGCGTCGGCGGCGGCAGTGTCCGGCGGAATTGGCTCGTCACCTTTGTTTACCTTGAGCTGGAGGATGCGCTCTTCCCCGGCCGGATTGTTGCCGCTCAGGCGGACATAGACGAGCTGGCTGACCGACGCACCGGCGTCGATGTCGGGAAAGCCGCCTTCGCGCAGGATCGCGGCTTCCAGCGTCAGCTGCGGTGACAGCCCCATGCGGACCTGCTTGTCGCTTGGCGGCTGCCCGGTTTTGTAGTCCAGGATGGCATAGAAGCCGCCCTTGCGGCGCTCGATGCGGTCCGCGCGCGCGGAGAGGCGGAAGCTACGCGTGGTGTCGAGCGTGATCGAGATCTCGCCGTGGGTCTCTGCCGTGATGGCCTCGATCGCATCGCGCCGCGCCGTCTCCCATTCACCGAACCAGCGCGCGATGCGCTGGAAGCGCGGCCACCACAGCGCCCGCGCCTCGGGGCGCTCCAGCAACGGCACAAAATACTTCTCGCCGATCTCGCGCAGCACGCGGGCGGGATCGTCGGGCAGGCGTGCCGCATAGGTTTCCGTGAACTCGCCGAGCGCATCGTGGATCGCCGAGCCGCGATCGGCGGCCGAGAGCGGCATGTCGACCGGATCGAGCGCATCCAGCCGCAAAATGTGCTTTGCGTAGATCGTGTAGGGATCGCGCAGCCAGTCCTCGATCGCGGTGACGGACATCTTGAGCGGCCGCGTCGCGCGCGGCGGCCGCGGCTCCGGCTGCTTGATCGGCCTGACCTCGTTGGGCTGGTCCAGCGCGCCCGCGAACTGCACGTATTTTTCGCCGGCGCGAACTGCCGCCTTCCAGAGCTCGTCGCCCGCCACCGCCTCTAACCGGTGCAGGAAGCGCGACGCCACCGCCGGCGCGCCGCCGGCCTTGGCGGAATGGGTGAGGATCACCTCGTCGCCGCCGAGCAATTGCGCGAAGTCGTGCGCGGACAGGCCGATGCGGCGCTCGGGCAGATCGAGACCGAGCTCGTGCCGCATTGGTCGGCTGAGCCAGGGATCGATGCGTGGGGCCGGTGGCCAGACGCCCTCGATCAGGCCGCCAATGATGATGCGGTCGGCCTGCATCAGGCGCGATTCCAGGGGGCCGTAGATTTGCAGCCGCGCGCCCGGCCTGTCGCGCCGCCGCACGGCGCGATCGCCGAACGCGGTCTCGAAGACATCGGGATAGTCAGGCAACGGCACCATCAGCCCGCTGGTCGTGCCGCCGCGCAGCAGATCGTCAAAGGCGCTGGCGAGGCCGAGGCCTTCGCGCTCCTCGAAGGCGAGCGGAATGCCCTGCTCGTCGCGCGACAGCTCGATCATGATCTCGCGATGCCGGTGCGCGAGCTCGGCGAAGTCATACGGTTTTGACGAGGCCAGGCTCTCGATCGGCGCCAATGCTTTTTGCAAGGCATCGATCAGCGCCTGGATGCGATCGAGATCCTCGGCCTTGAGACGTGCGCGCGGCTCGGCCTTGTGGAGCGCGGAGACCTCGCTGCGCCATAGCTTCGCCAGCTCGTCGCGAAAGCGGTTGAATTCGCGCAAAAGGCCGGCCGTGCCGGCGGGTGGGCGCGTGCCGCGCAGGACCGCGAGCTCGAGTCCCTCGATCGCTGCCTTCCACGCACTGGGCGCGCGGCCGAGCCGGCACAGCGGATGCTTCAGCATCGCCAAGAGCGTCGGCGGCTCCAGGCCCTTGGTCGCGGCCTCTGCCGCCAGACGGGCAAAGACGCCGGCGGATGTTTCCATCAACACGTCGCCGCCGGAATCGTCGAAGGCGAGATCCCATCGCGTCAGCGCAGCCATCACCCGCCGCGCCAGCGCGCGATCGGGCGTCACCAGTGCCGCCGATTTGTCGAGATGCCGCGCCTCGCGCATCGCGATCGCGATAGCGAGCGCCTCCATTTCAGGGTTGGGGGCTTCCACGACCGTCAGGTTCTTCATGCCGCCGGCGATCTTTGCCGCGACATCCGGCTGCTTCAGCCGGTCATGCCAAATTTCCGTCTTGGCCGACGGCCGCATCGATTCGGATGCGAGCAGATCGCGGCCGCCTTCTGCCGGCGGCTGGAGAATCTCGACGTCGCTGCGCTTGATGCCAAAACGCTGCAACAGCGCGTGCATGGCATATTGCGGATGGTTCGAGGCCGGATGCTCCGCGAATTGGCCGAGCGCATCGCGCACGCCGCCGATGGTGCGCCAGGCGTCATCGTCGAGATCGGTATCGAGGCCCGGCAGCACCACGGCGCCATGTGGCAGCGATGCGACCGCATGGAGGAATTTTGCGGTGGCCGGCATCGAGCCGGTTGAACCGGCCGCGATCACCGGCCCGCTCGGATGCGCGGTCAGCCGCCTGGCTTCCGCCGCGATCAGGAGATCGCGCCGCGCTGCCGGCTCGATCCGTTTGATCTCGGCGAGATGGCTGGGCCAGGCAATGCGCGCGATGCGCAAGAATTCGAGCGAGTGCTGCCAGTAGCGGTCGAGGTTATCAGGCACGAGACCATCGAGCGCGCTCCAGTCGACGCCTCGCGTCACCATGTCATCGATCAGGCGCGCGAGGTCGCCCGCCAGCGCCAGTGTCGAAGCTGGGCCGCCAACCACCAGCGGCGCCAGCACCGGGCCCTTGGCCCAGGCCGCCACGAGCTGCGCCAGCGTCAGCCGCCGCTCGAGCTCGCCGAGCCGCGGCGGAATGTCGAGTGGCGTCGCGCCGGAGAACTGTTCGCCCTCGTCGGCGAAGGCGAGCTCGTCCTCGTCGATGTCACCGAGCGCGACGATGCGCGGCAGCACGACCGCATCCACCTTCATCTCGTCGAGGAAGATCTCGCGCACCACGCGCATCGCGCGCCGGGTCGGCAGATACAGCGTGGCATCGGCCAGCCGCGCCGGCTCCTTACGCGCCTCGAAGCCATCGACCAGCCGGCCGTCGAGCAGGGCCGCGACGACCGTGCGCAGGAACGGAACTGAGATGGGAACGCTGAAAACGCGCATGAGCTGCCTGATTCGGGAATCAGGCGCCAATATAGGGAGGCGAGCTCAAATGGTCATGGGTGTGGGCGAGGTCTTCCCCGCTGTTCGCGATGCTGGAACAGGTGTCGTAGGGTGGGCAAAGGCGCGCTTGCGCCGTGCCCACCATACTAACTTCGAGTCTTGGCTTGATTGGTGGGCACGCTTTGCTTTGCCCACCCTACGGCACCGTCTTCGAGGCGCCTTTACGCCACGCTCTCCAGAAACGCCTCTTCCGCCGCATGCACGGCATCAGGCGTGCCGACATGCATCCAGACGCCGTCGAGGCGGAGGCCGAACAGCCGTTCCTGCTCGTTGGCGCGGTCGAACATCTTGGTCAGTGAGAATTCGCCCTTGGGCGCATCGGCAAAGATCGCGGGCGACATGATCGCCGCGCCGGCATAGACGAACGGAACGACCTCTTTTTCCTTGCGCTTGCGCAGGGCGCCGTCGGGCAGCATGCCGTAATCGCCACGGCCGCTATAGCCGATGCTGGTCGCGGTCGGCGCCATCAGTAGCAGAATGTCCATGCGCGCGGGGTCGAAGTTTTCCGCAAGCCGCGTCAGGTTCGAGCGCACCCCGTCGATCCACAACGTGTCGGAATTGACGTGGAAGAACGGCGCATCGCCGAGCAGCGGCAGCGCCTTGACCACGCCGCCGCCGGTGCCGAGCACCTGGTCGCGTTCGTCCGAGATGATCACGCGCGGAGATTGGCGCGATGCGGTGTGATCGATGATTTGATCGGGCAGGTAATGCACGTTGACCACCGCCTCGGTCACGCCGGCATGGCTGAGCTTATCGAGCACGTGGTCGAGCAGCGGCTGGCCAGCCACCGGCACCATCGGCTTCGGCATCTTGTCCGTCAGCGGGCGCATGCGCAGGCCGAACCCTGCGGCAAGCACCATGGCTTTGGTCGGTTTGACGGACATTCTTCGCTTTCTCAAATCCCTTTATTTCGCTTTCGCGGCAATCCTAGCATGAGCCTCGGCCTGCCGCACCGCATCCCAACCGCCTTAATCGCCCGCCGTGACGGTTATACGACGAGTGTTGCCGTTACGCCCCGATGGCTGTGGAGCGCGCCTTTTTCTTCTTGTCACCGAGCTTGAGGAAATTGACGCCGATCTGGTCGCCATTGACCCAGGCCAGCTCGCAGCGCCGGTACGCAAGTCCGGTGGACGACAGCAGCAGAAAAAATTCCTTCAGGTGCAGGCCCTCGACCGAGCCGTCGATGGTCAGCTTGGCGCCGGTCTCGGAGACGTCCTCCATGGTGCAGTCGCGCCGCCAGGTGCCGTCGATGCCCATCATCTGGGCCGGAACCCCGCGCTCGAAAACGACCCGGTTATTTCCGCGCTGATCCGCTTTCGCCGCCATCTGCCCTTGCTCCAGCCCCGTGACGATCCGGCTGCCTCGCCGCCAGAATAGCGACATCTTGGCTAACGGCCGGTAAATCGGGCCCCGGATTAGGGCTGCGGCGGCGGGACGTTGGCGAGATACCACTCGCGCAGATGGGTGAGCGCGGGATGCGCCAGCGAGCGCTGGAGATAGGTCCAGATCCGCGGCTGGTGACGCAGATAATGCGGCTTGCCGTCGCGGCGATTGAGCCGGGCAAAGGTGCCGAGCAGGCGGGTGTTTCGCTGCGCCGACATGATGGCGTAGAGCTCGGCGAAGCCGGCCGGATCGAAGCTGGCATCGGCGGCGCGGCGCGCCTTGATGTAGCGCGACAGCAGCGTCAGCTCGAGGCTTTCCGGCACGTCGATGCGGGCGTCCTGGAGCAGCGACACCACATCGTAGGATTGCGGACCGAGCACGGTGTCCTGGAAGTCGATCACGCCGACGCGTTCGATGCCGCTGCGATTGCCAAGCCAGATCAGGTTCGGCGAGTGATAGTCGCGGATGATCCACGTCCGCTGCGCCGCCAAGGGTTTCTTCAAGAGCTCGCGCCACATCGCGAAAAACTCGGCGCGCGCCTCCTCGCTCAGCGGCGCATTGCGATCGGGCAGATACCATTCCGGCATCAACCCGATCTCGATCAGCAGCGCCTCGGTGTCGAAGACCGGAATAGCGTAGGTCTGATCTGCGAGCGGGAGTGTTTCCGGCAGCGTCTTGCCGTGCAGCATTGCCAGCACATCGGTCGCGGCCTCGTAGCGCTCGGGAATCGGGCGCGGCGGATCACCTTCGATCACGCCTTCGCTGCCGAAATCTTCGGTGATCAGAAAGCCATGGTCGAGATCGGAATGATGGATCGCGGGGGCGGAGATTCCCTGTGCGCGCAGACCTTCGTCGATTGCGACGAACGGCTTGACGTTCTCGGCGAGATGCACCGCAGCGCTGTAGGACTTTCCGTTATAGAGAGCCGCGCCGTCGGGCCGCTGCGGAAAGTTCATGAGGATGACGATCTCGCCGTCGCGCAGCAGCCGCGCATAGGAGCGGGTCGAGGCATCGCCGTCCATGCGCCGACGCGTCGCGTCGATATAGCCGGATGCATCGAGGAATTCGCGCAGCGCCTTCAGCCGCGCGACCTGCGCGGCGCCCTTGCCGTAACCGGTGATGTCGGCCGCGCGTGCATTCGAGCCCAGCGCCGGCCGGTGCGTCAGCGCGATGTCGATGCGATCTTCCGGCATCGCCGACGGCGCACGCTCGGGCCATTCGATCAGAACGAGGGTGGCATCGGGGAGCGGCGACAGCCCGATCTCCTCGAGCTCGCTCTCGTCCTCGACGCGATAGAGATCGGCATGCATCACCGGGAAGGGCGGCAGCTCGTAGCCCTGCACCAGCGTGAAGGTCGGGCTCGGCACTTCCAGCGCGTCGTCGCCGGCGAGATAGCGGATCAGGCTGCGCGCCGCCGCGGTCTTGCCGGCGCCGAGATCACCGGTGAGTGTGATGACATCGCCCGGGCCGACCAGCAGCGCAAGGTCGGCCATCAATTGCGCAGTGGCCGTCTCGTTGTGGAGCGCGACGGAGAATGTGGTTGGTTCGGTCATTCGGCGGCGTCGCGATGCGCCGCCTGGTCGGTCGGGAAATCGCAGATCACGACCGTGCCCCGGCCGACGATCGAATCCACCCGCACCTTGCCGCCATGCAGCTCGACGAAGGAGCGCACCAGCGACAGGCCGAGCCCGGCGCCGCGGTGACGCGAGCCCTGCGAACGGCTTTCGAACCAGTTGAACACCTTGTCCTTCATGTCGGCAGGTATTCCAGGCCCGGAATCTGTCACGGTGAAGACCACGCTGCGTTCAGTGCGGCGTGCGCTGATGCCGACGGTGGAATCCTGTGGAGAAAACCCGACGGCGTTGGCGAGGAGGTTATAGAGCACCTGCACCACGCGCTTCTCGTCGCCGATGAAGCTGCCGATGTCGGGCGCGATTTCGACCTTGAGGCGGATGCGGTCGGTGGCGAGGCGGTCCTGGATGCCCTCGGCGGCGAGCTCGATGGTCTTGCTGACGTCGACCGGGCCGAGTTCCAGCTTCATCGCGCCGGCGTCGATGGTGGCGAGATCGAGGATGTTGTTGGTCAGCGCCAGCAGCGCGTTGGTCGATTTGGTGACGTAGTCGAGATATTCGGCCTGCTTCGGCGTCAGCGGCCCGGTTGAGGGATCGCTGAGGAAATGCGCGAAGCCGATGATGGTGGTGAGCGGCGAGCGCAGCTCGTAGGAGACGTGGTGGACGAAATCCACCTTCATCTGGTCGGCAGCCTCCAGCGCCTCGTTGCGCTCGCGCAGCGCGCGCTCGACATTCTCGGTGTCAGTAATGTCTTGGAACGTCAACATGGTCGCGCCGTCAGGCAGCGGGCGGATCATGCCATGAAGCACGCTGCCGTCCTTGCGTTCCAGCTTGAGCGGGATGTCGGCGCGGTTCTCGATCGAGGTGATGGCTTCGCGGATCTGGCGCCAGACGCCGGGGTCGTCGAACAGCTGATGACACCAGCCTTCGACCGTCTGGATATGCGGCTCGCCGCGCATGGCATCGCTGGACAGCTTCCACATCCGGGCGAAGGCCGGGTTGAACAGCTGCGCCTTGCCATTGCTGCCGAACACCGCGACGCCTTCGGCGAGGCTGTCGAGCGTCTCGCGCTGCACGCGGATCAGGCCGTCGAAGCGGCGGGCGAGGTCGAGGCTCTCGGTGACGTCGTCGAACAGATAGGTGACGCCGCCTTCCGGGTTCGGCGTGGTGACGACCGAGAGGGCGCGGCCGTCGGGCAGGAACCAGGTGTCCTTGGCGGTCTCGACCGCGCGGTAGGCCTCGTGCAGCTTGGCCTTCCAGGCGCGGAAGTCCGGCTGCTCCGGCAATTTGCGCGCGGCGCGGAGCTGGTCGAGCACGCTGGAATCATCAGGGTTGGCGTCGAGGAAGGTGCGGTCGAGATCCCACAATCGCCGATAGGAATCGTTGTAAAAGGCAAGCCGGCGCTGACCGTCGAACACGGCCACGCCCGAGGAGAGCTGGTCGAGCGTACGGCGATGCGCCTCCGCCATGCGTACGAGGGCCGAGCTCAGCGCATCCGCCTCGCTGGCATCGATGGCGACGCCGACGCTGCCGCTGCCGACATTGACCGCGCGCACGTCATACATGCGCCGTTCGCCGCCGATCACGATCGGCAGCCGCGAGTTGAAGTTGGCGGCGTCCTTCAGTCCCCGGTCCATTGCGGTGCGGTCGGCGCTGTCGAGCAGCTCGAGCTTGCGCTCCTGGGCATCGGTGACGCTGTTCGCCTCGGTCGCGCGCACATAGGCGGGGTTGGCGTAGGTCAGTGCGCCGTTCTCGCCCTTGGCCCAGATCGGCCATGGGGAAGCGGCGGCGAAGCCGCGCAGCATCTCGGTCTCGTCGGAGAGCGCCTTGTAACGCAGATTGGTCTCGGCCAGATCGCGCCGGAGCCCGGAGAGTTCGCGAATCCTGACAATGGCCTGGCCGCCGATGGCGCGGCCGATGGCTTCCAGCGTATGGCCATGCGCGGTGGTCAGCGTCAGTTGGAACCCGTCGCCGTGCTGGCGCAGCGCATCGACGGCGTGATCCATCTGCAGCGCCGGTTCCGGCGGCAGCCAGGTTCCGAATGCGAGCACGCGCTGCGGCGAAGAATCGCGCGGTAGCACCATCGAGATGTCGCCGGAAATCTGCGCGCGGTTGTCGCCGGCCGGCCAGGAGATCAGGATCTGCGGCTCGGCGAACAGCAGGGCGCCGAAGCGGTCGGCCTGGAGTTGCAGTTCCCCGATCCGGGCGCGCAGCCGCGCCTCGTTATCCGCCGTGCGCACGCGCGTGCGCATCAACAGGATCGCCGCCACCACCGAGAAGCCGAGCAGGGCCAGTGCGGTGGCGAGCACCGCGAGTTCCTGCCGGTTGAAATCCAGCATGATGGAGAGAGTGTCGACGAGGTCGGCGGCCTCAGCCGGCGCAGCCGGCAGCAGCGCCGCGAAAGCGCTTCCCAACAAGCCGTTGCGCGCCAACGATGTGCACGACAACAGCGTCCGACGCATCGACACGATCACGCCTGACATAGTTGCCCCAAGATCGCACGGATTTGCGCGCGGCGACCCCCGTCGCGCGCGAATCAAAAGACAATACCCTCACCGCGACTCCGGCGGTAAGAGTCCAGATCGTGAACGCAAAGGCGGCCCCCCAAAAATGCCGGGCACGATGTTCCAACGCACGTAGTTCTTCGGGTGATTCGGCTGGAGCTGTCGCGCGTTAGCGGGCGATGAAGATTCGGGTAAGACCGCCACTGCGAAGCAGGTGTGCTCCCTCCCCCGCTTGCGGGGGAGGGGTGGGGAGAGGGTGTCTCCCCAACGGGACAATCCCCCGGAGGCAAGAGCCCTCACCCGCGTCGCTTCGCTCCGCGACCTCTCCCGCAAGCGGGAGAGGTGAAGAACTAGCGGCCGGTCGAACCAAAACCGCCGGCGCCGCGATCGGTCGTCGACAAGGTGGCCACGGGAACCAGCGCGGCCTGCACCACGGGCGCGATCACCAGCTGGGCGATGCGCTCGCCGCGCTTGATCACGAAGGGCGCCGCGCCGTGATTGATCAGGATCACCTTGATCTCGCCGCGATAGTCCGCGTCGATCGTGCCCGGCGAGTTCAGCACGGTGACGCCGTGCTTGGCGGCAAGCCCCGAGCGCGGCCGCACCTGGGCCTCGTGGCCCGGCGGCAAGGCGATTGCGAGGCCCGTCGGCACCAGCGCGTATTGGCCGGGCGCGAGCGTCAACGGCTCGCTTTCCGGAACCGCAGCCATCAGATCGAGCCCGGCGGCCTCGGCGGTCTGATAGGTAGGCAGCGGCAGGCCATCGGCATGGGCGAGGCGTTGCAGTTCGACCGTGACTTTGGTGCTCAAGATGCCCGCTCCCGGGATTTGTCGGCCACGCTCCTTGCGACATGCGCGACCAGTTCGATGGCGACCTGTTCCTTGGTCATCACCGGCCAGGAATCAACTGCGATCTCGCCATTCTTCTCACCGTTCTTGCGGCTGATCAGGTGCACGGTGTTGCGGTCGCCGCCCATCACGCCGGTGGCCGGCGAGACATCGTTGGCGACGATCCAGTCGCAGCCCTTGCGCGCGAGTTTTGATTTGGCGTTGTCGATGAGATGCTCGGTCTCGGCGGCAAAGCCGATCACCAGCGGCGGCCGCTTGTCGGTCAGCTTGGAGATGGTGGCGAGGATGTCGGGGTTCTCGACCAATTGAAGCGGGGGCATGCCGGCCGAGGTCTTCTTCAGCTTCTGCTCGCCCTCGTTGGCGACGCGCCAGTCGGCGACCGCGGCGGCGAAGATCGCGATGTCGGCGGGGAGCGCGGCCTGTACCTGCTCCAGCATCTGCCGTGCCGATTCGACATGCTTCACCGTCACGCCCTGGGGATCGCTGAGATCGACCGGGCCGCTGACGAGGATCACCTCGGCGCCGGCGGCCTGGGCAGCGGCGGCGATGGCAAAGCCCTGCTTGCCGGAGGAGCGATTGGCGATGTAGCGCACCGGATCGATCGGCTCGTGCGTGGGTCCTGCGGTGATCAGCACGCGCTTGCCGGCGAGTGGGCGCGGCACGGGCGGCCGCAGCAGCCGCTCGGCGGCATTGGCGATCTCGATCGCCTCCGACATGCGACCGGTTCCGGCTTCCCCGGCCTCCGCCATCTCGCCGGAATTCGGCCCGACCAACACCACGCCGTCGCGCTGGAGCTGCGCGACGTTGCGACGCGTCGCCGCGTTGTTCCACATCAGCGGGTTCATCGCCGGCGCCAGCAGCACCTTGCGATTGGTCGCGAGCAGGATGGCGCTGGCGAGATCGTCGGCATGGCCGTTCGCCATCTTGGCCAGGAGGTCGGCGGTCGCCGGCGCCACCACGATCAGATCGCAGTCGCGCGCGAGCCTGATATGGCCGGCATCGAACTCGCTCTGGGGGTCGAACAGGTCGGTGTAGACGCGCTCATGCGACAGCGCGCTCACCGCCAGCGGCGTGACGAATTGCTGCGCTGCCTTGGTCAACACGCAACGCACCTCGACGCGCCGTTCCTTGAGCCTTCGGATCAGGTCGAGCGACTTGTAGGCTGCGATGCCGCCGCCGATGATCAGGGTGACGCTGGCCTCGGGAGCGGCGCTGATACGTTGGGGTGTCGGGGCTGAGGCTGCCGCAGGCGGCACCGCAAACGGCGTCAGCGGCTCCTCGCGGCCCTCGATCAGCTCCCGCAGGATGACCCGGACCTCTTCCTCGACTGACCTGTGGTTCTTGGCCGAGCGCAGCCGCAGATAGGTTTTGACGGCGTCGTCGAGCTTGCGGATGGTCAGGCTTGCCATGACGCCCTCCAGCACGGAATGATCGCGATGCTATCATTCGTGTGATTGCAGTGCAATCACAGATTCCGGACGGCGATCAGAATGCCGATGAAGGTCGCGGCGATGATCCAGAGCGCCACGGTGCGCCCGCGGTTCTTGCGGCCCTCGCTGCGGCCCATCGCGGCGATGCTCTCCGGCGACAGCCCTATGCCCTCCCGCGTCATGGTCTCGAGCTGCTCCAGCACCTTCACCGACCGCTCGGCGATCTCCGGCAGGCGCATCAGCACGCGCGCAATGTCTCCGGTCCCCGCCAGCGCGCCCTGGACCCGGCCGATCGGCCCGAGATTGCGCTCGATCCATTCGCGCACCACGGGGTCCGCGACCTTCCAGATGTCGAGCTTGGGATCGAAGCCGCGCGCCACGCCCTCGACCACGACCATGGTCTTTTGCAGCAGAATCAGCTCGGGCCGCGTCCTCATGTCGAACAGGCCGGTGACCTCGAGCAGCAGCGTCAACAGCCGCGCCATCGAGATCTCCTCGGCGGTGCGGTTGTGGATCGGCTCGCCGATGGCGCGGATCGCTTGCGCGAAATTCTCGACCGAATGATGCGCGGGCACATAGCCCGCCTCGAAATGCACCTCGGCGACGCGGCGGTAGTCGCGGGTGATGAAGCCGAGCAGGATCTCGGCGAGGAAGCGCCGCTCCTTCATCCCGAGCCGGCCCATGATGCCGAAATCGACCGCGACGAGACGGCCGGTATCATCCAGGAACAGATTGCCCGGATGCATGTCGGCGTGGAAGAAGCCGTCGCGCAGCGCGTGCCGCAAAAAGCTCTGGATCACCTTGCGGCCGAGATCGGGCAGGTCGACCTGCGCCTCTGCAAGGCGCTTGTGATCGTTCAGCGCGATGCCGTCGATCCACTCCATCGTCAGCACGTTGTGCGTGGTGCGATCCCAGTCGACGATCGGCACGCGGAAATCAGGGTCGTCGCGCGTGTTCTCCGCCATCTCCGACAGCGCCGCGGCCTCCAGCCGCAGATCCATCTCCATCGCGACCGAGCGCGACATGGTGTTGATGACTTCGATGAGGCGCAGGCGCCGTGCCTCGGAAGAATAGGCTTCGGCCTTGTGCGCGACGAAGAAAAAGTCGGAGAGGTCGCGGCGGAAACGTGCGGCGACGTTGGGCCGGAGCACCTTGATCGCAACCGGCTTGCGGATGCCGTCGCGCATGACCTCGCCGCGATGCACCTGCGCAATCGAGGCGGCCGCGACTGGGGGGCCGAAGCTCGCAAACACATCCGTCAGCGGCCGTTCCAGCGACGTCGTGATCGCCGCCTCCGCTTCGGCTTGCGAAAACGGCGGCAGGCGATCCTGGAGGCTTTCGAGATCGCGCGCCATGATGACGCCGACGACGTCGGGGCGCGTTGCCAGGAACTGCCCGAGCTTGAGATAGGCCGGGCCCATTCGGGTGAGGGCTCGCGATATCCGCGGACCGTGCTTGACGCCGCGCCGCTCGATGAGGCGGGCCAGCTTCAGCGCGAGCTGTCCCGGCGGCGGCACCAGGCTGCGATCGACCGAGCCGAACACGCCTTCGCGCGCGAACACGAACGCGGCGCGGATCAGGCGCGCAATGTGGCTAATGGCAGAGATCACAAACGCCAGCCTGAATGCAATGCGACGATGCCGCCGCTGAGTGTCTGCCAGCTGACGCGGGAAAAGCCTGCGTCGCGGATCATGTCGGCGAAGACGCCTGGCTTTGGAAACTTGCGGATCGATTCGACCAGGTACTGGTAGGACTCGGCGTCGCCCGTGACCATGCGGCCAAGCGGCGGGATCACCTTGAACGAGAACAAGTCATAGAGGCGATCGAGGCCCGGCATCTCGACGGTCGAGAATTCCAAGCACAGGAAACGGCTGCCGGGCTTGAGCACGCGATAGGCCTCGCGGAGCGCAAGGTCGATCTGCGGCACGTTGCGGATGCCGAAGGCGATCGTATAGGCATCGAAGCTGCGATCGGCGAAGGCGAGCGTTTCGGCATTGCCCTCGACGAAATCAACCTGGGTCTCAAGATGCCGCTTGGCGGCGCGCTCGCGGCCCACGGCGAGCATGTCGGTGTTGATGTCGCAGACGGTGGCATGGAAGCCCGAGCCTGCCGCCTTGGCGGCGCGGAACGAGATGTCACCGGTGCCGCCGGCGACATCGAGCAGCGCGAACGGCCGGCCGCTCCTCGGCGGGTCGAGCGCGTTGATCATGATGTCCTTCCAGACCCGGTGCAGGCCACCGGACATCAGGTCGTTCATGAGATCATAGCGCGAGGCCACGCTGTGAAACACATCGTTCACCAGCGTCTGCTTGTCCCCTAAGGGGACGTCCCTGAAGCCAAAATGCGTGGTTTCGCCCGGCCGATCCATTACTCTACTCCACGAGGCGGACCATAGCGCGCCCGCCGCAATGGCGCTATCACACCGCCCTCATAAGGTGAATGCCTGACCATGCCTGAATTGCCCGAAGTCGAGACCGTCCGCCGCGGCCTTCAGCCCGTCATGGAGGGTGCGAAAATCCTTGTTGCGGAGGCCCGGCGGCCGGATTTGCGCTTTCCGTTCCAGCCGGACTTCGTGGCGCGGCTCAAGGGGCAGGTCGTCACCGGGCTCGGCCGCCGCGCAAAATATCTCATGGCCGATCTCGCCTCCGGCGACGTGCTCCTGATGCATCTGGGCATGTCGGGCTCGTTCCGCGTCATCAAGCCGGACAACGATGCCGCGCAGCCCGGCGAGTTTCACTATCCCCGCGGCAAGGACTCGGCGCACGACCACGTGCTGTTTCGGATGTCCTCGGGCGCCGACATCGTCTTCAACGACCCGCGCCGCTTCGGTTACATGAAGGTGATCGCGCGCAAGGCGCTCGAAGACGAGCCGCTACTGCGTGGGCTCGGCCCCGAGCCGCTCGGCAACGAGTTCGATGCCGCGATGCTGGCGCGGTCCTGTGCCGGCAAGACCACCAGCCTGAAGGCGGCGCTGCTCGACCAGCGCGTGGTGGCGGGGCTCGGCAACATCTATGTCTGTGAAGCGCTGCACCGCTCGCATCTGTCGCCGCGCCGGATCGCCGCGACGTTGTCGACCAAGGCCGGACAACGCAAGGGCGTTGCCGGGGGCGAGCCGACGGACCATGCCAAGCGATTGGTCGGCGCGATCCACACCGTGCTGAACGATGCCATCAAGGCCGGCGGATCGTCACTGCGCGATCACCGTCAGACCTCGGGCGAGCTCGGCTATTTCCAGCACTCGTTTAGGGTCTATGACCGCGAGGGCGAGAAATGCACGACGCCGGGCTGCGGCGGCACCATCAAGCGGTTTACGCAGAACGGCCGGTCGACCTTCTGGTGTCCGAAATGTCAGAAGTGAGGATCAGGCGAGCGGCCGACAGAAGGTGAGTTTCTGCTAGCCGATATGCCTACCGCACTCCGTCATTGCGAGGAGCTCTTGCGACGAAGCAATCCAGACTGTCACCGCGGAGGTACTCTGGATTGCTTCGCTTCGCTCGCAATGACGGGTAGGTCGAGCCTCTCCCCCAAAAGAGAAGCGAAGCAACCCGGCCGGGCTGGTGGCCGGATTGCTTCGTCGCTTGGGCTCTTCAACCGGATAGTGAAGAGCCCGCTGCCGTCCGAGCGATCGCCCCGCTCAGGACGCCAGTATCTTGGTCTCGTCCGCCGAAAGCTCGGCGCTGACATGCAGCATGCCGTCCGCAGCCGACATCATCTGGCTGGCCAGCAGATGGGTCGTGGCGGAGAGTTCGAGCCGGGTCTCGATCCAGTGCCAGAGGCCGCGGATCTCGTCCGCCGATTTGCCGTTCGGCGCGAATTCGCTGACCGCGAGACCGTTCGCGAGTGAGTCCTGGTGATCGTTGCGCATCACGATCAGCGGACGCGCGAGCACCTCGGCAAGATCGAGCGCGGCTTCCTCGGCCAGGGTGCTGGCGGCATTGTCGATGCGCTGGCCGCGGATCGGGGTCTGGTTCAGCACGAAGGCAAAGTGGCGCTTCCAGGCGCGCGCGACGCTGAGCGTCGAAGCGGTCGCCTCGATGTCGGCGACGCTCGGGCGGGCCGGGATCAGGCAGAGATCGGAATGGCGGATCGCAGCCGTGGTGGCGGCGCTGAGACCGGCTGCGGTGTCGACGATCGCGAGCTGGAGGCCGCTGTCGGCCAGCATTTGCAGGCGCGGCGCGATGTCGGCGGCGTGATAGATCGGCTCGACGACGAGATCCTCGGTGGTGCGGCGGCGCTGCCAGCTGGACAGGGTGCCCTGCGGGTCGGTCTCGATCAGGCGGACGGTGAAGCCGGCTTGCTGAGCTGCGAGCGCGAGGCCGATGGCAAGCGTGCTCTTGCCGCTGCCACCCTTTTGGGTGGCCAGTACGATCGTGTGCATTGAAGATCAATCCTTTGGAATGCTTGGGTCAGGAATACGCCACGCGAACGTGCATCGATCTCGATGCTGAGCTCTTCTCGCTCAGGACGTGCCGGCCCGATCCAAAGGGGATCGCGGAGGTCCGAATCAATGGCAACGATGATGGCGGAATAGCGAATGCCAGCGAATCCGTACCATTACCGGACCCGTAGTCGTACGTAGGATGCGTGCCGATTGATCTCGTGCCCCGGACGCAGCGCAGCACGCAGTGATGCGCTGCTGAGCCGGGGCCCAGAAACTCTTGCACAGGATTTGTAGTGGCCTGGGTCCCGGCTCTGCGCAGCAACGCTGGGGCGTTGCAGCGCGTCCGGGACACGAGACTTATTTGCGCACGCAGATCACGCGCACGACGGCCGCCCTTGCATCGGTCGATGTGCCGTTTGCGATGACGGCGTTCGCCTTGAGGAAATCGCGCACCGTCTCCGCGGCGACCATCACCGCCTGTGACGCCGACATTGATGTCGCGGGGCCCGCGACCATCGCCGGCTTCAGCAGCGCAATGCCGGCGAACTTGCCGTCGGCGTCAATGGCCGGGCTGCCGGAGAATCCCACCGATGGTGGCGGCGATAATGCGGAACTGCTTGATGCGACCGGCGCCAGCGCGGACTTGAGGCTCGACACGCCGGCCGCGCCGCCCTGGCTCTGCGGATCGGCGATACCGACGACATCGACACTCGTCTTTGCCGTACCGCCGACGAGGCTGAGCGGCTTCAGGCCGCGCGCGCCGTAAATGTGCAGGAGCGCGAGATCGTGCTCCTTGTCCTCGGCGAGACGGTCGGCGCTGCCATAGCCCGCGATCGTGATCGCGAGACAGCCATCGGTGACGAGGCGGTCAGTGACGATCGCACCATCGTCGCTGACGACAATGCCGGTGCCGTATTCGACGGTCTTGCGCGGCGGCGGCCCGGCTTGCGGTCCCGACGGAAATGCATTGAAGGCGCTCGACATCGCGATCACGACCGGCTCGACCGTGTTCTCGGTCGCCTGATCGTAGAGGATTGTCATGGTGCGGACCTCGTCGCCTTTGAAGGTGCCGCGGACATAAAACTTCTTCAGGCCCTGCAATCCCGACAGCACGAAGAAGTCGGGCTTCACCACGGTGTAATCGACCTTGCGCCCGGACGGCTCCTTCTCCAAGTCGGCGAGTTTCGCCGAGGTCGGGTTCGCCTCTTTGCGGCGGCTGAGCAGCACCTGAACCGTGCCGGTCGGCGAAGTCCATTTCGAACCGTTGGCGTCGCTCGCCTGCTGCGGCACCAGCTTGCCGGGGATGCCGAGCCGGGCGCCGCTGGTCGGCTCCGTCACGATCTTCCAGCCGACGCTCTCCTGTTTCTTTCGTGCCGTCTCGGCGAGCGCGGCGCGCTCCTGCGGATTGAGCACGCCGGTCGGCTTGCCGCCCTTGGCCTTCTGGTACTCCTTGATGGCGTTGACCATGCGCTCGCTGACGTCGCCGGTGATGGCGCCGTTGTACTGGCCGACCCAGGCGAGGTCGGACTGGAGCGCCAGCCGCTCAGCTCTTGCCATGGCATCCGCTGTGGCCGACGGCGTCTGCATCGCCGGAGGCTGGATCGGCACGGTCTGCACCGTCTTCGGCTTGGTGCCGGGGACCTGTGGCGCCGTCATCTGGGCGTTCTGGGCGTTCGCGCCTGTGGCAGCCGCAAACATCAGTGTTGCCGCAAGCATCGATCTCATGACAAATCCAGCCAGCCCATTGAACGCCATGTCATTGAAGCACATCTCCTTGGTCGCGACCAATGATGCGGTGGTTCAGGTGGCGATAGAGGCCACGAACTCAAGTCCTCTTCCTGAGGAGCGGCCTCAAGGCGGCGTCTCGAAGGATGGCCACGGGCGAGATCGGGGCCCTTCATGGTTCGAGACGGCGCTTTGCGCCTTCTCACCATGAGGGTCGAGAGGAACATACGACGATGCTGAGCCCGGATGAACTCGAACGCTATGCCCGCCATATCGTGCTGCGCGATGTCGGCGGTCCCGGCCAGGCTGCGCTGAAGCGGGCCTCCGTGCTGGTGATCGGCGCCGGCGGGCTCGGCGCGCCCGCTCTGATGTATCTGGCCGCCGCCGGCGTCGGCACGCTCGGCGTGGTCGATGACGACGTGGTGTCGCTGTCCAACCTCCAGCGCCAAGTCATCCATACGACGCCCGATATCGGCCGGCACAAAGTCGAAAGCGCCGCCGAGCGGATCGCCGCGCTCAATCCGCATGTCCGTTTCGTCGGCCACGCCACCTGGCTCAACGCCGACAATGCGCTCAGCCTGATCGGCGACTACGACCTCGTGCTCGACGGCTCCGACAATTTCTCGACGCGCTATCTGGTCTCGGACGCCTGCTTCTTTGCAAAGCGGCCGCTGATCACGGCGGCGCTCGGCACCTTCGACGGCTCGCTCACCACCATACGCGCACATGAGAAGAACGAGCAGGGCGAATTCAATCCGACCTATCGCTGCCTGTTTCCGGAGGCACCGCCGCCCGGCACGGTGCCGGCCTGCGCGGAGGCCGGCGTCATGGGGGCGCTGGCGGGGGTGCTCGGCTCGATGATGGCGCTGGAGGCGATCCGCGAGATCGTCGGCTTTGGCGATGGACTCATCGGCCGCCTCCTGATGATCGATGCGCGCGCGATGCGCTTCGAGACGCTGCGCTACGGGCGAGATCCGGCCAATCCGCTCAACGGCGATGGGCCCGTCGTCACCGACCTCAGCGCCCACCGCACCTGATCGCCGTTACCTCGTGGCCGGCTTCTCGCTGTCGAGATGCGCCATCTGCTCGGCCGCATAGCGCGTGCCGGCGGCGACATCCGGCGGAAATGCCTTGGCCAGCGCAGCGAGATGAGCCTGTGTCAGCGTCACCCTGGTCGCGCCGAGCGCTTCGGTGAGACGGGTGCGGGTTCTCGCGCCGACCAGCGGCACGATCTCCTGGCCCTGCGCCGCCACCCAGGCGATTGCGACCTGCGCCGGCGTTGCGCCGATCTCGGCGGCGATCGCGCGCAGGGATTCCACCAGCGCGAGATTGGCGTCGAGATTTGCGCCCTGGAAGCGCGGCGTCATCAGCCGGTAGTCCTTGCCGGCCTTGCCGCTGTCCCTGGTCCAATGGCCGCTGATCAGCCCGCGCGCCAGCACGCCATAGGCCGTGATGCCGATGCCGAGTTCGCGGCAAGTTTTGAGGATATCGGGCTCGATGCCACGCTCGATCAGCGAATATTCGATCTGGAGATCGGCGATCGGATACACGGCATGCGCGCGGCGGATGGTGTCGGAACCGACCTCGGACAGGCCGATATGCCTGATGTAGCCGGCCTTCACGAGATCGGCGAGGCCGCCGATGGTCTCCTCGATGGGCACGTTCGGATCGAGCCGCGCCGGGCGATAGATGTCGATGCAGTCAGTGCCGAGACGTTGCAGCGAATAGGCGAGAAAATTCCTGATCGCTGCCGGCCGACAATCCATGCCGGCGAATTCGCCGGCCGGGCCGCGCAGCGCGCCGAACTTGACGCTGATCTGGACCCTGTCGCGCGCGATGTCCTTCAGCGCTTCGCGGACCAGCATCTCGTTGTGGCCCATGGCGTAGAAATCGCCAGTATCCAGCAGCGTGATGCCGGCATCGAGCGCCGCATGCACCGTGGCGATGGCCTCGCCGCGATCGGCGGGGCCGTAGACCTCCGACATGCCCATGCAGCCGAGCCCAAGGGTGGAGACGATGGGGCCGGTTGAACCGAGTTTGCGCTGTTCCATGATGGCTCTCCTCGAAGACGCGGCAGGCGGAGTACGCCGCGTGACGAGGGCAGATATGCGCCCTATCGATTGCGCCGATAAGCTGGACAATCCAGAATGGCTTGTTCATTCTGGCGAACAATGGCCGAGCCTGACCTGCGCGATCTCGATGTCTTCGTGGCGGTCGCCCGCACCCGCAATTTCCGGCGTGCGGCGCAGGATATTCGCGTGTCGGTGTCGAGCCTTAGCCAGCGATTGCGAGACCTGGAGGAGCGCCTTGGGGTCCGCCTGATGAACCGCACCACCCGCAGCGTCGCGCTGACCGAGGCGGGCGAACTGCTGCTGTCACGCGTCGCACCGGCCTTGCGCGACGTCGGCGATGCCCTGGATCAGGTACGGGGCCTGCGCGAGATCGCCTCGGGCCGCTTGCGTATCAACGCGCCGCCGCCGGCGGTCGACCTTGTGCTGGCGCCGATGGTCGGGCCGTTCCTACAAGCGTATCCGCAGGTCGATCTCGACATCGTCTCCGAGAGCGGTTTCGTCGACATCGTCAGTGCCGGCTTTGACGCCGGCGTCCGCTATGGCGAACATCTCGCGCAGGACATGGTGGCGATTCCGCTGAGCGGCCCGCAGCGCTATGTCGTCGTCGCGTCGCCGGCTTACCTTGCGCGCCGCGGCAGGCCGAAACATCCGAAGGATCTGCTCGACCATGATTGCATCCGCGCCCGCTACTCGAGCGGCGTCATGCACGATTGGGAGTTCGAGAGGGCTGGCCAGATCATGAAGGTCGATCCGCCGGCCAAGCTGATCTCGACGAATATGACCCTGGCCATGCACGCCGCGCTCGACGGCGCCGGCATCTGGGCAACGATCGATGGCTATGTCGGCGAAGCCCTGAAGTCCGGCGCACTGGTCAGCTTGATGGTAGATTGGTGCGAGCCGTTTCCCGGCCCGTTCCTGTACTATCCGAGCCGACGCCAGGTGCCACCGGCGCTGCGCGCCTTCATCGATTTTGTCGCGGACTGGCGCAAGCGCAAGACGGATAGATCCTAGAGCATGCTCGGCAGCACGCGATCCGGCGGCTTGTGGGCGTCGAGGAAGGTGCGGATGTTGATGATCACCTTCTCGCCCATCTCGACACGGCCCTCGATCGTGGCCGAACCCATGTGCGGCAGCAGCGTGACCTTGCCGGCCTTGGCGAGCCGCACCAGTTTTGGATTGACCGCGGGCTCGTGCTCGTAGACGTCGAGGCCGGCGCCGCCGATCTCGCCGCCTTCGATCAGCTTGATCAGCGTGTCCTCGTCAGTGACCTCGCCGCGCGCGGTGTTGACGATGTAGGCGTCTTTCCGAATCAGCTTCAGCCGCCGCGCCGAGAGCAAATGATAGGTCGCCGGCGTGTGCGGACAGTTCACCGAAATGATGTCCATCCGCGCCAGCATCTGGTCGAGGCTTTCCCAATAGGTCGCGCCCAGCTCTTCGGCGATCTTCGGCGCGACGGGACGGCGGTTGTGATAGTGGATCTGCAGGCCGAAGGCGCGGGCGCGGCGCGCCACCGCCTGGCCGATGCGGCCCATGCCGATGATGCCGAGCCGTTTGCCGCCGATGCGGTGTCCGAGCATCCAGGTCGGCGACCAGCCCGGCCAAGGTTTTCCTTCGGTCAGGATCGAGGCGCCTTCGATCATCCGCCTGGGCACCGCGAGGATCAGCGCCATGGTCATGTCGGCGGTATCTTCGGTCAGAACTTTTGGCGTGTTGGTGACGGTGATGCCGCGGGCATGCGCGGCTTCGACGTCGATATTGTCGACGCCGTTGCCGAAATTGGCAATCAGGCGGAGCTTGCAGTCGGGCTGATTGATGACATCGGCGCTGATGTGGTCGGTCACGGTCGGAACCAGCACGTCGGCGGTACGCGCGGCTTCCGCGATCTGATCGGCCGACATCGGCGTGTCGTCGAGATTGATCCGCGCGTCGAACAACTCGCGCATCCGCGTCTCGATCGAATCCGGCAGCTTGCGCGTCACCACGACGAGGGGCTTTTTCTTCACCGACATGTCCTGCCTCATGAAGCGTCGCAGGCCGCCTCTGTCACCAAAGGCCGGCCGTTGAGGCCTCATTAACCCGGTTGTTCGACACTGCCCTTGCCGTGTCGTCCCCGGCATTTCCTTCAAGCTCTCCCGATATTTCCGGCCGGAAAATCGGGGCAAACTGGTTGTTCAAGCGTCCGTCCTCTCTAGCAGAAGGCCGGGCCAAGACAAGAACCACGGGTTAGGGCTTGCGGACCTGGCTTTGGGGAACACCCGCATGGGGCGGGATTGGGGGCTGATGCGGCAGGGTTTTAGGGTGAGGACCTGGCTTGGCCGGGTCTTCGACAGGAGACGGGTTGATGGCGTTGGGGCGTTTTTGTTCGGTGATGGCGCTCGTTTGTACCTGGTTGAGCGCCTCGGTCAGCCCCTCGCATTCGGCGAAGGACAACACCCCCCAGACCGCCAGCGGGCTGCCGGTGCCGCGCTATGTCAGCCTCAAGTCGGATCACGTCAACGTTCGCGCCGGCCCGACCAAGGACAATGACGTGGCCTGGGTCTATACCCGCGCCGGCCTGCCGGTCGAAATCACCGCTGAATTCGAGAACTGGCGCCGGGTGCGCGATTCCGAAGGCGCCGAGGGCTGGGTCTATCACTCGCTGCTGTCGGGTCGCCGTACCGCGGTCGTCACCATGAAGCACAAGGACGACCTCGCGCCGATCTACGACCGCCCCGATTCCGACAGCGCGGTTGCAGCCAAGCTCCAGGTCGGCGTCGTCACGCAGGTGAAGAAGTGCACCGCAAACTGGTGCCACGTCACCGGCAACGGCTTTGACGGCTGGATCCAGCAGGAGCGCCTCTGGGGCGTCTACTCGGACGAGCAGGTGAACTGACGCCGCGGGCTCACCCCGGGTGGCGCTAGCGCACCATCCCGGAAACGAAAATGGCCGGGACAAGCCCGGCCATGACGACGAATTCAGCGTTTCAGGACGATCTCAGCGCTTCTTGCGCAGGCGCACGACCATGTCGATGCGCGAGATCTCGTACCCCTCGGGCACTTCAGGCATCTTGGACAGCGCCAGATGCGGATCCTCGATATCGACCAGCTCATGGCTGTTCTCGAGGTAGTAGTGGTGGTGCGTGGTGACGTTGGTGTCGAAATAGGTCTTGGTGCCGTCGACGCTGACCTGGCGCAGCAGGCCGGCATCGGTCAGCTGGTTCAGCGTGTTGTAGACGGTCGCCAGCGACACCGGAACCTTGGCCAGCGTCGCTTCCTCATAGAGCATTTCAGCCGTGAGGTGGCGCGCACCCTTGCCGAACAAGAGCCAGCCGAGCGCCATGCGCTGGCGCGTCGGGCGGAGCCCCGCGGACTGGAGCATTTCGTTGACGTCGTGCCACGGGCAGCCGGTCAGGGCCGGCTGGCGGCCGGACAAGAGGGCCGCGGAATGGACGTCGTCGTCGTGATGGGGCGCGGTATTCTCGCTCATTTCCAGATTTCGGGCACGCGTGAACAATATCTCCCTGCAATATAAGAACAGAAAGATGCAGATGCAAGTTTCTCGCAACTAGAGAGGTTCTAATCAGGCTTGGAACCGGTCGAGGGGAGCGGTCATTTTACCTTCATGGACGCGCTTTGCGACCCGAAATGCCTGTGTTAGAGAGCGCGCGGTTCCGCTTAGCCGATTTTGGCGCAGCCAGGCATGGCGGCCCGTCCGCAGTCCATCGGGGCTTGCGGGAGGTGCGCCTGACGATGGCAATTGGCGTTGCTCTCCGACCGAGATGGGGCCCATTTTCGCCAAAAAACGTCGCTCAATCGGGATTAGAACAGAGGCTCGTGCATGCTGAACAGGCGCAACGGTTACGAATACGAAGATCTGCTGGCGTGTGCCCGCGGCGAGATGTTCGGCCCGGGCAATGCCCAGTTGCCGCTGCCGCCGATGCTCATGTTCGACCGCATCACGGAAATTAGCGACAATGGCGGGGAGTTCGGCAAGGGCCTGGTGCGCGCCGAGCTCGACGTGAAACCCGACCTCTGGTTCTTCGGCTGCCACTTCAAGAACGATCCGGTGATGCCCGGTTGTCTCGGCCTCGATGCGCTGTGGCAGATGGTCGGCTTCTATCTCGGCTGGATCGGTGGCGAAGGTCGCGGCCGCGCGCTCGGCCTCAGCGAGCTGAAGTTCGGCGGCCAGGTGCTGCCCGAGGCCCGCAAGGTTGTGTACAACGTCGATATCAAACGCGTGATGCGTTCAAAGCTCGTGCTCGGTATCGCCGACGGGTGGCTTTCGGTCGATGACCAGATTATTTATCGCGCCAAGGACCTGAAGGTCGGCCTGTTCAAGCAGGGCACGAGCCTGGGCTGAGCGCATCACCAAGAAGGCAACGATTTAGGCGAGGCTGTCATGAGGCGGGTTGTGGTCACCGGGATGGGCATTGTCTCGTCGATCGGAAACAACACCCAGGAAGTGCTTGCGAGCCTGCACGAGGCGAAGTCGGGCATTTCGCGGGCTGAGAAATATGCCGAGCTCGGCTTCCGTTCGCAGGTGCAAGGCGAGCCGACGCTCGATCCTGCGACGGTGGTCGACCGCCGTGCCATGCGTTTCCTCGGGCAGGGCGCGGCGTGGAATCACGTCGCGATGGAGCAGGCGATCCAGGATTCCGGTCTGTCGCCTGACGAAGTCTCCAACATCCGCACCGGCATCATCATGGGCTCCGGCGGCCCCTCGGCGCGCACCATCGTCGAATCCGCCGACATCACCCGCAGCAAGGGACCGAAGCGCGTCGGACCGTTTGCCGTGCCGAAGGCGATGTCGTCCACGGCCTCCGCGACGCTTGCGACCTGGTTCAAGATCAAGGGCGTGAACTATTCGATCTCCTCGGCCTGTGCGACGTCGAACCATTGTGTCGGCAACGCCTATGAGACGATCCAGATCGGCAAGCAGGACGTCATCTTCGCCGGCGGCTGCGAAGAGCTGGACTGGTCGCTGTCGGTGCTGTTCGACGCCATGGGCGCGATGTCCTCGAAATACAACGACACGCCCGCCACTGCCTCGCGTCCCTACGACGTCAATCGCGACGGCTTCGTCATCGCCGGCGGCGCCGGCGTGCTGGTGCTGGAAGAGCTCGAGCATGCCAAGGCGCGCGGCGCGCGCATCTATGGCGAGATCGTCGGTTATGGCGCGACCTCGGACGGTTACGACATGGTCGCGCCATCAGGCGAAGGCGCCGAGCGCTGCATGCGCATGGCGATGTCGACGGTGAAGACCAAGGTCGACTACATCAATCCGCACGCGACCTCGACGCCCGCCGGCGATCCGCCGGAGATCGAGGCGATCCGCAGAGTTTTCGGCGTCGGCGAGAAGTGCCCGCCGATCTCGGCGACCAAGGCGCTGACCGGTCACTCGCTGGGCGCCACCGGCGTGCAGGAAGCGATCTATTCGCTGCTGATGATGAACAACGGCTTCATCTGCGAGAGCGCGCACATCCAGGAGCTCGATCCCGTATTCGCGGACATGCCGATCGTGCGCAAGCGCATCGACAACGTCAAGATCGGCACCGTGCTGTCGAACTCCTTCGGCTTCGGCGGCACCAACGCCACGCTGGTATTCAGCCGGCTGGATGCGTGACGGCGTTGTTGGCGCACCGTTGATTTTCTCGTCATGCCCGGGCTTGTCCCGGCCATCCACGTCTTGGCCTCAGGTTTCGAAGGGCGTGGATGCCCGGGACATAGTCGAGCGAAGCGACGCCGTCCTTCAGACGGCTATGCCCGGGCATGACGAAAGCGGAAGGTGATCGTGAGATGGAAGGATTGATGAAAGGCAAGCGCGGTCTGATCATGGGCATCGCCAATGATCATTCGATCGCCTGGGGCATGGCGAAGACATTGCATGCCCACGGCGCCGAGCTCGCCTTCACCTTCCAGGGCGAGGCCCTGGGTAAGCGCGTCAAGCCGCTGGCGGAGCAGCTCGGCATCGATCTGGTGCTGCCGTGCGACGTCGAGGATATCGCCAGCGTCGATGCGACCTTTGCTGCGCTCCGCGACAAGTGGGGCCAGCTCGATTTCGTGATCCACGCGATCGGCTTTGCCGACAAGAACGAGCTGAAGGGCCGCTACGCCGACACCAGCCGCGAGAATTTCTCGCGCACCATGGTGATCTCCTGTTTCTCCTTCACGGAGGTCGCAAAACGCGCCGCCGAGCTGATGACAGAGGGCGGCAGCATGATCACGCTGACCTTCGGCGCCTCGGAGCGCGCGATGCCGAACTACAACGTGATGGGCGTGGCCAAGGCGGCGCTGGAAGCCTCCGTGCGCTATCTCGCCGCCGATTTCGGGCCGCGCGGCATCCGCGTCAACGCGATCTCCGCAGGCCCCATCCGCACGCTCGCCGGCTCCGGCATCGGCGAGGCGCGGGCGATGTTCGCATTCCAGCAGAAGCATGCGCCGCTGCGCCGCGGCGTCACGCTCGAAGAGCTCGGCGGCTCGGCGCTGTATCTGCTGTCGGATCTCTCCGGCGGCGTGACCGGCGAAATCCACTACGTCGATTCCGGCTACAACATCATCCTGATGCCGAGGCCTGACGATTTGAAGGCGGAATAGGCGGCGGCGAGTTGTCATGCCCCGCGAAGGCGGGGCATCCAGTACGCCGCGCCATCTCAATCTATCACTGTTGTCTCTGGAATACTGGATCGTCCGCCTTCGCGGACGATGACAGTTGAACGTGTGCTCACCCCACCGCGATCTTCTCGGCGCGCTGGAATGCCGGCCGCGCCATGCAGCGCGCGAGATAGGCATCGAACGCCGGGCGCGACGGCACCATCTTGAACAGTCGCACCGCGAAGTTCAGGCCGGAGCCGATGGTGATGTCGGCGGCTGAGAACTCCTCGCCGAGAATCCACGGTCCCTTCGCGAGCGCGGCTTCCAGCACGTCGAAGACCTGCGTCGCGCTGCCCCAGGCCGCGGTCGAGGTCGGGATCTCGATCTTGGTGTAGATCTGGATGATGGCGGGCTCGATGCAGCCCGGCGAGAAGAACAGCCATTGCAGATAGCGCGCGCGGCGCGGATCGGTCACAGCGGGAGCGAGCTTGGTCTCGGGATAGCGATCGCCAATGTAGGCGCAGATCGCGGCGGCCTCGCCGAGTGCGGCGTCGCCGTCGGTCAGCGCCGGCACCTTGCCCATCGGATTGATCTTCAAATAGTCCGGCGCCTTTTGCGCACCGGTCGAAATATCGGTCAGCACGCGCTCATAGGTGAGGCCGCTCTCCTCCATCAGCCAGAGCGTCGTGAACGAGCGCGAGCGGGGCGACCAATAGAGCTTGATCATGACGCGTTTCCCTTGTTCTTCCACCGATAATACTTCATCACGAACCCGTTCGACGGTTCGACCTCTTCCTTCTCGAATACAAATCCCTCGCGCTCGTACCAACGCCAGGCCTTTTCGTTCTCGCGCACGCAGCGCAGGTACATCTCATCAGGCAGTTGCGTGCGTGTGAAGGCGAGCAATTGCCGGCCGAGCGATTGGCTCTGATAGGCGGGCGCGACGAAAAGCATATCGAGATAGCGCTTGGGCAGATGTAGCGCCAGCATCGCGGCGATCGTGCCGTTGTCGTCGGCGACGAACAGGCTCCAGCCGTTCTCGATCTCGCGCCGGACGCGCGCGCGCAGATTTGCCAGCAGGAAATCGCTGGCCTCGGCGAGGCCGGTCGAGACCCAGCTCTCCATCCAGACGCGGCCGATCTCGTCATGTTCGTCGGCGCGCGCAGGGCGGATGATCGGATGCGGCATCCGGCGCTCAGGCACTGTGACTGCGCGCGGCCGGACGCGGGCGCGCCTTGCCGGCCGACAGACACACCACCTCGGAGATCTGCAGCAGCTGTCGCGCCAGCGGATTGGTCTTGCGCCAGACCATGCCGATGGTGCGCGAGGGTTGGGGGTCACGGAAGCGCGCCAGCGAGACCGAGGCCGATCGCGTCTCCACCGGCACCGCCATCTCCGGGATCAAGGTGACGCCGATGCCGGCACTGACCATCTGGACCAACGTCGAGAGGGAATTCGCATCCAGCATCTCGCGCGGCGGCGCCGATTGCATGTTGCAGAAGGACAGCGCCTGATCGCGGAAGCAGTGCCCCTCCTCGAGCAGCAACAGCCGCATCTCGCGCATCATCTCGCGCGACGGCACCGGGGTTCCCTCGTCCGCGCCCGGCCGCACCAGCAGGAATTTCTCGTCGAACAGCGCGACTTCGGTGAGCGAGGGCTCGGACACCGGCAGCGCGACGATGGCGGTGTCGAGCCGGCCCTCGACCAGCTCCTGGATCAGCCGCGGCGTCATGGTCTCGCGCACGCGGATATCGAGCTCCGGATGCATGCGCGTCAGGTTCTTGGTGATCTTGGGCAAGAGATAGGGCGCGATGGTCGGGATCATGCCAATGCGCAGGCGACCGGCGAAGCGGTCCCGTGATGCCCGGGCGAAATCGCCGAGCTCATCGACCGAGCGCAAGATGTCGCGGACGCGTTGCGCGAGCTCCTCGCCGAACCGGGTCAGCGCGACCTGCCGCGCGCTGCGCTCCAGCAGCAGGCCGCCGAGGGTCTCTTCCAACTCCTTGATCTGCATCGACAAGGCCGGCTGCGAGATCGAGCAGGCCTCGGCTGCGCGGCCGAAATGGCCGTGGCGCGCCAGCGCATCGAAATAGCGGAGCTGCCGCAGCGTCAGGTTTATCATCAGAAAATCCTATCGCAGCGATCATTAAAGTCAACTTCACCTGATGGGAGGCGACGCTTAGAGTGGTTCTACCTGGTCAAAGGCGCCGTCGGACGCCACCAGAGGAGGTAATCATGGATGACACTTCGAAGTGCCCGTTTACGGGCGGAAAACCCACGCGCGTGAACCGCGACTGGTGGCCAACCCAGCTCAGCATCGAGATGCTGCACAAGAATTCCGACCTGTCCGATCCGATGGGCAAAGAATTCGACTATGCCAAGGAGTTCAAGTCGCTCGACCTGAACGCGGTCGTCAAGGACCTGACCGCCCTGATGACGGACTCGCAGGAATGGTGGCCGGCCGACTTCGGTCATTACGGCGGCCTGATGATCCGCATGGCCTGGCACAGCGCGGGCACTTACCGCATCACCGACGGCCGCGGTGGCGCCGGCGCCGGTCAGCAGCGCTTCGCGCCGCTCAACAGCTGGCCCGACAACGCCAACCTCGACAAGGCACGCCGCCTGCTCTGGCCGATCAAGCAGAAATACGGCCGCAAGATCTCCTGGGCCGATTTGATGGTGCTGGCCGGCAACGTCGCGCTGGAGTCGATGGGCTTCAAGACGTTTGGTTTTGCGGGTGGCCGCGCCGACGTCTGGGAGCCGGAAGAGCTCTATTGGGGCCCGGAAGGCACCTGGCTGGGCGATGAGCGCTACAGCGGCGAGCGTCAACTCGCCGAGCCGCTCGGCGCGGTGCAGATGGGCCTCATCTACGTCAACCCGGAAGGCCCGAACGGCAAGCCGGATCCGATCGCCGCGGCCAAGGACATCCGCGAGACCTTCTTCCGCATGGCGATGAACGACGAGGAAACCGTCGCACTGATCGCGGGCGGTCACACGTTCGGCAAGGCCCACGGCGCGGGCGATCCGTCGCTGGTCGGTCCGGAACCGGAAGCGGGCGCGCTGGAAGATCAGGGCCTCGGCTGGAAAAGCAAGCACGGCACCGGCGTCGGCGCCGATGCGATCACCGGCGGCCCGGAAGTCACCTGGTCGCAGACGCCGACCAAGTGGAGCAACTACTTCTTCGAGAACCTGTTCAAGTACGAATGGGAGCTGACGAAGGCGCCGTCGGGGGCACAGCAGTGGAAGGCCAAGAACACCGAGGCCGTCATTCCCGATGCCTTCGACAAGTCCAAGAAGCATGTGCCGACCATGCTGACGACGGACCTCTCGCTCCGCTTCGATCCGGCCTATGAGAAGATCTCGCGGCGCTTCCTCGAGCATCCCGATCAGTTTGCGGACGCCTTCGCCCGCGCCTGGTTCAAGCTCACCCATCGCGATATGGGCCCGATCCAGCGCTATCTCGGACCGCTGGTGCCGAAGGAGACGCTGATCTGGCAGGATCCGATTCCGGCCGTGAATCACGAGCTGGTCGGCGAGCAGGACATTGCCTCGCTGAAGACCAAGATCCTGGCCTCGGGTCTATCGGTGTCGGAGCTAGTTTCGACCGCTTGGGCGTCGGCTTCGACGTTCCGCGGCTCGGACAAGCGTGGCGGCGCCAACGGCGCCCGCATTCGCCTCGCGCCGCAGAAGGACTGGGAGGTGAATCAGCCGGCTCAGCTCGCCAAGGTTCTCGGCAAGCTCGAAGCGATCCAGAAGGACTTCAACGCGTCCTCAGGCGCGAAGAAGGTCTCGCTTGCGGACCTGATCGTGCTCGGCGGCACCGCCGCGGTCGAGAAGGCCGCCAAGGATGCCGGCGTCGACGTCAAGGTCGTCTTCACGCCGGGCCGCATGGACGCCTCGCAAGAGCAGACGGATGCGGCCTCCTTCGCGCCGCTGGAGCCGCGGGCCGATGGTTTCCGCAACTACACCGGCAAGAAGCATCAGTTCATGATGCCTGAAGAGGCGCTCGTCGATCGCGCGCAGCTGCTGAAGCTCACCGGGCCCGAGCTAACCGTGCTGGTCGGCGGCCTGCGTGTGCTCGGCGCCAACGCGAACGGTTCGAAGCACGGCGTCCTCACCGCGAAAGTGGGAACGCTGAGCAACGACTTCTTCGTCAACCTGCTCGACATGAGCACGCAATGGGCGCCGGTTGCCGACGGCAGCTATGAGGCCCGCGACCGCAAGACCAACGCGGTGAAGTGGACCGGCACGCGCTCCGACTTGATCTTCGGCTCGCACTCGCAGCTCCGCGCCTTCGCCGAGGTCTATGCCACCTCGGACTCCAAGGAGAAGTTCGTGAAGGACTTCGCCAAGGCCTGGACCAAGGTGATGAACCTCGACCGGTTCGATCTCGCGGCCTGAGGCTGGTTCACCTCTCCCGTAGGGAGAGGTCGGCGCGAAGCGCTGGGTGAGGGGGTACGCTCTCTCGTGGGACCAAACCCCCTCACCCGATTTGCTTCGCAAATCGACCTCTCCCCATTGGGGAGAGGTGAAGAGCAGCGCGCTGATCGATCGAAGCAATAAAACAAAAAGGGCGGCCTTTCGGCCGCCCTTCGTGTTTTTGACCGTGTTGCGAGACTTACTCGCCGGCTGCTTCGCGCGGGGCCTTGTCGCCCTCGGCGGCCTTCTCCTTGGCTTCGAGGTCCTCGCCGGTGGTCTGGTCGACCACCTTCATCGACAGGCGGGTCTTGCCGCGGTCGTCGAAGCCGAGCAGCTTGACCTTGACCTTGTCGCCTTCCTTGACGACGTCGGAGGTCTTCTGCACGCGGCTGGCCGCGAGCTGGCTGATGTGGACGAGGCCGTCCTTGGAGCCGAAGAAGTTCACGAAGGCGCCGAACTCCATCACCTTGACGACGGTGCCGTCATAGATCTGGCCGACTTCCGGCTCGGATGCGATCGACTTGATCCACTTGATCGCGGCCTTCATCGCCTCGCCGTCGCTGGAGGCGACCTTCACGGTGCCGTCGTCCTCGATGTTGACCTTGGCGCCGGTCTTCTCGACGATCTCGCGGATCACCTTGCCGCCGGTGCCGATCACTTCGCGGATCTTGTCAGTCGGGATCTTGAAGGTCTCGATGCGCGGCGCGTATTCGCCGAGCTCGGCGCGGGCCGCGGTCAGGGCCTTGGCCATCTCGCCGAGGATGTGGATGCGGCCTTCCTTGGCCTGGCCAAGGGCGACGCGCATGATCTCTTCGGTGATGCCCTCGATCTTGATGTCCATCTGGAGCGAGGTGATGCCCTGTTCGGTACCGGCGACCTTGAAGTCCATGTCGCCGAGATGGTCCTCGTCACCGAGGATGTCGGAGAGAACCGCAAAGCGCTTGTCCTCGAGGATCAGGCCCATCGCGATGCCCGCGGTCGGCCGCTTCAACGGCACGCCGGCATCCATCAGCGCCAGCGAGGCGCCGCAGACCGAAGCCATCGAGGAGGAGCCGTTGGATTCGGTGATCTCCGACACCACGCGCGTGGTGTAGGGGAACTCGTGATGCGGCGGTAGCACCGGGTGGATCGCGCGCCAGGCGAGCTTGCCATGGCCGATCTCGCGGCGCTTGGTGCCGCCGAGGCGGCCGGTCTCGCCGACCGAATAGGGCGGGAAGTTGTAGTGCAGCAGGAATGTTTCCTTGTACGTCCCCGACAGCGCGTCGATGTACTGCTCGTCCTCACCGGTGCCGAGCGTGGTCACGACCATCGCCTGGGTCTCGCCGCGGGTGAACAGCGCCGAGCCATGGGCGCGCGGCAGCACGCCGACCTCGGCGACGATGTTGCGCACCGTCTTGACGTCGCGGCCGTCGATGCGCTTGCCGGTGTCGAGGACGTTCCAGCGAACGATCTTGGCCTCGAGCTCCTTGAACACGCCGGCGATACGGAGCTTGTCGTATTTCGGCTCCTGGCCCTCCGGGAAGTAGTGGGCCATCACCTTTTCCTTGGCGACGCCGACCGCGGCATAGCGCTCCTGCTTCACGGGGATCGCGTAGGCGGCGCGCAGCTCCTGCTCGATCAGGCCGAGCATTTCCTTTTCGATCGCCGAATTGTCGATCGCGGTGACTTCGCGCGGCTCCTTCGCGGCCTTCTCGGCGAGCTCGATGATCGCGTTGATGACCGGCTGGAAGTGGCGGTGACCGAACATCACGGCGCCGAGCATCACGTCTTCGTTGAGCTCCTTGGCTTCCGATTCCACCATCAGCACGGCGTCGGCGGTGCCGGCGACGACGAGGTCGAGCTGGGTGTCGACCATCTCGTCGAGCGTCGGGTTGAGGACGAATTCGTCATTGGCAAAGCCGACACGGGCCGCGCCGATCGGGCCCTTGAAGGGCACGCCGGACAGCGTCAGCGCGGCGGAAGCCGCGACCATCGCCACGATATCGGGATCGTTTTCCATGTCGTGCGAGAGCACGGTGACGATCACCTGGGTCTCGTTGCGCCAACCGTCGACGAACAGCGGGCGGATCGGACGGTCGATCAGGCGGGAGACCAGCGTCTCCTTCTCGGTCGGACGTCCCTCGCGCTTGAAATAGCCGCCGGGAATGCGCCCAGCTGCGTAGGTCTTTTCCTGGTAATCGACGGTCAGCGGCAGGAAGTCGACGCCTTCGCGCGGCGCCTTCGCCGCGACGACCGTGGCAAGCACCACGGTCTCACCATAGGTGGCGATGACGGCGCCGTCGGCCTGACGGGCGATCTTGCCGGTTTCGAGCTTGAGAGGGCGTCCGCCCCAGTCGATCTCGACTGAATGCTTATTGAACATAGAGGTCTTCTTTCATGGGTTCTCGAAAGAAGGGACACGCTTCGAAAAACAAAAACCATGCGCAAGATTGCGAGGCGCTGATCGGAGCGGGTGATCAGCGTCCTGCGATCCTGCCATGGTTTTTGGATGTCGGATGGCGTCCATCCTTTCGGGTCATACGGGCGCCTTGCCCGTTGTGCCCAGCCGCCGGATTGCTGCTGGACTGTCAGTCGGCACGAACGCGAACACCGAACCTTGGTCTTCGCTCATCATGCCCCGGATGTTCGCCGTCAACGGCTCGCATCCGACGCGCACGCAGCCTCGATCAAAACCTTTAAAGAAGCGCTTTCGTTCGAAACCACGCGCGAAAACGCGCGCCAGTGGCGCGCGCAGGAACTCTTAACGACGAATGTTGTGCTTCTCGAGCAGCGCCTTGTACCGCGCCTCGTCCTTCTTCTTGAGGTAGTCGAGGAGCGAGCGGCGGGTCGAGACCAGCTTCAAGAGGCCGCGACGCGAATGGTTGTCCTTCACGTGGGTCTTGAAATGGTTGGTGAGGTTGTTGATGCGTTCCGACAGGATCGCGACCTGAACCTCGGGCGAGCCGGTGTCGCCGGCCTTGGTGGCATTCGTCTTGATGACTTCCGCTTTGCGTTCTGCGGCAATCGACATCGTCAATTTCTCTCGTTGCGACCGGGGTTGGCAGTCAGGCCGGTCAGGTTGAACACACGCTTGGGGATGATTTCGCCATTGCCAACTTCGGCAAGCGCCAAAAGACGGCCTGCCACCGTGACATAGACTGTGCCGCTACAAGTGGGCGCATCCCGTCCGCGCAACAAAACGGCCTGGCCCCGATGGAGCCTTGCCGCATCAGCCCGAGTGACGGCCAGTGCCGGGATGTCGTCCAGCGCGGTCTCAACGGGCAAAAGCGCGTCGGCGAGGCTGCCCTCGCCGGACGCGGCTCTATGGCACAAAGCCTCCAACTGATCCAGCGGAATCATGTCGTTTTCGCCAAATGGGCCGACCAGGGTCCGCCGCAGCGCGCAGATATGGCCATAAGTGCCGAGAATCCGGCCCATATCGCGGGCCAGCGCCCGGACATAGGTGCCCTTGCCGCACTCGGCCTCGAACACGGCCCGGTCGTTATCCGGTTGATCCACAAGGGTTAAATGGTGAATCTCGACGGGGCGGGGCGCCAGCTCCACGACCTCGCCGTCGCGGGCGAGGTCATAGGCGCGCTCGCCCTGGACCTTGATCGCCGAATAGCGCGGCGGGATCTGCTCGATCACCCCGGTGAAGCGGGGCAACAGGGCCAGGATGGCCTCCCGGGTCGGGCGCTGGTCGGAGGTCGCGGTGACCCGACCCTCGATGTCGTCGGTGTCGCGCTCCTCGCCCCAGCACACGGTGAACTGATAGCGCTTGCGGCCGTCCATCACGAAGGGAACGGTCTTGGTGGCCTCCCCGAGTGCGATCGGCAGGCCGCCCGAGGCGAGCGGGTCGAGCGTGCCGGCATGTCCCGCGCGCTTGGCGTTGAACAGGCGCTTGAGCACGGCGACGGCCTGGGTCGAGGTCATGCCGATCGGCTTGTCGAGCACGACCCAGCCGTGGACGTCGCGCCGGTCGCGGCGCGGCTGGTTGCCCTTCTGCTGCTGCTTGGCGCGCGGATCGTTGTTGACGCGGCGCGGCTCCTGGTACGATTGAGAATTGCTGCCCAGATCCGCAAAATTATTTGTCTGCACGTCGCGTTGATCGCCCTGTTCGCCGCTGATCGTGTCGTGAGCCGGGTCCATCGTCATCGTTCTTCTTCCCGATCCGAATCCGGATCCTGTTCCAAGTCCTTCTGCACCGCAGGTGTTCGCAAAAGCTTCTCGATCCGTTCCGCTTCGTCGAATCGTTCGTCGACGCGGAAGCGAATGTCAGGTGCAAATTTCAGGTTAACGCGCCGCGCGACTTCGCCGCGCAGGAATTTCTTGTTGCGCTCGAGCGCGGCGATGACGATCTCGGTGTCGCGGCCACCGAGCGGCATCACGTAGATTGTCGCGAGCTTCAGGTCCGGCGACATCCGCACCTCCGGCACGGTGATGATGTGACCTTCGAGATCCGCATCATGCACGTTGCCTTGCGCCAGAATCTCGGCCATCGCGTGGCGAACCTGCTCGCCGACGCGCAACTGACGTTGCGAGCCTCCGGCTGGCGAACTCTTCTTTTGATGGTGGCGGGGCATTCTCGAAAATCACCTCGTCATGCCCGTGTTTGGGACACGGGCATTGTCATTTGTCCTGTTGAAACGAAGAGAGGTGGATGGCCGGAAAAATCCGGCCATCGCACTCCCGCAATTTCAGTTCAAAAAGATCCGAACGCTTCGGTAAGATTTGGACTTACAGGGAGCGCTGGATCGTCTCCACGCGATAACACTCGATGACGTCACCGGCACGCATGTCGTGATAGTTCTCGAAGGCCATGCCGCACTCCTGGCCGGACTGGACTTCCTTCACTTCGTCCTTGAAGCGCTTGAGCGTCGACAGCTTGCCTTCGTGCACGACGACGTTGTCGCGGATCAGGCGCACATTGGCGCCGCGTTCCACGGTGCCGTCGGTGACGCGGCAGCCGGCGACCTTGCCGACCTTGGAGATGTTGAAGATCTCCAGGATCTCGGCATTGCCCAGCATGGTTTCGCGCAAGGTCGGCGCGAGCAGGCCGCTCATCGCCTTCTTCACGTCGTCCACGAGGTCGTAGATGATGTTGTAGTAGCGGATCTCGATGCCGTTGCGCTTGGCGGCCGCGGCGGCCTCCTTGTTGGCTCGGACCGAGAAGCCGATGATCGCGGCGTTGAAGCCTTCCGCGAGCGTCACGTCGGATTCCGAGATGCCGCCGACGCCGGCATGCAGGATGCGGGCGGCGACTTCGTCGGTGCCGAGCTTCTCCAGCGAGCCGAGGATCGCTTCCAGCGAGCCCTGCACGTCGGCCTTGACGATCAGCGGGAATTCCTTGCGGCCCGCCGTCTTCAATTGCGACATCATCTGCTCGAGCGAGCCACGCATGCCGGAGATCGAGGCCGCCGCGTTCTCGCGCTTCTGGTGCGCGCGGTAGCTGGTGACCTGGCGGGCGCGGGCTTCGTTCTCGACCACGGCGAGACGATCGCCGGCCTCCGGCGGACCGTTGAAGCCGAGCACCTCGACCGGCACCGAAGGACCGGCCTCCTGCACCGTCTCGCCCTGATCGGAGATCAGCGCGCGGACGCGGCCCATCTCGGCGCCGGCGACGATGATGTCACCGACACGGAGCGTGCCGCGCTGGACCAGCACGGTCGCGACCGGACCACGGCCGCGATCGAGCTTGGCCTCGATCACGGTGCCTTCGGCCGGACGCTCCGAATTGGTCTTCAGGTCGAGGATTTCAGCCTGCAGCGCGATCATCTCGAGCAGCTTGTCGAGATTGGTCTTGTTCTTGGCGGACACTTCGACGTCGACGACTTCGCCGCCGAAGGATTCGACCTGCACCTCGTGCTGGAGCAGCTCGGTGCGGACGCGCTCCGGCTTGGCGTCGGGCTTGTCGATCTTGTTAATGGCAACGATGATCGGCACGCCTGCCGCCTTGGCGTGATTGATGGCCTCGACCGTCTGCGGCATCACGCCGTCATCGGCCGCGACCACCAGCACGACGATGTCGGTGACCTTGGCGCCGCGGGCGCGCATCGCGGTGAACGCGGCGTGGCCGGGCGTGTCGATGAAGGTGATCTTCTTGCCGCTCTCGGGCGACAGCACCTGATAGGCGCCGATATGCTGAGTGATGCCGCCGGCTTCGCCGGAGACCACGTTGGCATGGCGCAGCGCGTCGAGCAGCGAAGTCTTGCCGTGGTCGACGTGACCCATGACGGTCACGACAGGCGACCGCGTCTCGGTGTCGGTGGAATCGTCGACCTGGTCGAACAGGCCTTCTTCGACGTCCGAGGCGGCGACGCGCTTGACGGTGTGGCCGAGCTCTTCGGCGATCAGCTGCGCGGTGTCGGCGTCGATCACGTCGGTGATCTTGTGCATCGCGCCCTGCTTCATCAGCATGCGGATGACGTCGACCGCGCGCTCGGACATGCGGTTGGCGAGTTCCTGGATGGTGATCGCTTCCGGGATCGTCACCTCGCGGACGAGCTTTTCCTTGGGCTCGTTCGAGGCATGGCCCTTGAGGCGCTGGGTGCGGCGGCGGAACGAGGCGATCGAGCGCTCGCGCACGTCATCGGCGTTGAGCGCGGTGACGACGGTGAGGCGGCCGCGTTCCTTCTGCGGGCCGGGCTTGTGCGTGGTCTTGGGGGCTGCCGCGGGACGCATGGCGCCGCCGGGACCGCGACGGATCTGGCGCGGTGCCTCTTCCTCGTCGGGCTCGGCCGCGACTGCGGGGCCGCGGCCAGCCGGTCCACCCGGACGCTGCGCGGTCGTCGTTGCAGGCCGCGCCGTCGTTGTTCCCGGACGTGCCGTCGTGGGGGTGCCGGGCCGCGCCGCGGGGGCGCCGGGCCGCGGCGCAGGAGCGGACGGAGCTGCCGTTGCGGGCCGTGCGGCAGAAGGCTGCTCGCCTTCGCCAAAACGCTTCTTGGCCTCGGTCTCGGCCTTCCGCTTGGCTTCGTCCTCGTGGCGATGACGCTCGTCCTCGGCCTTGCGGCGGGCCTCGGCGGCTTCGCGCTCGGCGCGTTCGGCGGCCTCGCGGACCGCGCGGCGCTGGGCCTCTTCCTCGGCCTGGCGGCGTTCCTCGACCTCGCGCAGCTTGGCATCGGCCAGCGCGCTGGCACGGGCGGAACGTTCGTCCTCGGTCAGGGTACGCAGCACCACGCCGGAGCCGGCGTTGCGCGGCGAGGCGGGCGGTGGCGCCGGGCGCGACGGCGCGGGCGCGGCCGGTGCCGGCTTCGCCGTCACCTCGGGCGCGTGCGGCTCGGGGCCGTCGCCAATGCGGCGCTTGCCGCGCTTCTCGACCACAACCTGCTTGCTCCGGCCGTGGCTGAAGCTCTGGCGCACGGTGCCCGTTTCGACGCGCGGCTTGAGCGATAGCGTCTTGCTCGGAACGCTCAGCTTCTTGTCGCCAGGGGTCTTGGTATCAACCATTCAGCAGTCCTAATCCTGATCTGTTGTCGTTGTGCGTTGCCGCACCGTCGTATCGGTTCGTCGTTGTCTCTCAGAAATCCTGGCCGTGCTTTTCGGCCGTCTTGTCATCGTCCGCCATCCGGTATCGGACCAGCATCTGGCTACGTGACAGGAATGACCTGCTCGCCGGGCCCGCGAGCAGCGCAGCATGTATCACATTTGACCGGGTCAGTGCCAAATCCAATTCTATCGATTTCAGCGCGGTGACGACGGGAATCTGCGGCTTGGAGCCGCGATTTCCGGCATTTTGACGCGCCAGCATGTCCAATTTGCGGATTCCGTCCGCGGCCCCGTCGCTGGCGTGGATCAGGACCTCGACCGTGCCTTCCCGAAGGGCGCTCTCGACCTTGCCGAAACCGGCCACGACCTGGCCCGCCTTGGCGGCGATCCCAAGGGCTTCCGTCACGCTCCGAACCAGGAGCGTCTCGATGTCGGCGGGAAGCGTCTGAGGGGTGCGCAGCTCGCGCTTGAAGGCCTTGCTAAATTGGTGACGCCGCACGGCTTCCGCAACCACCTGCCGTGAGGCGGTGATCCACATGCCGCGTCCGGGCAGCTTGCGCTTGAGATCGGGAACTATGTCGCCTTGGGGCGATACGACGAAGCGGATTAGCTCGTCGATCGGCCGGACCTCGCGGCTGACCGCGCACATCCGCATGGTCGCGGACTTTTCGGTCCGCGGCCCATGGTCGAGTTCGCTGTCAGTGCTGGCGAGCATCCGGTCGACATCCTCCTTCGCCTTCTAAGTCGCGTGTTCTTTACGCAAAACCGGTCTCCACTTTTGCTGAACACGCCTTAAGCCGGCTGATCTTCGGTCGCCTCGGCCTCTTCGGGCTTGGCAAGATCGGCCTCGGTGATCCAGCCGGCCTTGACGCGGGCCTGCATGATCATGGCTTCGGCATCGTCACGGGAGATGTCGATGCCGTCGAGCGCACCAGCATGCTTGGTCGGCTCGCCGCCTTCCTTGCGCTCGGTCCAGCCGACCAGATCGTCGGTGGCGCAGCCGGCGAGGTCGTCGACGGTCTTGATGTCGTTCTCGCCGAACTTCACCAGCATTTTCGAGGTCACGCCGGGCACGTCCTTGAGCGCGTCCTCGACGCCGAGTTCCTTGCGCTTGGCCTCGAGCTCGGCTTCCAGCTGCTCGAGATATTCGCGGGCGCGGTTCTGGAGCTCCTGCGCGGTCTCCTCGTCAAAACCCTCGATGCTGGCGAGTTCCTTGACGTCCACCATCGCGAGTTCCTCGACCGAGGTGAAGCCTTCGGACGCCAGCAACTGGCCGACCACTTCGTCGACGTTGAGCGATTCCATGAAGACGCGGGTGGAGTTCTCGAAGTCCGCCTGGCGGCGCTCCGATTCCTCCTGCTCGGTCAGGATGTCGATGTCCCAGCCGGTGAGCTGCGAGGCCAGACGCACGTTCTGGCCGCGGCGGCCGATCGCGAGCGAGAGCTGGTTGTTGGTATCGGGGACGACGACCTCGATGCGCTCGCGATCTTCGTCGATGACGACCTTGGAGACTTCCGCCGGCGCCAGCGCGTTGACCACGAAGGTCGCGATGTCGGGCGACCAGGGAATGATGTCGATCTTCTCGCCCTGCAATTCGTTCACCACCGCCTGCACGCGCGAGCCGCGCATGCCGACGCAGGCGCCGACCGGATCGACCGAGGAATCGCGGGAAATCACGCCGATTTTCGCGCGCGAGCCCGGGTCGCGGGCGACCGCTTTGATCTCGACGATGCCGTCATAGATCTCCGGCACTTCCTGCGCGAACAGCTTTGCCATGAACTGCGGATGGGTGCGGGAGAGGAAGATCTGCGGGCCTCTCGTCTCGCGGCGGACGTCGAAGATGTAGGCGCGGACGCGGTCGCCGTTGCGGAAGACTTCGCGCGGCAGCATCTCGTCGCGGCGGATGATGGCTTCACCACGGCCGAGATCGACGATCACGCTGCCATATTCGACGCGCTTGACGACACCGTTGACGATGTCGCCGATGCGGTCCTTGAACTCCTGATATTGCCGGTCGCGCTCGGCCTCGCGCACCTTCTGCACGATCACCTGCTTGGCCGACTGCGCGGCGATGCGGCCATATTCCAGCGGCGGCAGCGTGTCGGCGATGGTGTCGCCGACCTGAGCACCGGGATTGGCGCGCTGCGCATCCACCAGCGAGATCTGGTTGGAATGGTTTTCCACCTTCTCGACCACCAGCATGTGGCGCGACAGCCGCAGCTCGCCCTTCTTCGGGTCGATCTCGGCGTGAACGTCAGTCTCGCTGCCGTAACGGGCCCGCGCCGCTTTGGCGATGGCGTCCTCCATCGCGGCGATGACGATGCCGCGGTCGATCGATTTCTCCCGCGCAACGGCGTCCGCGATCTGGAGCAATTCAAGTCGATTGGCGCTGACTGCCATGGCTAGTCTCCTTCGTCAGGCTCGATCTCGCCGCGCCGCGCGCGTTCGGCGGCCAGGCGATGTTTCTTCGTATTGGTCGGTGCCGGCTTCTTCTTCGGCTTGGTGTTCTTGGTGGTCTTCTCGCTGATCTTGGCGTGCGGCGCCGGCGGCGGCTCGAGGCCGAGATTGCGGCGCATCTCGCGCGCCTCGGCCTTGCCGCGACGCATCGATTCGGCGATCAGCTCGTCGGTCAGCACCAGCCGTGCCTCGCCGATATCCTCCATGGTCAGGAGAACGTCGGGATCATCACCCGCCTTGACGTCGTCGCGATGCAGATGCACGCGGTCGCCCTCGACAGCACCGAGCGTGCCGCGGAACCGCTTCCGCCCCTCATGGGCGACCGCCATCTCGACCTTCACCAGATGTCCGGCGTAGCGCTGGAAATCGGAGCGGCGCACCAGGGGACGGTCGATTCCCGGCGAGGAGATTTCCAGCCGATAGGCGCGATCGATGGGGTCGGCGACGTCGAGCACAGGCGACAGCGCCCGCGAGATCGCCTCGCAATCCTCGATCTGCATCGAGCCGTCCGGCCGCTCGGCCATGATCTGCACGGTGCAGCCGGCCTCTCCGGAAATGCGGATCCGCACCAGGCGATAGCCCATACCCTGGAGCACGGGAGCTGCGACCGCGGACACCCGGGCCGCGACGCCCGGCTCGACCACGAGCCGCGGCTCGGCCAGCAATTCGGCATCCGTGGAACCAGAGTTCGGTTCGGTCATGACAGGGGTCAGGCGCTCGATGGTTAAGGCTCGGTTAATTTCAAAGCCCGCTTCGGAACTCTCCCGACAACGCGTCGGGCCGCATCTTCCGCCAAGCCGCGTTCAGGTAATAAAAAAGAGCGGGTCCTTTCGGGCCCACTCTCACTACGCGGATCGTATGAGAAGATGAATTGGCGCTGATATAGCCTTTTCCACCCTCCCGGACAAGGCCCATTGCAGGGAGGACGAGGCTTTTTGCGATCTTCGGACGGCCCGCCGCGCAACGCTTCCTTCATCAAGCAGGCCTAGATTCCCCGATTGTGGTGCGGCTTGAGCTATGGCGCGCCCACGGCGTGCCAGATCCCGAGTTGCGTTTCATGACCGTTGCCACGTCGCTGATTCCTGGACTGGACGATATCGTCAAACGCGGCGATCCGCGGCGTCGCGGCGAGATCGCGCGGGCCATCTCTGCATTGTTCTTCCGGGATGCCGAAAAACTCGGCCCCGAACTGATCGATCTGTTCGACAATCTCCTGATCGATCTCGTCCCGCATGCCGAGCTCGCCTCGCGCATCGATCTCGCCGAGCGCTTCTCGCGCCTCGGCAACGCGCCGCCGCATCTGGTGAACCAGCTCGCGCGCGAAAACGAGATTATGGTGGCGGGCCCCGTGCTGCGCCGCTCGCCCGTGCTCGACGAGGCCGCCCTGGTCGAGATCGCGCGGTTGAAGGGGCAGGGTCATTTGTTGGCGATGACGGATCGCCCCATCTTGCCGGCTGTCGTCACCGACGTGCTGGTCGAGCGCGGTGATCGCGACGTGGTGCGTCGCGCCGCGGGCAATGCCGGTGCGGTGTTCTCGCCCGGCAGCTATTCCGAGTTGATCAAGCGCGCCGCGCAGGACGGCGTGCTGACGCTCAAGATCGGTCAGCGCAACGATCTCTCGGGCGAGCACTTGAAGGAGCTTCTCGACGGCACGCTCGACGTCATCCGCCGTCGCCTCTCCAGCGTGGTCAATCCGGCGCGCCAGATCGAGATCAAGCGCGCGATGGCGGCCATCGAGGAGGCTGCGCTGCCGCCGGGGCCGCGCCGCGATTTTTCGGCGGCACAGCGTACGGTGCTGACCCTGCATCGTGATGGCCATCTCGGCGAGAGCGCGCTGCTCGGTTTCGCCAAGGCGCACAAATACGAGGAATCGATCGCCTCGCTCTCGGCGATGTCCGGTGTCCGCCTTTCGATGCTCGACCGCCTGATCGCGGGTGATCGCTACGATCCGATTTTGATCCTGGGGCGCGTGCTCAATCTCGGCTGGCCCACGGTGCGCGCGCTCATCCTGCTCTGGTACGGCCCGCACCGCACCCCGGCCGATGCCGACGTCGAGACCGCGCGCATGAATTTCACGCGCCTGATGCCGACGACCGCCGAACGCGTCGTGAATTTCTGGCGCAACCGGCAGACGATCTAGCTTCGCGCTCCGCAATGACGGCTAACCGACCCGCCTGAACCGCAGATAGGCCGCCTTGCGCCCTTCGCGCGCGGCTTTCCGGCCGTAGCGCGTCATGGTGTAGCCCGCCCAGGGCTGCCGGAAATCGTCGGCGCGTTCGGCAAGCCATTTGAAGTCCGGAGAGCGCGCAAGATGCGACAGCGTCCAGGCGCAGTAATCGTCGATGTCGCAGACGAAGCGGAATTCGCCGCCAGGCTTCAGCACGCGCGCCATTGCGGCAATGGTCCTGTCCTGCACGAAGCGCCGCTTCCAGTGCCGCCGTTTCGGCCAGGGATCGGGATGGATCAGGTCGATCCGCGACAATGAGGCTTGCGGAAGCCAGGCCAAGAGCTCGGCGGCATCGCCCGCGAACAGACGGATGTTGCCGATATTGGCCGCCTCGATCTGCGCGAGGATCTTTGCCATGCCGTTGACATAGGGCTCGCAGCCGATGAAGCCGGTGGCGGGAAAGTTTTGCGCCTCCGCCGCGAGATGCTCGCCGCCGCCGAAGCCGATCTCGAGCCGCACCTCGCTCGCCGCGGGGTCGAAGATCTCGCCGGCATTCGCCGGCGCGTCACCCACGATGTCGAGCGCAAGATGCGGCAGCAGATGATCGATCAGCCCGGCCTGGTGCTGCCTGAGCTTGTGGCCCTTGCGGCGCCCGAAGAAGGCGCGCTCGCTGTCATCGCGCTCGGAATCTGATTTGCGTTCGCTCATCGCAGCGTCTGATACAGGCGATGGAGCAGCCGCGCGCGCGGCTCGAGCGACGAGACATAGAGCTGCTCATAATGGGTGTGCGCGCCCCTGCCGTCGACGCCGAGCCCGTCGAGCGTCGCGGTGTGCGCGGCGGTGAAATTGCCGTCCGAGCCGCCACCGGTGTGGGTGTCGATCAGCTCGAAGCCGATCTCGGCGGCAAGCGTCTTCGCATGCTCGTAGAGCGCGGCGCCTGCATTGCTCTTCTCGTAAGGCGGACGATTGAGCTCGCCGGTGATCTCAACGGTGACGCCGTCGGTCTTCGACGTGAGCGCGAGGATCTTGCCGACGAACTCGTCGGCGTCGTTGAGGCTCAGCACGCGCAGATCGACTTCGGCATAGGCCTCTTCCGGCGTCACGTTGGGGCGCGTGCCGCCGCGCACCACGCCGACATTGATGGTGACTCCGCGCTTCAGGTCGTTCATTCCCTCCAGCGCCAGGATCACGTTGGCGAGCTCGCGGACGGCACTTCGGCCGTCCCCTGGACGCGTGCCGGCATGAGCGGGGACGCCCTTGATGAAGACTTGGAAGCGTCCGACGCCCTTGCGCCCCGTGACGATCCTGCCGCCGTCGCGCGCCGGCTCCGTCACCAGCACGTATTTGGCCTTGCGCCCTTCCTGCTCGATCAGCGCACGCGAGGTCGGGCTGCCGATCTCCTCGTCGGAGGTGAACATGTGGGTGATGCCGAGCGGCGAACGATCGCCGGTGGCGCAGAGCGCGCCAAAGGCGTGATGGGCGATGTAGGCGCCGCCTTTCATGTCGTAGATGCCCGGACCGAACGCACTGTCGCCTTCGACCTTGAACGGCAGGCGTTCGATGAAGCCCATGGGATGAACGGTATCGAGGTGGCTCAGCACCAGGATGCCCGGCTCGTCCTGGCCCCAGGTCGAGCGCGCCACGAGATGATCGCCGCAGCCGCCGACGCCGGCGACGCGCTCGAGCGTCACAGGCAGATCGCGGTATTGCTCCGCGACCACGGAGATCAGCTTGTTGACCCGTTCAGGTGCTTCCGTCGGCGTCTCGATCTCAACCCAGCGCCGGATGCCATCGAGAATGGTTTGGGAATCGAACCAATTGGAGCTGGCCATGAACGCATCTATGCCTTTGAATCGCATCATCGGAAAGGACGCGCATCGAGGGCGCGGCCGCAAATGACGACATAGGCCAGATTTGGCGCAGTCTCAAATCGCCATTGCGATGACGCGTCAGCGCTTGTCGGGGCCTTCGCGGGCGGCGATCTGCTCGACGAGATCGACGATGGAGCGGCGCATCTTGGAATCGGTGATTCGGGTGAACGCCTTGGTCAGGGCGAGTCCCTCCGATGTCGCGAGGAAATCCGAGACGTAAGAGGGCGAGGCGCCTTCGCTGAAGCCTTCCGGGCCCGGCACACCGCTCGGCCCGCCCTCGAACAGGAACGACACCGGCACCTGGAGAATCTCGGCGATCTGCTGGATGCGGCTCGCGCCGACCCGGTTGGTGCCCTTCTCGTATTTCTGGATCTGCTGGAAAGTCAGGCCCAAAGCTTCACCGAGCTTTTCCTGGCTCATGCCCAACATGATGCGGCGCATACGCACGCGACTGCCGACATATTTGTCAACAGGGTTGGGCGCTTTCGACATTTCCTCAGCCCTCCAAACATCACCCTCGGCGCAATCATCAAGCGTGCCTCGGGTGTCAGCACCGTCAAATCAGACCCTCTTATTGGGAAACATTGCGGAGAAATTTAGCAACGCACCGCTGTCTTTTGCAGCTGGTGCAGAATGGGGAGCCCGCGTGCAGTCTGTCAACCGTGGGACTACGGTTGTCAAAGGATTCCGGCTAAGTCCGCGGCGAGGCGATCAGAGGTGCCGTTTGGCGACACGTCGGCGGACCGCCACAATCACGGCGAGCGCGACGAGCATGGCTGCGGGCACGTCGCCCACCCGCGCATAGATCGTCGGCGGGATCGCGGCGGGCAGACCTGCATCCAAAATGCCTTCGATTCCGAGGCCGAGACTGGCGATGGTGCGCCCCACCGGATCGATCACTGCGGAGATGCCTGTATTGGCGGAGCGGACCAGCGGCAAGCCGAGCTCGATCGCGCGCATCCGCGCCTGCTCCAGATGCTGATAGGGACCGGTCGAGATGCCGAACCAGCCGTCATTGGTGAGGTTCACGATCCAGCCCGGACGTTCGCTACGTCCGCCCACCTCGCCGGGAAAGATGGCTTCGTAACAGATCAGCGGCAGCGCGGGCGGCGCGCTGGCGACCGGCAGCGCATGGCGCACGGTGCCGGGAATGAAGCCGCCGCGCACGCGCGTCAGCTGCTCGAAACCGAGCTTCTCCATCAGCCCCTGGTAGGGAAGAAATTCGCCGAACGGCACCAAATGCAGCTTGTCGTACACAGCGAGCACGCTGCCGTCGTGATCGATCACATAGATCGAATTATAGGCACGCGTGATCGGCGTGCCCCGCGGCAGATCCGGCGCGCGGACCGAACCCGTGATCAGCACCGTGCCCTTCGGCAGAAGGTCGGCGATCTCAGCCATCGCGTCGGCTTCGCGAGTCAGGAAGAACGGGAAGGCGGATTCCGGCCAGATCAGGATGGTGGCATCGCGCACGCCGGTCGATTGCGGGCCGGAGGCGCGGTCGGACAGCGCCAAATATTTCTTCATCACCTCCGCTTTGGCGGCGTAGTTGAATTTCGCGTCCTGCTGGAGGTTCGGCTGCATCAGGCGCAGCTTGGCGCCCGCAACCATCGTGGTCGGATGCAGCGACAGGCGGATCGCGCCGAAGATGCCCATGACGATCAGAAGCGCAATTGCGGCGGCCGGCGCGCGCCATTGCAGTCGGCGATCGGGCGCGCGATCGAACAGCGCCGCAGGGCTCGCGAAGATCGCGACCGTCAGGAACGTCATGCCCCACAGGCCGATCAGCGATGCCGTTTGCGCCAGCGGCAGCGGCTCGGACAGCGCGTAGCCGAACGCGTTCCAGGGAAAGCCGGTCAGCGCGTGGCCGCGCAGCCATTCGCTGATGGTGAGGCTTGCTGCGAGCGCCAGCACGCGCGTGGCGTTCTTGGTCCAGAGCAGGCGCGCCAGCGCAAAGCCGATTGCCGTGAAGATCGAGAGATAGGCCGGCAGGCCCAGCACGGCGAATGGTGTCAGCCAGGCGAACACGTCGGCCTCGACGAAGAAGGCGTAGCCGATCCAGTAGAGGCCGGGCACGAAATAGCCGAGCCCGAACCAGTAGCCGGTCAGCGCCGCGGCCGGAACGCCGCCATATCGTCCGCCGCCGGCGCCGTCGATCAGCCAGACCAGCACCGGGAAGGTGACGAACAGCACCGGGAAGAGGTTGAATGGCGCCAGCGCCAGCACCGACAGCGCCCCGGCCGCCATGGCGATGACGGCGCGCTTCCATCCCCAGCTGAGGATAATGGCAAGCGCAATCTGCCGAAGTCGCTGGAGCGGGCTCACTGCGGACCGGCCCCGTCGCTCGGCGGCGGGGTCGGCGTGTCACTGGCCGGCGGTTGACCGCTCTCCGGCGCAGCTTCGCGGCGGCGGCTCTCGCGCTGGGTGCGAGGCGCGGGACGCTCCTTCCGCGTCGAGATGCGCAGCCGCTTGACGCGACGCGGATCGGCGTCGAGCACCTCGACCTCGTAAGTGCCGGGGCCCGAGATCACTTCGCCGCGCACCGGCAGGCGCCCGACGAAGCTGACGAGATAGCCGCCCAGCGTCTCCACCTCCTCGCCGGCCTCACCGGTGACGAAATCCTCGCCGATCACCGAGCGGACGTCGTCGAGGCTGGCGCGGGCGTCGGCGATGAAGGCGCTGTCGGGCAGGCGCACGATCGAGGGCGGCTCGTCGCTGTCGTGCTCGTCGTCGATCTCGCCGACAATCTGCTCGACGATGTCCTCGAGCGAGACCAGCCCGTCGCTGCCGCCATATTCGTCGACTACCAGCGCGAGGTGGATGCGCGTGGCCTGCATCTGCGCGAGCAGGTCGATCGCCCGCATCGACGGCGGCACGTAGAGCAGCTTGCGGATGATGCGCGCCTCGTGAAGCGGCAGCGCAAGATCGACGGCGCGCAAATCGAGCCCGGCCGGCAGCGGCTTCTTGCGCTTGGTCTTGGTGGCCTCCGACACGCGCGCACGGGCGGTCATGAAGGCGAGCAGGTCGCGGATGTGGACGATGCCGACGGGATCGTCCAGCGTCTCGTTGTAGACGACGAGCCGCGAATGGCCGGCGCTCTCGAAGCGGTCCATCAATTCGCCGAGCGGGATGTCGCGCTTCACCGCGACGATGTCGGCGCGATGGACCATGACGTCGGCGATGCGGCGCTCGTGCAGGCCGAGGATGTTGCGCAGCATGGTGCGCTCGACCGCGGAGAAGCCGGTGTCGTCAGGCGTCGACGCGTCGAGCACGACCTGGAGGTCGTCGCGCACCGATCCCGCCTTCCAGCCGAACAGCGTCCGGATGGCGCGCAAGAGCCAGCCTTCTGCGGTCGGGCGCATCACCTCGCCTTGGGTCACGACGGCGGGCAAATTGCGCGTGTTGCGCGGGTTGTCCTGGATTGGATCGGAATCCGGCATCTCAATTCGTCCCCGGGCGGTCTGCATAGGGATCGGGAATGCCGAGATGCGCCAGGATCTGCGTCTCCAGCGCTTCCATCTCCTCGGCGTCGTCGTCGTTTTCGTGGTCGTAGCCGATCAGATGCAGGAAACCGTGCACGGCGAGATGACTCAAATGGTGATCGAACGGCTTGTGTTCCTCGTCTGCCTCGCGCCGCATGGTCTCGTAGGCGATCGCGATGTCGCCGAGCATGCGCGGCGCATCGCCCGGCTTCCACTCGCCCTCGGGCTGGAGCGCAGGGAACGACAGCACATTGGTCGGCTTGTCGATGCCGCGCCAGTTGCCGTTGAGGGTGCGGATGCCGGCATCATCGGTCAGCATCACAGCCACTTCGGCGTCGGCGACGTCCTCGTCGACGTTCTCCGCGGCGGCCGCAACCGCGCGCTGGATCACGGTTTCGGAATCGGGCTCGCGCTGCCAGCAATCGGCGACGACGAGAACCTCGGTGATGGGTAGATTGGGATGGGACATTGTGCTGTCTGGGACGAAAAGGCACGCTGTACGCGCCCGCTTGGTCCGGCTGTTGCCTCGTCAGGATTGACCGGTGGCCGGCCGCTGCGGCGACCCTTCGTAAGCGGCGACGATCCGCGCCACGAGCTCGTGGCGGATCACGTCCTCGGCTTTGAAATGCACTTGCGCAATCCCCTCGACGCCGTTCAGGAGCCGGGTTGCTTCCGCCAGACCCGAGGTCTGGCCGTTCGGCAGGTCGATCTGCGAGGGATCGCCTGTCACGATCATGCGGCTGTTCTCGCCGAGGCGGGTCAGGAACATCTTCATCTGCATCGACGTGGTGTTCTGCGCCTCGTCCAGGATGATGGCGGCGTTGGTGAGCGTGCGGCCGCGCATGAAGGCGAGCGGCGCGATCTCGATCTCGCCGGTCTGGAGCGCCCGCTCGACGATGCGCGCGTCCATGAGGTCGTAGAGCGCGTCGTAGATCGGGCGCAGATAGGGATCGACCTTCTCGCGGAGATCGCCGGGCAAAAAGCCGAGCCGCTCGCCTGCTTCCACCGCCGGACGCGACAGGATGATCTTGTCGACCTCCTTGCGCTCGAACAGCTGCGCGGCATACGCGACCGCGAGCCAGGTCTTGCCGGTGCCGGCGGGGCCGATGCCGAACACCAGCTCGTGGCGCTTCAGCGCGCGGATGTAGGAATCCTGCGCGGCCGTGCGCGCGCGCACCGGGCGCTTGCGCAAATTGATGCTGTCGAAGGTTGATTTGGCCGATTTGGCATCGAACTCGAACAGCGAGCCCTGGGCGATCACGGCGCGGATCGCGCCCTCGACCTCGCCCTGGTCGAGATCCTGTCCCTTCACGGCTTGCGCGTAGAGCATCTCCAGCACGCGGCGTGCGGCGTCGCAGCCGTCGCGCGTGCCGCCGATGGTGATGTGGTTGCCCTTGGAGTCGACGATCACGCCGAGCCGCCGCTCGATCTGCGCGAGATGCTGGCCGTACGGGCCGACCAGCGCGGAAGCGGCACGGTTGTCGTCGAAATCGATGACGACTTGGGTCTCGGGCGGTACTTGCATGTCGCGGTCAAATTTGCGGCTGGGAGCGAACGAAGACGAATCCGATGCGCTTTTTGGCAAGGGTTCAGGCTCCAGTGGCTTGCGATAAAGCGGGCTCGCGCGCGTTGCGCGGCGTCACGAGCTCGCCGAGAAAGCTGTAGCGCTCGAGGCTGTCGATCCGGACCGGCAGGATTTGTCCGATGATGTCGGGCGAGGCCATCACATGCGCGGGCTGGAGGTAAGCGGTGCGGCCGACGATCTGGCCTTCCTTGCGAGCCGGACGCTCGAACAGCACATCGATCGTTGAGCCAATCGCAGCCTTGTTGAAGGCCGATTGCTGGCTGTCGATCAGTTCCTGGAGCCGCTCCAATCGCTGGTCCATCTCGGCGGGGGACACCGTCTCCTGCATGTCCGCGGCCGGCGTTCCCGGCCGGGCGGAATATTTGAACGAATAAGCCGCAGCGTAGCCGATTTGCGTGACAAGCGCGAGGGTGGCGAGAAAATCTTGCTCACTCTCGCCGGGGAAGCCGACGATAAAATCCGATGAAAAAGCAATATCTTGGCGTGCGGTACGGAAACGCTCGATGACCCGCCGGTAATCATCGGCGGTATGTTTCCTGTTCATGGCGGCCAGAATCCGGTCCGAGCCCGACTGCACCGGCAGGTGCACGAACGGCATCAGGGCATCGAGATCGCGATGGGCCGCAATCAGGCTGTCATCGACATCGCGGGGGTGACTGGTGGAATAGCGCAGCCGGGCGATGCCCGGGATTTGCGCCAGATGCTCGAGCAACCGGCCGAGCGGCCAGCTTTTTCCGTCCGGCCCCTCGCCGTGATAGGCGTTGACGTTCTGCCCGATCAGCGTGAGTTCGCGCACGCCGTTCTCAGTGAGCCGCTTCACGTCGTCCACGATCTTCGCCACGGGACGCGACACCTCGGCGCCGCGGGTATACGGCACGACGCAGAAGGTGCAGAACTTGTCGCAGCCTTCCTGCACCGTGACGAAAGCGGAAATGCCGCGCGCGCGAATCGCATCGGGCCTGGGCTGGGCCAGGAAGCCGAATTTGTCCTGAGCAGGGAATTCGGTCTCGATCGCGCGACCCTCGTCGCCGGCGCGCTTCAATAGCTCGGGCAGATGATGATAGCTCTGCGGTCCGACCACGACGTCGACGACAGGCGCGCGGCGCACGATCTCCTCGCCCTCGGCCTGTGCCACGCAGCCCGCGACCGCGATCTGCATCGCGCGGCCCGAGTGCGCGGCCTCGTCCTTGGCAACGCGCAGGCGGCCGAGCTCGGAATAGACCTTTTCCGAGGCCTTCTCGCGGATATGGCAGGTGTTGAGGATGACGAGGTCGGCGTCCTCAGCGCTGGCCGTCTCCACGAATCCTTCCGGAGCCAGCGTGTCCACCATGCGCTGGGCATCGTAGACGTTCATCTGGCAGCCATATGATTTGATGTGCAGCTTGCGCGGCGGCGTCATGGAACCCGAAAATGGAGGTGGAGGACGGCCCTGAGATATAGGCTAGAGGCGCGAAAATCCAGCGAAGGGGGCCATTTGGGTCGTCATTCCGGGGCGCGACACAGTCGTGAACCCGGAATCCAGAGGTTCTGGCGCGCGATTCCGGGTTCACGCGCTTCGGGCGTGTCCCGGAATGACGGTGAGAGGGCGAAAATCAGCCCGCCAGGGCGTCCGCCTCGACCCGCCGGACCAGCTCCGGCAGCTGATGCATGTCGGCAAAGAGCAGGTCGGCGCCGGCGTCGCGCAGGGTTTCGGCATAGCCATCGCGGCAATGGCTGCCCCCGTAAAAGCCGAAAACGGTCATGCCGGCGGCCCGCGCGCCGGCAATGCCGGCCAGGCTGTCCTCGATCACGACGCAGCGCTCGGGCGGCACGCCCATTTCGTTTGCCGCGAACAGGAACAGGTCCGGCGCCGGCTTGCCGTTCTTCACCTGCGAGGCCGAGAAGATATTTGGCGCGAGGCGCTCGTAGAGGCCCGTGCTCCCCAAGCTCACGCGCATGCGCTGATGCGAGCCGCTCGAGGCGACGCAGACGCGCTGGGTGACGACATCGAGAACATCATGGATGCCGCGGATTGCTTCGAGGTCGGCCTCGAACGAGCGGAACAGCTCGTCCTGCAGATCGCCGTGATAGGCCTCGGGCAGCTTGCGGCCGAGCTCGGATTCGATCTCGATATTCGCCTGCCGCGTCGAGCGGCCGAGGAAGCGCGCGAACACCTGATCCGACGTGATCGGATAGCCGTGCCTCGTCAGCACATCGGCATGCGCACGACAGGAGATCACCTCGCTGTCCACGAGCACGCCGTCGCAGTCGAAGATGATGAGGTCGATGGGCATTCAGCGCCTGACTTGGTGGAGGCACTCTGGTGCCGCGCGGGTGGTGCCACCTCTCCCATAGGGAGAGGTCGGCGCGAAGCGCCGGGTGAGGGGTTGTGGACTCTCGTGGGACCTGAGCCCCCTCACCCGATTTGCGCTGGACGATGCTTTGCATCGCCAGGAGCAAATCGACCTCTCCCCGATGGGGAGAGGTGAAGGGCCGTCGCCGACGCGCAGAATCCGCAAACGCACTAACTCGTCGGCTTGTCGTCGTCGAGCGGGACGCAATAGAGCTCGAGGCGGTGATCGACCAGCTTGTAGCCGAGCTTGCGGGCGATCTCGGCCTGGAGCTTCTCGATCTCTTCGGAGGTGAACTCGATCACCTTGCCGTCGCGCAGATTGATGAGGTGGTCGTGATGGCTGTCGCGCATCTGCTCGTAGCGCGCGCGGCCCTCGCGGAAATCGTGGCGTTCGATGATGCCGGCATCCTCGAACAGCTTCACCGTTCGGTAGACCGTCGAGATCGAGATCTTGTCGTCGACGGCGACGCAGCGCCGGTACAGTTCCTCGACATCGGGATGATCGACCGCCTCCGCGAGCACGCGGGCGATGACGCGGCGCTGCTCGGTCATGCGCATGCCGGTGGCGGCACAGCGCGCCTCGATGCCGGACGCCTTGGACGTAGTAGAGGAGGGTTTCAGTGCGGTCATGATTGGTCTGCCTGACGGGCGCTTTCTGCCATCAATGTTACGACAAGTCACGTCGCATCAGAAGGGCGTTCAATTGTTCCCCGTTCGGCTGCTTATAGTAGCGTTCGCGGCGCCCGACCACCATGAATCCGGCCCAATCGTAGAGGCGGCGCGCCGGCTGGTTATTTTCCTCGACTTCGAGAAATATTATGCGCACGCCGCGCCCGGCGAGGTGGCCGAGATGGGTCATCAGCAGCGTGCGGGAGAGGCCGCGGCCGCGATAGGCCTGATCGACTGCGATCGAGAGGATTTCCGCTTCGTCCGCGCCGATCCGCGACACCGCAAACCCGATCGTCTTGCGACCGAGGCGCAAGCGATGCACCAGCGTGTTGCGCTCACCGAGCATGCTCTCGAACTCGCCTTCGCCCCAGCCACGTGCGAAGGAGGCGCCATGAAGCTGCGCCAGCCGCGCGGCATCGCGCGCGGACGCGGGCTCGACGGCGGCAGTGCCGCCGCGCCACCATTGCGAGAACCATCCCATCATGAGCTTGCAGCTTGTGCTGCGAGCTGTAGCTGCGCGGCCGGCTTGGCGTCGGGCGCGCGCAGATAGAACGGCCGCGCCGGGGTCGTGTCGGGATTGGCCGCGGCGCCAAGCCAGGCGACCCAGCCGATGTCGGGCGCGGGGTGCGTATCGACCGCAATGGGTTGCGGCGCGCCCGTCGGCCAGCGCTCGGCAAGGATGTTCGCGGCATTGCCGACCAGGTGCGGCGCGCCGAATTGCGAAGCCGCGATCGCCTCGTCGATGCTGGCGACCTTCGGTCGCACCAGCTGGCTGCCGTCGCCGGCGACGATCTGGAAATAAACGTGGTCGTGCCGCGCGTCGATCGCGGACATCACGGGTGCCGATCGGCTCTGGCCGACGATGGCGGCAGCATAGGCGGACAAGGTGGTCAGGCCGACGGCCGGCCGGTTCGCCGCGAGCGCAAGGCCGCGCGCCGCCGAAATGCCGACGCGCAGGCCGGTGAAGCTTCCAGGACCGACGGTGACCGCGATGCGGTCGAGCGCGGCGAAGCCGAGCTCCGCCGATTGCATCACCCGCGCGATCAGCGGCATCAAGGCTTCGGCATGCCCACGCTTCATCGGCAGCGATTCCTGCGCGCGCAGCTCGGCCGTTTCGGTGTCGAGCACGGCCGCGGAGCAGGCGTCGAGCGCAGTATCGATGGCGAGGATCAGCATGACGTGATCATAGCATTGGCAATTGGATGATGCCTAAGGTTCTCGCCGTCATGGCCGGGCTTGACCCGGCCGTCCACGACTTTGCGGCCCCAAAAACGTGGATGCCCGGGACAAGCCCGGGCATGACGGAGGGAAATCGGTGCGCAGACCGTGCAATTTACATCGGCCGGACTTCGACCACGTCGGGCACGAAATGCCTGAGCAGGTTCTGGATGCCGTGCTGGAGCGTCGCAGTCGATGACGGGCAGCCCGAGCAGGCGCCCTTCATGTTGAGATAGACGACGCCGTCCTTGAAGCCGCGGAAGGTGATGTCGCCGCCGTCATTGGCGACCGCCGGCCGCACCCGGGTCTCGATCAGGTCCTTGATCATGTCGACCGTCTCGGCATCGGCCTCGTCGAAGAATTCATCGTGGTCGTCGAGTTCGATATCGCTTTGCGCCGTGCCGTCGGCGAGCAGCGGCGCGCCGGACATATAGTGCTCCATGATCGCGCCGAGGATCGCGGGCTTGAGCTGCTGCCACTCACCGCTCGCTTTGGTCACGGTGATGAAGTCCGATCCGTAGAACACGCCGGTGATGCCGGGCACGTCGAACAGCTTTTCGGCGAGCGGCGAGCGGCTTGCGGCCTCGCGGCTCGAAAACTCCACGGGGCTGCCGTCGACCACGATGCGGCCGGGAATGAACTTCAGCGTGGCGGGATTGGGGGTGGCTTCGGTTTGAATGAACATGGTTTTCTCCAGACGTCGCTGGTTCAAGGCCGGCGCGTGCTCTATCCAGTAGCAGATGGCGACGGGGAACGCACGATCAAGGGGGCGAGGGAGCTGTTTCGTCGTTATATCAGCGGGTTAGGACGCCTCTTCTCCCCGCTTGCGGGGAGAGGGTTGGGGTGAGGGGGAGTCTCCACGAGGACGGTGAGAGTTGGACGCGCGGAGGCTCCCCCTCACCCGGAATTCAAGCGGCGCTTGAATTCCGGCCTCTCCCCGCAGGCGGGGAGAGGCGAGAAGCTAAGACAGCGAATCCACGCTTTGGTCGCTCAGCGCGCCGGAGATAATCGTCACCGGAACCGGAAACGTGCCGAGCGAATGGGCGAGCAGCGAGACCAAAGGCCCCGGTCCCTCCGCACCAGGGCTCGCGGCCAGCACCAGCATGGCGATGTCAGGGTCTTCGTCGATCACCGCGAGCAGTTGTTCCATCGCGGTGCCTTCCCGGATCACGCGCTCCGGCGTGATCGCGGCGATGCCGTTGGCGCGGCCGGCGGCGCGGTCGAGCGCGGCTTCCGCCGCTTCCTGCGCCTCGGCGCGCATGATGTCGGCGACACCAAGCCATTCCTGCGTCTGCTGTTCGGGCTCGATGATGCGCAGCATCACAACGCCGCCGCCGGCGCGGATCGCCCAGCGGCTGGCGTAATACACCGCGCGATCCCATTCGGCGGTGTCGTCGACGATGACGAGGCATTTGGGCTTGTGACCCGGCTCGAAGCAAAGTCGCTTGCTGGTCATGCATGTCCCGGCGTGTGCACGGCCAGCATGCTGCCACACTCCCGGAACGTTTGGGAGAGGGGACATCCACCAGCGCCGTGGCGCAGGCCGGTTTCTCAGATGCGATCTTCAGCGCCGGTGGATGAAGCCGACGATGTCCTTCGACAGCTTCATGGTCTCGTCGGCGATGGCGCGGGCCCGGTCGGAGCCCCCGTTCAGGATCGCGTCGATATGGCCGGGGTCGGCGACGAGGCGCTTCATCTCGCCGGCGATCGGCGCGAGCTTGGTGACGCACAGCTCGGCCAGCGCGTTCTTGAAGCTGGAGAACTGGCCGCCGCCGAAATCCCTGAGCACGTCGGCCTTGGAGCGGCCGGAGAGCGCGGCGAAGATGCCGACGAGGTTGTCGGCTTCGGGGCGCGCTTCCAGGCCCTTCTCTTCGCTCGGCAGCGGCTCCGGATCGGTCTTCGCCTTGCGGATCTTCTGCGCGATGGTGTCGGCATCGTCGGTGAGGTTGATGCGCGAATTGTCCGACGCATCCGACTTCGACATTTTCTTGGTGCCGTCACGCAAGCTCATCACGCGCGTCGCCGGACCGGTGATTAGCGGCTCCGGCAGCGGGAAGAACAGGCCGTCATTGTGTCCCTGGGCGCGAATGGAATCGCCGAAATCGTTGTTGAACTTCTGCGCGATATCGCGCGAGAGCTCGAGGTGCTGCTTCTGGTCCTCGCCGACCGGCACGTGGGTGGCGCGGTACAGCAGGATGTCGGCGGCCATCAGCACGGGATAGTCGAACAGCCCGACCGAGGCGTTCTCGCGGTCCTTGCCGGCCTTCTCCTTGAACTGGGTCATGCGGCCGAGCCAGCCCATGCGCGCGACGCAATTGAAGATCCAGGCGAGCTCGGCATGGCCCGAGACCTGGCTCTGGTTGAACACGATGTGCTTCTTGGGGTCGATGCCGGCAGCGATGAACGCCGCGGTCACCTCGCGGGTGTTGCGCGTGAGCTCGGCCGGCCCGCCCCAGACATCGACGCCTTGCGTGATCGCGTGCATGTCGACGACGCAATAGATGCAGTTGTGCGTTTCCTGCATCTTCACGAAGTTGACGATCGCGCCGAGGTAGTTGCCGAGATGCAGATTGCCCGTCGGCTGGACGCCCGAAAAGACTCGTTCAACGAATGGCATGGTCAGCTTTCCTGGAAGATACGGCCGTCGTTTCCAACAGCGGCGCAGCCCCGTCAAGGGCAATTCCACCTCTCCCATCGGGAGAGGTCGCGCCGAAGGTGCGGGTGAGGGGCTAAGCTCAATCGAGGGACCGGTCCCCTCACCCGATTTGCTGTGCAAATCGACCTCCCGATGGGAGAGGTGAAGAGCCCGGCGGCGCCAAGCGCTCTAACGACCCGGCCGTTTCAACGCGTTAACCGCCTCGCGCCAGGAGGCTGCACCGAGGATTTGCAGGAGCAGGCCGTAGACGGCGATCCCGGCCGCGATCTGCACACCCAGTGCGACGAATTTGATCAAGCCATGGGTCTCGGCAGGCACGAGACCGGCGGTCAGCCAGAGCAGGGCACCCATGGCGATCGCGGCCAGCACGATTCGCGGCAATCGCGTGCGGGCCGCTGCGTCGACCGAGAAGCCGAATTCGGTCGTGCCTTTCCGAAGCAGCGAGAGCGCGCTGCTCCAGGCGCCGGCCGCGATGCTCGCCGCGATCCCGCTCGCGCCAAAGGCATGACCGAGCAGAACCGCGAGCACGACCGTCACCACGAAACCTTTGGCGGTCGCGAGCAACGGCGTCATCGTGTCGCTGCGGGCGTAGAAGGCCGGCGACAGCGCCTTGATCAGCACGTGCGCCGGCAGGCCCAGCGCCAGCCACATCAGTGCGTGCGCGGTAGCCGCGCTGTCCTCGACGCTGAACGCACCGTGCTCGAACAGCAGCCGTACGATCGGATCGGCCAGCACGATCAGGCCGAGCGTGGCCGGCAGCGCCAGCCCGGTCGCCAGCTCCAGCGCGCGCGATTCGGCATGCGCCACCGCGACGCGGTCGCCGCTACCGACCGCACGCGTCAGCTCCGGCACCAGCACCGTGCCCATGGCGACGCCGACGATGCCGAGCGGCAGCTCGATCAGGCGGTTGGCAAAATAGAGCCAGGACACCGCCGAGGGCGTCGCCGAGGCAATGATCGCGCCCGCGACCATCAACCATTGCGGGCCCGAGCTTGCGATCATGCCGGGAATGGCCTTGGCGAAGAAAGCCCGCATCTCCTTGTCGAAACTCACGCGCAGCGGCGCCGCGAGGCGCGCGCTTCGCTGCGACAGCAGCATCAGCAATTGCAGCAGGCCTGCGACGCCGACGGTGGCGGCCAGCATCCACGCAGCGAGAACCGCATCGGCATGCCCCAGCAACAGCACCGCGATCGCGGCGATCAGCGCGATGTTGAACAGCAGCGGCGAGAACGCCGTCAGCGCAAAGCGCCCTTGTGCGTTGAGCAGTCCCATCAGCACGGTGACGGGGCCGGCGAAGCCGAGATAAGGCAGCATCAGCCGCGCGTTCTGCACGGCGAGATCGAGCGTGCGGCTGCCGAGAAATCCCGGCGCGATCGCCGTGATGATCAGCGGCATCAGAAGCGCAATGCCAATCGAGATCGCGACCAGGGCCGCGCTGACCGTGCCGAGCACTCGTCCGGCGAACGCCGCTGCAGCGATCTCGCCATCGCGGTCGCGGATACGCAGCCAGGCCGGGATCAGCGCCGCATTCAGTGCCCCCTCGCTGAGCAGCCGGCGCACGACGTTGACGAGCTGAAACGCCGCCAGGAACGCATCCGCTACGGCGCCGGTGCCGAGCAGCGCCGCGATCAGGGAATCGCGGGCAAAGCCCAGTAGCCGCGAGGCCAACGTACCCGTCGAGACGGTCAGGAAGGAGCGGATCATCGGCCCTTTATAATACCGTTGCTTGCCCGCGCGGGTCCGGTCGTGATAGGCCGCGAGCCAGATTTCAAGCCGACAGGAAGCGGATTTCCGCGGGGATCGCAATCCGCCAAACAGGATCAAGGTGAATGGCTGACGTGAAATATGACGTTCTCGGCATCGGCAACGCGCTGTTCGACGTGTTGGTCAGGACCGACGAGGCCTTTTTGGCCAAGCATGGCATGACCAAGGGCAGCATGTCCCTGATCGACGAGGCACGGGCGGCCGCCATCTACAAGGACATGGGCCCTGCGACGGAAGTCTCGGGCGGCTCGGCCGCCAACACCATCGTCGGCATCGGCAGCTTAGGGGCCCGCGCCGCCTATGTCGGCAAGGTCAAGGACGACCAGATCGGCAAGCTCTATGTCCACGACATCCGCGCCGCCGGCGTCGCCTTCAACACGCCTGCCGCAACGGACGGCCCCGCCACCGGCTGCTCCTACATCCTGGTCACAGGCGATGGCGAGCGCACCATGAACACCTATCTCGGCGCGGCGCAGGATCTGTCGCCGGCCGACATCGATCCGGTCGAGGTCGCCGGCGCCGGCATCGTCTACCTCGAAGGCTATCTCTGGGACCCCAAGAACGCCAAGGACGCCTTCGTCAAGGCGGCCAAGATCGCCCATGATGCCAAGCGCAAGGTGGCGCTGACGTTGTCGGATTCCTTCTGCGTCGACCGCTATCGCGACGAGTTCCTGTCCTTGATGCGCAACGGCACTGTCGACATCGTCTTCGCCAACGAGGCCGAGCTGCATTCGCTCTACATGACCTCGGACTTCGACACCGCGCTGAAGCAGCTGCGCAACGACGTCAATCTCGGCGTCGTCACCCGCAGCGAGAAGGGCTGCATGGTGGTCTCAGTGGAAGACGCCGTCGCCGCGCCGGCATTCGCGGTCGACAAGGTCATCGACACCACCGGTGCCGGCGACCTCTTCGCCGCCGGCTTCCTGTATGGCCTCGCGCGCAACTTCGCGTACAAGCAGTGCGGCGAGCTCGGCGCGCTTGCGGCGGCCGAAGTGATCCAGCACATCGGCGCGCGGCCCCAGGTGTCGCTGAAGGAGCTCGCCGAGCAGCGCGGACTGACGGGGTAGGCCTCGCTCTCTCCCCCGTCATTGCGAGCGAAGCGAAGCAATCCAGAATCGTTCCGCGGAGGCAGACTGGATTGCTTCGCGGAGCCTGTCATCGGGCCGCGCTTCGCGCGGACCCGGTGGCTCGCAATGATGGGATGGACGGCCCCCGAACGGCATCGGTGTGCCAGACTGGTGATGTTGAGTCGAACCAGACAAAGGGAGCCGTCCATGACGAAGATTAGCACGATTGGGGTTGATCTGGCGAAGAACGTTTTTCAAGTCCACGGGATTGACGCGTCGGGAGCTGTGGTGGTGAGGCGCCAGCTCAAGCGAGCCTCGGTCGAGAAGTTTTTCGCACAGTTGCCGCCGTGCCTGGTGGGCATGGAGGCTTGCGGCAGCGCTCATCATTGGGCGCGCGTGATCGGCCGGTATGGCCACGAGGTGCGGTTGATGCCGCCGGCCTATGTGAAGCCCTACGTCAAGCGCAACAAGAA
>NZ_FNCU01000063.1:0-46362 GCF_900099855.1 Bradyrhizobium sp. Rc2d | reverse complement strand
CGATTTTTTCGTCCATCTGTTCGGCAGCAAGTCAGCGACCGATGTCTATACCTTGTCGGCGGCGCAAGCGCGCAAGGCGTTCGACACCGCCTCCGACCAGAACAAGGAATTGTGGGCGCTTGCCCAGAAGCTCGCGACGGAAACGGGTGAGCCGATCAGGAAGCACTTCACCAGGGTTCTCCACCAAGGCGGCGGCTAAAAAAGCGCGCTCAATTTCACATCCAGATTCGTTTGAGGAGGGATCCGGCCGGTTGGAGCACGCCGAGCTGAGCGAGCACGCCCCCCACTGCCCCATGCTCGATCAACAAGTTGCGCGATGCCCCCCAAGTACCGCGCACCGACAAGCGGCGCATTCCAACCGGCCGGTGCTTTTCTGCAAACTACAACAAAGACAAATCGCAAGGGGAGGGCAACATGGGAATGGTCATGGTCAAATGTCCGCAAACCGGACACGCGATTCCCACCGGTATCCAGACTTCATGACCGGCTCATGGATTTCGGCCGGGACAAGGTGCGAGACATTCATGAACCCTCTATCGGCGAGCGACGTGTTCTTTACGGTCGCCATCATGAGCGTCACTTTCCTGGCCGAGGTTGGGCTCTTTATGTTGATTGGAATGCTTTGAAAGGAGCGCGCGATCTGGGCAGCGCGCCGCCGATGCGAGGTCTAGGACTCCGCAAGCTTCAACAGCGGGGGAAATGCAGACATCACCCGAGGTCGCAGAAGGGTCAATCTCGACCCTGAAATGGCCCGCTAGTCTGCTTCCGTTGGCCCCCGAGGAGCCGACCTCAACCTGGGAATCGGGATCGGCAGGGGTGGGCATCAGCAGAGGCGTCCGAATGGAAAGATGCGGTCAAGTAAGCAGCCGCTTACCTGGTCAATGAAGAGCGGGAAATCGAGAGAGGCTTCGGCAATCGGACGCGCTCGTAGAGCACAGCGGCCGATCGTCTCAGGCCCAAACCCGAAAGTGCAAGTCGCCGCGATTGCCCAGCTTCTCGCTTCGTTACCCAGCGGCAAACACCGGTGACAGTCTAAGGCTGCCTCTCGGGCGGCCTTCTGCTCTGAGCGATAGTTATTAGGCATACACGACGCCGGCCGTCGGAGCTGGTAATTGCGCTGCTAGTAAGTGAGGTCGAAAGCAAAGCTGTGATATTCGGAGGTGTTACGGAGGCGAACCTGCCGCAGGATCTTAAAAACTCGCGCCGATCGTCTTCTTCTGGAGAGGACATTGCGCGCTCCTATAATTTTTGAAATATTTATTAGTCGATTAGAGAGTTAAGCAGTTCAATCACGAAATGTAACCAAATCCCGTCTCGGTATCGGAGACCCGACGCCGCGGGCATTGAAATCTTCCCGAGGTCCGGTGCGGGTCAACAGCTGCGATTTGAGCCTCGGCCAATGACTTCCGGTCTGCCCCACACTTCGGACATGTCCCTGCGCCGGGCAAACAGTCGCGAAGGGCCAAATCCGGACATTGTTAGCACGAGGCTTACCGCCATCGGCATCGCACTACTCGTTCGGCATGGCTATGCGATTTAGATCCTCCAGCATCTGCTACAGCCAGCAATTGCCCCCCGTTCGCGGATCGCGGGTGTCCTTGCTAAGCAGCGAAGATGAAGCGCGTGCCCGTGTAGGAGCGCAGGAGCTTGTTCGGCATCTCGATCTTCGTCATCTCGTAGAACGGCTCACCAGTGCAGTGCAGTGGAATGACGTAGTCGATGTCGAGACCCTTCAGCGCCGTGATCGTGTTGCGCACATAGTCCTCCTTGTAAGGCGCGAGGTGGAACCCGCCGATCACCGCGTGAATCTTGCTGATACCCGAAGCCGCTTGGGCTTGTTTGATCGCGTTGATTACCCCGCGATGGCTGCAAGACGTCAACACGATCAACCCGCGGCCTTTTAGATTGAATGCAGTGGCGATCTCGTGCCGGAACTGGTCCGGGACGACAGTCTTCGTCCGTTCGTCCTCTGGAAGCTTGTCAGCATAGCATCCAATGCCGCGATCCACGCCGATCTTCATGGCGCTGGGGGACAGCAGCTTCTCAAAGCTCGTTTGGCCGATAAGCCCCGTGGTGAAGCCGTGATCAGCGACCAGTGCCGGCCCTTCCGCATAGGTCACAGCAACATTGGCACCTTCCAGTGCCTTGCGATCCAAGACTCCGAAGTCGGCGCGCACCGGGGGAGCCGTCCATTCGCGGGAGCAGAATGCGTCCTCGCCGCCGATGTAAATCGGTAGCTTGGCTTTGAGCTTGCCGTTGTTTTGTTTAAGGAAGCCGGCAAGACCGCCAAAATGATCGTAGTGTCCGTGGCTCAAGACAAGGGCATCAATCGCGGCCGGATCGATGCCTACGAGATTGGCGTTGTTGACCAGCGCGTCCGGTGTGAACCCGAAATCGACCATGACATGTCGTGTTTCGGCGCCGCGCCGCGACTCGACGTGCATCGACAGGCCGAACTCACTGATCAACGTTTTACCCGGCGGCTTGCCACCGCCGATGCCCCAGCCGAAGTGCTCAATCTCAACATCGGAAACCTTCCGGCTCGGCGCGACAGCGAATTGGTAGCTGTCGACGACCACGCGCACTGCCACACGATCGAGCTCCGGAACCTTCCCGGCGATCGATTCTGCGCGTACCGGCTTCCCGCTGCCGATCAGCGTCGCCACGACGGCGCTGAACAAGGCAGCACTGCCGCCGCATACCACATCGCGTCGATGAATTGCGTTGCATTGGCAAAGTAGCACGATCAAATCCTCCCTTTACGTGGCCTTTGCTGCCGCAAGGCATCACGCGGAAACGCACTCCAGGGCGGAGGCGTTGGGGTGCCGAACACACCAGCGTCTGGCAGCCCGCACACCGAGGATTAGACGCATCCTATCCCGCGCGGGATAGCGTGGCGAGTCACATTGGTCCGATTCGGGTCCAGCAGCTGCCTTTGTCGCCCGGCTCAAATTAGTTCTGCTTGTGTCTCGGAAGCCGACATTGCGGCCAGGAACGGACATACTTAGGCAAACGCAGCCGCAAGACTTCTCGTTCGAAATGCAAAGGCCCCGCTCGGTTTCGGCCGCAGCGGGGCCAGTCTAGATGCTCTCATGCAGGTGGTGCCAAATGTTCATTTGGTCGGGTCGGGTCGCGAACTTCCGACGGTAGCCGGAATTTTGTACTCGCCGCGGAGTTCATCCCATAGGGCCGTGTCGCTGACTAGCACGACGTGGTACTCACCGCGGCCCGTGATCCCGGTATATTTTCCCGTGCCGCCAGTGAACTCGAAGGTGCCGCGGAACTCTTTCGGCTTCGCGTCTTTCAGGACGTACTTGGCAAACACCTTGGATCCGTCGGCCTCTGTGAAGGTCTTATGGCCGCCGCTGGAATTGCCAGCATCCGTTAGATCAACAACCTGGTAGCGAGCCTTGTCGAGGAAGGGCTTGCCATCGGCATTGAATACGGCGCCGTCGTATTCGGTGACCGACACCGTGTGGTCGGCCCTGTCTTCCAGCTTCACGCTCTTACTGGACAGGGTGACCAGAACGGCTCGACCGAACCATTGGCCCGCTTCTTCTGCCAAGGCCGGGACAGCGGCCGCCGGGAGTGCCAAAGCAAGCACAACACAACCGCACATCCACGATGAATTGAGATGATACCTCATGGTGTCCTCCCAGATGGGTTACAGGTTACAAATTTGGTCGGAGCAAGTATCTCCATCGTCGATTTCCACGATGGCAATCATACCCTGCTTCGAAGGAGGACTTGCGCAGAACGCTGTATGGATGATGCGTCGATTAGACGCGTAGTCTTGCACGTTTCCGTTCAGATCGCGGCGCTGCCAAATGATGCACGGCTCACGCGCTGCAGCATGTCTATTCGATCACCTCATCGGCGCGGATAAGTAATGAGGGCGGCACGGTGAGGCCGAGCGCTTTGGCCGTCTTCATGTTGATCACGAGCTCGAATTTGGTCGGCTGCTCCACCGGCAGATCGGAGGGTTTGACGCCTTTGAGGATTTTGTCGACGTAGCCGGCTGCGCGGCGGAACAGATCGGCTACATCGGGGCCGTAAGCAATCAATCCGCCATCGGCGAATTGTCGGAATAGATAAACTGCGGGCAGATGGTGTTTCGCCGCGAGTGCGATAACGCGGGGGGCCTCGACAAAGGTCAGAGTATCGCCAAAAACAATCATTGCATCGGCGCGCTGGGTAGTGGCCGAGGCAAAGGCGCTATCGAGCTCTTCGGCCGTGGTCGTCTCGACTATCGGCAGAGCCACGCCGAGCTTACTGGCTGTGCTAGGTACCTCATTGGCCAACACAAGCTTGTGCATTGGGTTGCCCGGATTGACCAGGATCGCAATTTTCGCGGCGCTTGGCACCAGCTCAATTCGTTTTGCGACCCAATCTCCCGGCGCGTAGGTCGCAAGACCCGTTATGTTGCCGCCTGGACGCGATAGGCTTTGGACGAGGCCAAGCTCCACGGGATCGAACACGGCTACGAACACAATCGGAATGGTAGTAGTTGCAGATTTCAGGGCTACGGCTGCCTGCGGGTTGGAGCCAATGAGCAGATCGGGCTTGAGGGCGACTAGTTCGGCCGCGAGAGCCGGTATGCGCTCGGGATGGCCCTCGAAATACCGGTAGTCAATGATCAGGTTCTTCCCCTCGATCCAGCCGTGATCGCGCAAGCCCTCGCGGAACACTTTGAGGATCGGCAAATTCTGGAAGCCCCCAAGCGAGCCGATGCGGCGAGGCGTCCCTTACGCTCGCGAACGCCGTGGGCAAACGAGCAGCGCCGCAGTGCCCGCTATGAACTCGCGCCGCCTCATTCGATCCTCATAGCAGCTTGAGGACGATGAACGCAGAGTATCACGCCTCGATGGTCGTTTACGCGAGACGATGTCCGCGTCGGGTCAGTCGAGGTTCGTGGGAGACAGGTCCGGTCTACCCCTGACAGCTGCTCGGCTCGGGACACTAACGAGTAGTTTGTTGCGCCGCCCTTGGCGCTCTTTTTACTTCTTGCGCGGGTCGTCGGCCGGGTTAATGAACTCGATGCCCCCTGGCCCGGTGAACACAATTTGGACGATCGTCTCCTCGTTTGTCGTCCAAACATAATGGGGATGCTTCGCTGTCAGCGCGAATACGGAACCCGCCTTCAACAGCTCTCCTTGCGATGGGTCGAACTTTTCACCCATGGCATTCCCGAAGTTGCCGCTCATCACGGTGACGACCTCGGCGTAAGGATGTATGTGCGGGGCAACTTTATAGTTCGGGGGGAATTTCACGCGTTGGACGATTGTCTCGGCTTTGGTCGGGTCACCGATCAAGATCACGGTTTGCACACCCTTGAAGACCGGATGCTCCGTCCATGTTAGCCCATCGGGCTTGACCACTTTCATCGCGTTTTGGGCCATCGCAGGACCTGCAAACAGGATCAATGTCGCGACGACAAAAGACTTTTTCATCCTAACCTCCCAATTAGCGAAGCTGGACAGCGCAAATTTTACGGCAAAATACAGAATCGGGCACTAAGCCATTAGGGGGTAGCGTTGAACGGTCCATCGACTAACCCGCCAATAGCCGATATCACAATAGGCTCAGCCTTGTTCGGCTAGGGCCAGGAGACGACATTGGCGAGCGGATGATGTGAAAGAGGCCGCCAACGCGGACGGCCTCTTGTTCGATTAGTGAGGAGAAACTTCGATTAGCGAGCAGAAACCATTGCGGCCACACTGAACGCCACCACGCAGGCGGCGGCAAGTGACCAGAGCACTATTGCGATCTCTCTAGGCATAGAGATTCAACACCGCTTGGTATTCCGGGTTCCTTTAGGGGCGCGGCGGAAACGTTTGCCGTGGCGGCGCTTCATGCCTAGTTGGCGCCGGCGTTCTCGTTGCAACAGTAGGACGCGTCGGCTCCTCGATTCTGTTTCCACGCACCATCCAAGCAGCAAGGCGCTGCAGGCTACGACGCCACGCGCTGAAAGACGGTTCGGCAACATCATCGTCCATCCCACAACTATTAGCTGCGGCAGGGTTTACGATCAGTTGCAATTTGGGAAAGAGCGGCAAAAAATTGATGGCAACCTATTACGCATACCTTTTGGACGAGGCCGGCCATGTGGCCAGCCGGATCGATCTGGAATGCGCCGACGATGAGGCAGCTAAAGAACGCGCGCAGTACCTACCGCATGAAAACGGCGCGGAACTGTGGCTGCTAGATCGGCTCATCGCTGTCCTCGGGCCAACCGTCCAGGCTCAGCATCCCATGGACGTCGCCGATAAGCTGGAAAAGCTTTTGACCGACGCTGAGGATTGCGCGCTGCTCAGCAAGCTTGCCTCTGATCCCGCCAAGCGCGAACGCTTCGCTCGGCTTGCCAAAAGAGCCGACCGATCATCCCCATGGATGGGAGGGCAACGTCGCCGACGTCAACGCGCACCGTCGCCGCCAGTTGTGAATAAGAGGTGACCCGATGTTCGACCGCAATCGCATGATCGAGATGCACTTGCAGATGCTTGCCGAGCTGGGATGGAAGCCGCCGTCCGGTGACGTAATTGATGAGATCGCCAACGGCGGCTTACTGACCGTCGCGCAGGCGGCGACCATCTGCGAAGTGACCGACCAGACGATCTACCGCTGGATCGAGGACGCGAGCAGCAAGGGGCAGTCGCTCCGCAAAAAGACCGCGACGTGGTTGATCGGCACAGCTTGGCTGCTTGACTACCTGGAGAGCTATCAAGGCGGGCTACCGGCACGGGTGAAGGCTGATAACCGGCTGCGCGAATATTGGTCGATCTGGTCGCAGTCCCGGGACCTGCGTCGGGTCGAGTGAAGGAGTGTGCGACCGGCCGAGGGCTTGCACCGTCGGTTCTTTGTTAGGGAGCGCTATAATCCGCTCTGGGGACAAATTGGACTTCCAAACGGGTTTAGGCTGCCTTTGGCCTATGACCCATCTCCGACACCACCCTCCGGCACCCCGGCCATGCGCATCCCTTTAATGACGCGCCTGCTTCCGGCGCGGAACGTCGAATTGCCGCGATATGGATAAGCTTTGAAGCGACGGATACTAAACGTTGGATCAAGCGCAAGTCCCTCTTTCACAGCAGCCCGCGCCTCATCCAGCTCTCCGAGATGCGCAAACGCAGCGGCGAGACAAAATCTTGCATAGGGATAATTTGGATTAGCTTTCAAACATCGACGTAACCACTCAACTGCTTCGGTATCGTCTCCGAGGTGCAGTTTGGCGAAACCAACATAGCTCATCCACCGATGTACACCTTCATCGCGAGGAGACAAGTGCAGCGCTTCGTTTACATGGGCTTCCGTTTCTGCGGCGCGACCGACACATATTTTGGCGGCGCCGATGAAAGCGTGGGCCTCGGCCAAATTCCGGTTCAAAGCCAATGCATACTCGAATTCAGCAATACCTTGCGGCGCGCGGTTCGAACACAATTGGACGGCACCAAGATACACGTGAGCAAGGGCGTGCTGCGGAGCCAAAGATAGTGCCCTGATCAAGGCCGCTTCGGCCGCTGCAAGGCGTACTGCAGGGTCATCGAGGATAAAAAGACCGGCGCTTGCCGAATCGATTGCCGCGATTCCGACCAGCGCATCGACGTTGTCGGGATCGAGCTCTAGGGCGCGTTCGAAAAAGCTCCGCGCCTGCGTCATATGAAAGGGAGTCCAACGCTTGTTCCAACAAGCCATCCCCTGGAAATACAAGTCTAGAGCACTGGGGTGCAAGGAGCGTTCTGCACGCCTCGCTTCAGCCGCGATGAGCTGAGTACTCAACGCATTGGCGAGTCTCGAGACGATTTCATCTTGCATGTCAAAGAGATCGGCCATCAGTTTGTCAAATCGTTCGGCCCAGAGATGGTTGCCGGTTGCGGCGTCGTTCAATTGCACGTTTACCCGAAGCCGATTGCCACTTCGCTGCACCGACCCTTCGAGCACGTAGCGGACGTTCAACTCCCGTCCGATCTGTTTGAGATCGACTGCCTTGCCTTTGTAGGTGAATGCGGTGTGTCGGCCGATAACGAACGAGCCCCTGATGCGCGATAAGTCCGTGGTCAGGCTCTCGGTTACACCATCGACAAAATAGTCTTGCTCGGGATCACCGCTAAGGTTGGCGAAAGGCAGCACCACGATGGAAAGACGGGGTGGCGAAAATGGGTCCGTCCTTCGCCCACTCTGTGTAGTCGGGCTAATTCCATCCCGGACCATGGCATAGGCTCGAACCGGGCGGTCGATATTCTTGAAGTTCTGCTCGCCCATATCGACGAACTCAGCCCCGACCTTGCCTCGTACATGTTCGTAGGCAGAAGACGAGATGCAGATGCCACCGGGCGCTGCAATGCTCTCCAGCCTTGCCGCAATATTGACGTCGTCTCCAAAGATGTCGTGGAGCTCGACGATCACGTCGCCGATGTTGACGCCGACGCGGAAAGCAATACGCCTGTCTTCCGCGTCGCCGAGCGTTAGTTCCTTGATGCGGGTCTGAAACTGCACAGCAGCTCGAACCGCTTGGACGGCGCTCGGAAATTCTGCCAAAAGTCCGTCGCCGGTGTTCTTCACAATGCGGCCGCCGTGTTCGTCGATCGCCGGGTTGACAGTGTCTGTTAAGAGCGCGGCCAGTTTGGTATGGGTCGGCTCTTCGTCGCTATGCATGAGCCGTGAATAGCCGGCCACGTCAGCGGCTAGTATCGCCGATAACCTGCGCTCGACCCGGGCTGGTCGGTTTTGCACCATAGCATTGAGACCTCTCGCCTTAATTATACGACAGTCCCGCTAAGATGCCCACCAGGCTAATATCGCTTATTGGCACAATAACCTGCACCGAATGTGGACCGCTCCACGCGGCGAGCCTACGCAAATCACATTACGTCGGCCCTACCGTGGCGGCATGAAAAATCCCTTCAGAAAAACACCCATGCAGAAACTCGAAACCATCATCGCCTCGCTGATGACGCGCGGCGAACAGCTCGCCACAAAGCGCGCCATGGCGCAGGTCGCCTTGGACAAGGCGATCACCACCCGCCAGCAGGCGCTTCTGTCGGGCGACTTAGGCGACCAGCGTGCCCTGGATAAGTTGCAGGCCAGCGTGGACGCGGCGGCATCAGCGTTGGCCAGCATCGATGATGCGCTCGTCCTGCTGGCGCGACAGAAGACGGAGGCCGAACGCCAGCTCGGTGCCGAACGTGAGCGCATCGAGCGTGCCTCGGCGGGGCGCGCATCCGGCTGCTGTGGCCGAGATGATCGCCCGCTCTATGCCGCAGCGGGGTGACAGCATTGTCGCAGTGTGCCGCGCGCGCATGCTCGCGCGGCACAAGAAGGCATTAGGCGATGTCTGAAGAAAATCCGGCCGAGGCCGGCAATGCGCAGCCCGTGAACTGGCTCGGCGGGATGGAGGCCGCTGCCCAAGTCGAGGTTGGCGACAGTGGCAGCGGCCTGAATGCGGAGGTCGATGAGTACTATAAACTTCTCTCCTCACTCGGTCGCACGTACGACGAGGACTGCCGGGTCGCTATTCACGAGGCGGGCCACATCGCGTCAGCGCGCCTGTTGATCATCAAGTGGGTGGCGCGACGGTGGACCCGGGTTCGGGCTACGAAGGCCGCGTATGGGGCGAGCGGCACGTGGAAGCGTTCGCTGAGGGTCGCGGCGATGCCTCCGATGTACGGGAGGCCATCGCGCCTGTGATGCCGAAGCCGGGGGATGATATCAGCTCGGTCTCTGACGTATTTGCGAATGTGTATAGTCACTGCATGGAGCTGGCAGCCGGTCGGGCCGCTGAGTGTATGCTGTTGGGCGACGGCGATAGCCGGTCTGCTGCCGACGATCTGCGGCAGGCGCGGGAGCTGGCGCTGCTCATCTGTAAGAGCGAAGACGCCGTCGAGAGCTTCCTCGCGCATTGCGATATCGCCGCGCGCGACCTGCTGATGCCCTATGGCGATGTCGTCATAGTGCTGTCCATCGTGTTGCGTATCAAGCGCACGCTGGATGGTGCTGAGATTGACAAGATTATCTGGGACGTGGAAGCGCCTAGGGTGATGGCGAAGGAGCACCAGCGCGGGGCCGAGTGGCGAAAGATGTGATCACGCTGATGCCGTAGCCGTGCCCCGTTCTGCACCAGAACGTGTGCGGTAATGAGCGACCTCAACGATTAGAGGGCACGGCGGAGGTAGCCGGCCTGATGATTGCTATGGTCGATTATTCGAACCAGATACCACGCAATACCGAGTGGCCGAGACGGAAAAAGGCCGCCCGAGGGCGGCCATTTTAGTGCAATGCGCCGGCCCACAATAGATCGGGATCAAACGTACTTGGCCGGGACTGATTGCAGCCAACCATTCTTCAGCGACCGCTGCTTCACAAATACAGTTGCAGTTCTGAAATGAAGCGGAGTGCGCTTGTTGAGAACTTACCTGTGTTCTAAGCGCAGCATGGCTGATTTCGCGAACAAAGGAAAACGGCTCCAGTTGTGGGGCTGGAGCCGTGACCTTCCTGAAGAGCGCCTCGACTTTGGGGGACTTGGAGGACTCGGAAGAGGCCATCATCCTGCGCGCAGCTTTGCACGCTCGTCAACTCAGAAGCCAAGACGAAAAGTTAAGACGATTGCGCTGTCATCAGTGACCGTGAAATATCGGACTATCGCTCGCAATCTCAGTCTGCAGGATTTTACTTCGACGCATCAGAAATAATAGACTTCCGGAAAACAAGCTGAACGGGAGGTTCGCAGTGGAGAAGGTACGACGCTTGCGCGCGATGGGTTCGCTGTGCCGTCAACAGGCCGCAAATGGAAGCTCCTCGCCGAAGCAGAATATTGGGAGCACGTAGCTCAGCTTGAACTGGCGTCCTACTTCGAAGAATGCAACGCCAGTTCGACCGGTTCGCATGATCTGGCCGCGTGAGATAACTACTCTGAAGCCCAAAGCTGGGCCAATTCTTCGAAAAATTGGGGGCGTATAATGAGAAGCCGTTACAACCGCGTTATTCTGAGCCAGCGCACTCAGGCGCTCATTTGTCAGCGTGCCGAACTGGAGATCCTTCGAGCCCGAGTGCAAGAGGCCGAGGAGAATACACGTCTCCGAGAATCGGTAGATCCGGTGAAGTCAACCATTCACTAGCGGACGCGGAATTGTGTCGTTTTGCCGGCCTTTACTCAACATGGCTTCGACCTGTGTGATCGTCCGGGATACGAAAGTCGTCGAGGGTTTTGCCCGAGGCCAACTGTGCACTGAGCCAACGGGGCTGCTTGCCTCGCCCAGCCCAAGTCTCGGTGGGTCAGGATTTCTGTACTTTGGAAGCACTCGTGGACACTGGCGCCGGCCACTAGCAACGTTTGTAGCAGCGGCCACCCCAAGCTGCCGCAGTCGCGCATCAAGCTGTGCCTTTTCGGCTGCGTACGAACCCACACGACGGGATGCCGGCCAATCCTCGAGACCCCACCCGCGTTCCTGGAGGATCGTCATCGGGCGCGGCCGTGTCCGTTATCGAGGGGATGGCCGACTTCGCCATTGGCAGCGACACCGGCGGCTCCCTGCGAATTCCAGCCGCGCTGTCGGGAGCGGTGGGCTTCAAGCCGACCAGCGGTTTCGTGCCGACCGCCGGCGCGTTCTCCCTGTCATCGAGTCTCGACACGATCGGTCCGATCGCCGCGAACGTCGAGGATTGCTTCGTGGCCGATCAGGTGCTTTCAGGTGAAGGCGCGCAGTCGCCGCTGCGGCCCGCATCCCCGGGCACGTTCCGCCTGAACATTGCCCGCGGACGCTTGTTCGATCGATGCGAACCCGAGGTACTCGCTGCGTTCGAGAAGGCCATGGAGCGGCTTCGATCCGGCGGCTTGCAGATCAAGGAGGGGACCATCGAGGCCGCTCTAGACGATCTCGCCCAAATCGACAAGATCGGCACCTTCCCGTCGATCGAGGTCGGAGCAACGCTGCGCAGTTTAGGGGTCTCGGCGCTGGATGGGGTCGATCCTCGAACGCGCGTCCGCATCGAGGCCGGCGCCGGCATTCTCGGCACGGACTATGTGCGCATGGTGCGGCTCAGACATGCCGTGATCCGATCCTTTGAACAGTCTTTCGGCAACAACGAGGTGTTTGTGCTGCCGACGACGCCGATCCGTGCGCCGCTGATCTCTTCCGTTGCGGAGGATGCGGCGTTCCATGAGCTCAATGGTCTCGTGCTGCGCAATCCGCGCGTTGCCAACATGCTCGATTGTCCGTCGGTCTCCCTGCCGCTGGCTGTTGATGGGCTTCCGATAGGGCTGATGCTCATCGGACGAAGGAATTCTGACACGCGCTTGCTCGAGATTGCATCGTGTATCGAAGCAACATTGCGTTCGGCATTGTTCGGATGAAGAAGTCGAGCCGCTGTCTTGAGCAATGCTGGCCAAATTTTGGGGGGATCGGTGGATTTCGTCAACGTGTTGATTCTGATCGGAGCTGGCTTCCTTGGCGGAGTGATGAATGCTCTTGCAGGTGGGGCGACATTGCTAACGTTTCCGGCAATGCTCTTGACCGGCTTGCCGCCTGTGGTCGCCACCGCTTCGAACGCCCTTGCCGTTACTCCAGGTCACACCATGGCCGCCATCGCAGATCGGGCGATGGTGCCGCGGGAACGATCAGTGATCGTCGGTCTGATATTGACAACGATCGGTGGTCTCGCCGGTGCTCTCCTGTTGTTGGCGACCTCCGAGCGTTTCTTTACGCTCTTGGTTCCAGCTCTGATCGCCGCGGCTACCATCCTGTTCGGGCTGGGACCGCGACTACAAAGGCTCACAGCGAGTCGCTCGCATGCCGGCGGCGCCCGCAACGGCTGGCTTTTGCCCGTCTCGATCTATGGCGGCTATTTCGGCGCTGGATTGGGAGTGATGCTCCTTGCGCTTCTCACGCTGACGGGCAAAGAATCCTTGCGCACACTCAACGCACTCAAGAACCTCTATGCCACAGTGGCAGCTCTTGCAGGGGTCGTGATTTTTGCTCTTTCCGGCACGATCAATTGGCCATCGACTCTTGTGATGCTGGTGGGCGCACTGGCCGGTGGCTTTGCGGGCGGAAAACTGGTTGGCGTGCTGCCGGCGGCCGCCGTGAGAGCCGCGATCGTGGCTTTGGGAGCCGCAATGACGGCGGAATATGCATGGCGTTTTTGGTTCGCATAATCCACTGCGAGCGTTCCGAGGCCAAGCATTGACCTAATGAGAGCGGAGTATCCCGCAATCAAATCAGTTTCGCGTCTTGCTGCTCGCGCAGCTCGGCTTTCAGAACCTTGCCGTTTGCATTGCGCGGGAGCGGTATCGTCCGCAGCGTGACCGTTTCCGGCACCTTGTAATCCGACAATCGCTCCGCGCAGAATGCCTTCACGGCTGCCTCCGCAAGCATGCTTCCTTCCGGAACGACGACGACCGCATGCACGCGCTCTCCAAGAACCGGATCAGCACGACCGACAATGGCGCATTCCAGCACGCCATCCAGGCTGCAAAGGACATTCTCGACCTCGGCGCTGAACACCTTGAAGCCGCCGCGGTTGATCATGTCCTTCTTGCGGTCGAATACGCGTACAAATCCATCGGCGTCCATCGAGCCGACGTCGCCCGAACGCCAGAACCCGTCGACGAACTCGCTTTGGTTTGCATCGGGGCGCCGCCAATATCCGGGGACAACCATCGGTCCGGCGATCCACAGCTCGCCCGGCGCCCCCCTGGGAACTTCGACCCCGTTGTCATCGACGACCTTGATCCGGCCGCAGGGCACGCACATCCCGACGCTGTCGATATGTCCGCGCCACTGCGTTCGCGGCATGATGGTTGCGGGCGAGGTCGTCTCGGTTGCCCCATACGCATTGAGCAGTTCCAGGCGGGGCAGTCTCGTCGCCAGCGTCTCGATTGTCGCAACGGGCATCGGCGCGCCGCCAAAACACCCGATCCGCCAAGCCGACAGGTCGTGCTTATCGAGGTCCGGCGACATCGCGCAAAGGGTATAGATGGTCGGAACGAGAATCGAATAGGTGATCCGTTCGCGGCTCGCGAGAGCCAGAAAGTCCCCGGACTTGAACGCTTGACGCATCAGCACGACGCAGCCGCCAACGATCATGGCCGAAAGTGCGACACCGACCAGGCCGGTGACGTGCGATAGCGGGACGGCAACCAGTGCGCGATCGGTCTCGTTCAGGCCGTGACAGCGTGCGAAGCTGAGCGCGGAGTGGATGATACCAAGGTGCGTCAGTTGGGCGCCTTTCGGACGTCCCGTGGTGCCCGACGTATAAAGGATGACGGCGACGTCTTCTTCCCACACGTCCTCGGCCTGAGTCGCGGGTCCGCCTGGCGCAAGCAGATCGTCGAACGACCCTGCATCGGTGGCGACGCCGCGGATGGCAAACCGGTGGGCGAGGGAGGGCACGTCTTGCCGCGGGGGCACGGCGTCGCTCAGATCGCTCTCGAAGATCAGCGCCTTGGCGCCGCTGTCATTGAGCAGGAAGGTCAATTCCGCCTGTCGCTGACGCGTGCCGATCGGCACCACGATGACGCCGATCCGGTTGCAGGCGATCACGCAAGGCAGGAATTCCCAGCAGTTTCCGAGGAATAACGCGACGCGGTCACCCTGTGTCACGCCAAGCCCGGCCAAATTGGCGCTGATCGCCGCGACCAGATCCGCTAATTCGCGATAGCTGATGATGCGATCCTCGATGATGGCCGGTCGGTCCGGGAAACGACGCACGAGATCGGCAAACATGTCCACGAGCGTGGCAGGCCGTTCGGGGAAGCAAAGCATCGTACGGCCATCGTAGTGCACTTCGGGGCGGGGTGTCCCACCTAGGCCGCTGTCCAACCAGATACCATCATGCATGTCGCGTTCCGCCTTCACTTGCCCATCGGAAGCCACGTGGCTCCTTAAGCCTCCAGCTTTTGCAGCAGGGCCTTGCCGCCGATCAGGATGTCCTGGCTCATCGCTTTCCGAGCGAGTTCCGGATCGCCCCGCCGCAAGGCGTCAATGACGCGGAGGTGGCCGTGCTTCTGGCCATGAAATGGCCGCGACTGAGAGTCGTAGAGATAGGAGAGGGTGGGACCGAACTGCATCCAGAGATTTTCGACCACCCCGAACAATGCGGGCGATCGCGCCAGGCGGCAGACGGCGAAATGGAAGTTCTCGTTTTCGGCAAGCGCCGCCGCAAAATTGCGGCCAGTCTCCGTCTCCAAGTAGCGGCTGTGAATCGAAGCAAGCTCCTCGACGTCGGCCCTAGTCGCGAATTTCGCGGCGCGCGCCGCCCCCTCGCCCTCGATCAACATACGGAGATCCCTGATCTCGATACATTGCTCGAGGGTCAGGATCGGCACCATCACTGTGCCGCGCTCGTCAAGCGTCAATGCGCGCTCGGAGACGAGACGGAGCAGGGATTCCCGCACCGGGGTGACGCTGATGCCGAGTTCATCGGCAACTTGGCGTGCCACGAGTTTCTGCCCCGGCTTCAGGCGGCTTCGCATCAGTGAATTGCGGATCGCGCTGTAGGCCTGCTGGCTGACGCTTTCCTTTGTGATCTGCACGCCGAAAGGACTTTGCTCTTTGTCGGACGGCGCGACGTTCGAGCGTGCCGCTGAGATCATTGACATGCAGGGGAACCTCTGTTTAGCTTGTTATAACAAATAAGGTACAAGAAACAACCTGTTCGTTTTTGATCTTCGGCTGGCCCGGGTCATGCGACAGGGGCCGGTCGCTAGAGCGGCCCGACGAGCGCGGGAGGATGTCGTGTCGAGTGAGATCGCGGCCGGTAGCCGACAGCAACGTGCCAGGTCTGGGCCAAGCCAGGCGACGATCGTCCTCGGCGTCACCGTCGTTCTGCTTGCCGTGCTGAGCGCCGTCCTTCCCGGATTCGTGACGCTTGGCAATTTGTTCACGCTGGCGCGCAACATCTCGATCCTTGGTATTCTTGCACTCGGCATGGCTGTCGTGGTGATCGGGCGCGGCATCGACCTGTCGCAGATCGCCACGCTCGCCTGCTCGGCGGCGATTGCCGTCACCCTGATCAATGCCGGATGGCCAGCGCCCGCTGCAATCGGGATCGGCCTGCTGCTATCGATCGCGATCGGGGTTGCGAACGGCTTCCTGGTGTCAGTGGTCGAAATTCCGGCGCTGTTCACCACGCTCGCCTCGGGCTTGTTGGTGCTCGGCGTCACCCGAGCGCTGGTGGTGCCGCACTATCAGGTCTTCCTGCAGCCTGGACACGACTGGTTGCTGAAACTCGGCGGCACGGTCGCTGGCGGATTGCCGGTTCCGGTGATTGCGTTTGCCATCTGTGCGCTGGCGCTGCACCTGTTTCTGTCCCGCACCGTGCTTGGACGGTTCATTTATGCCCATGGCGACAACGCGCAGGCGGCGCGGCTGTCCGGCATGGCGACGCGGCCGCTGACGATGCTCGAATACGGGATCTGCTCGGCGATCGGCTATGTCGGTGGCGTGATCATGGTCGGCTCGACGTCGCTGATGCATCTGCAGGTCGCGGAATCGACAATGATCTTCGACGTCATCCTCGTCGTCGTGCTGGGGGGTGTCAGCCTGGTCGGCGGGCGCGGCAACGTCGCGAGCGTGATTGCCGGCACGCTGCTCATTGGTGTGCTGCTCAACGCGATGACGATCATGAATCTCGATATTCAGACCCAGGACATGATCAAGGGAGCCGTGCTGCTGCTGGCCATCGCGCTCGACAGCTACATTCATCCGCGTGACGAGGAGACCGCCAAGCAGGGCGACTGACCGACATCGATCAATAAGCACGCCAGAAAATCAGGAGGAGCAAATGTCAATCACTCGAAATGTGAACTTGAAATGGATATCCGCGGGTATTGCGAGCGCAGCGATTGCCGCGATCTCTGTCGGGTCGATCAGTGCGGCTCATGCCGCCGATCCGCGTGCTGAGCTGTTCCAGAAGTTTCAAACGGCTGTAAAGGGCAAGACCGTCGCCTGGGTGCCGGTTTGGCTCGGCGTCCTGGAGTCGGAGTGGACGCGGGTGATGAAGGCGCATTTCGACGACTATGGCGTCAAGCTGATTGTTCGCGATCCGAATTTCAAGTCGGACGTCCAGCTGCAGGCGGTGAGCTCGCTAATCAACGAGAAGCCTGACATCCTGATCGTCCAGAATCCGACCACGACGCTGCTGGCGCGCGAGCTCAAGCGCGCGATGGACAGCGGCATCAAGGTGATCCAGGTCAACATGGCTTCCAACCAGCTGACGGACGCCTATGTCGGCGCCGATGTGCCCAAGCTCGGGCGCATGCTCGCGGAGGAGGTGGTCAAGACCTGTGGCGGCGGCAAGGGCTCCGGCAAAGTCGCAATCCTCCAGGGCGAAGCGACGGCCGCCTATTCCCTCGACATGACCAAGGCCGCGACCGAGGTCCTCAACGGCGACAAGTCGATCAAAGTCGTCTCCTCGCAACCAACTAACTGGGATGCGAACAAGGCCGCCGAGGTCACCACGAACGTGCTGCAGCAGAACCCCGACCTGTGCGGCATCTTCAGCGTCTGGGGGCCGCAGACCGCGGGAGCTGCCCAGGTCGTCAAGAACGCCGGCAAGCAGGGGCAGGTGAAAATCTTCGTCGCCAGTGATGGTCAGCCGGCGGATTGCGACATGGTGGAGCAGGGACTGTTCACCAAAAACCTGTCCTATCGCGCCGACACCCAGGGCGAGGCGATCGTCAACGCCGTGCTGACCCTGCTGCAGGACAGCCGTCCGGCCGGCACGACGCAGCTCGCCTATTACACGACGAACTACTGGGTCTCGGGCAAGGATGATCGCCAGTATTGCTTTGTCGTGCCGAAGGAATAGCCGCGTTCAGAATTGAGATGGTGCGGACGCCGGCGCAAGCGCAGGCGTCCGCAATTGACGAGTGGATGGCAATGAACGCGTTGCGACGTCTCTGGTACCGTTACTCGCCGCAGCTTGTGCTTGGCGAACTCCTTGAAAAGCGCTGGATGGAGCCGGTCGTGCCATTCACGCTGCTGCTGCTGGTCTTCGTCGTCTTTATCCTGACGATACCCGGCTATACGTCGCTTGCGCAGCTGCAACAATTGATGCGCAGCTTCCCGGAGCAGGCCTTCGTCGCGATGGCCATGGCGATCTCGATCCTGTCCGGCGGCATCGATCTGTCGGTTGGGGCCGTGTTCGCGATGGCCGACTTTCTCACTCTGTACCTTCTTCAGGTGCAGGAATGGCCTTTGCCGCTGACCGTTCTCACCGTGCTGGCCTGGGGCGCACTAATCGGCGCTGTCAATGGCGGGCTGATCGCCTATGCCAAGACGCGGCCATTTCTGACGACTATGGTCGTCCTGATCATCACCCGGGCAGCGTACAACAAGATCACCGGCATGTTTGCGACGGAACTGGCCGGGGCCTCGTCGGACAGCGCCGCCTGGGACTTTCTCGGCACCGGGTTCGTGCTCGGCATTCCGATCAACATGGTGTTGCTGATCGCGATCGGTATCGTCGCACATCTCTACCTGACGCGCATCCGGTCGGGCGTGCATATCATGGCCGTCGGTTCGAGTCGCAAGGCGGCGCGTCACGCCGGCATCAATGTCAAACGGTCGTTGTTCCTGGCCTACGTCCTGTCGGGACTACTGGCTTCGCTGGCCGGCATTCTCTACGCCGCTCGTCAGAACAGCGCGGGGACCGACACCGGCGTCGGCTGGGAGGTGAATGCGCTGGCTGCCGCCGTGCTCGGCGGCATCAGCCTCAGCGGCGGGCGTGGGACCATCAGTCGCGCGTTGATGGGAGCCGCGATCATCTTCCTGCTCGTCAACGGCCTCGTGCAGCTTGGCACTCATGGCAGCCTGACGACGGCTGCGATCGGTGGGATCCTTCTGGCTGCAGTTGGCTTCAACGTCAAATTCGTCAAGAACAAGAGCAAGATCTTGCAGAAGATCTATGTGAGCCCGAGCCTGGTCGAATTCACGCCGCCACCTTCGATCGAGCGCAACAGCGGCACGGTGTTCGCCGAGAACGATCGGTTGAAGAATGCTGAGGCCATCGCGCTCGACCGCATCGAGGGGCCGGAAGACATCGTCCTCGATCGCAACGACCATCTCTACACCGTCAACCGCAACGGATCGATCATCCGCTTTCTCGCGCCGGACTATGAGCAGCGCGAGGAATTCGCCCGCATCGGCGGCAGACCGCTCGGCATGGCGCTCGATCGCGACGAGAACCTGCTGGTCTGCGTCGCCGGCATGGGCGTCTATGGTGTGAGGCCGGATCGGAGCGTCTTCAAGGTCACCGACGAGACCAACCGCACCTGGTATCGCTTCAAGGACGATTCCCGGCTGTGGCTGGCCGACGACCTCGACGTTGCTCCTGACGGCAAGATCTATTTCAGCGACGCCACCACCCGATACGATCTCTCGGACTGGGCGCTGGACGGTTTCGAAGGCCGTGGCAACGGCCGGCTCGTCTGCCATGATCCGGCGACGGGAAAGACCGAGACGGTTCTGTCCAACCTCGCGTTCCCGAACGGCGTCTGCATCTCGCACGACGGCCGCGCGGTGCTCTGGGTCAGCACCTGGCTCTGCCGCATCTATCGGTACTGGATCGCAGGGGAGAAGGCCGGCACGCTCGAACTGCTCGCGGACAATCTTCCCGGCTACCCCGACAACATCAACCGCGCTTCCGACGGCAAATACTGGCTTGCCTTGGTGGGGCTCCGCTCGCCGGTCTACGATCTGGCGATGGCTGATCCCGCATTTCGCAAGCGCATGGTGAAGCAGATTCCGCCCGACGAATGGCTGTGCCCAGGCATCAACTTCGGCTGTGTCGTGAAATTTGACGACGCCGGGACGATCCATGAGTCGCTGTGGGATCCCGGCGGCATATCCCATCCGACGATCACGTCGATGCGTGAGCACAAGGGCTACCTTTATATCGGCGGTCTTGAAAACAACAGGATCGGAAGGCTTCGGCTGCCCGATGCAGATCCGACCTGGACCGGTTGGGATTCGTACTGGGGCGGAGACAGGAAGGCACGTACCAAAGCGGATGTGATCATACCGAGGGCGGATCATGTCGTTAGCGCGTGATATCTTTGATCGCGTTTTCTTTCCCGATCGGGACGTCCACGCGATTCCGGTCCTCGACGGCGGATTCTCGCCCAACGAAAAGCTCGATTCCGCACGCCAGATCGGTGCGGCGATGGAGGCGCCCGACGCCATGACTCTGGACGATGGTGGCACACTGTTCGTCTCGTCGGGGACCACCGTGTTTGCCTGTACCGGCGCCGACTTCGAAAGTCGTCGGCCGCTGATCCAGTTCGACGCGAATGCCGGTGCTCTCGCCTGGTCCGAGCGAACGGGCCTTCTGGTCGCGGTGTCAGGCCGCGGCGTTTGCGCCGTGAACGCATCGGGCAAGCCTACCGGCTGGGTGACGACGGTCGAGGATACGCCGCTGCACTGTCCGACTGCGATTGCAATCGCAGATGACGGCTCGATCTTCATCACGGAGGGCTCGCGCCACAATCCATCCGATCGATGGCTTGCCGATCTGATGCAAAAGCGCGCGCCCTCGGGGCGACTCATCGCCTGCGACGCTGGACTGAACAAGGCGCAGGCGATCGTCGGTGGACTTGACTGGCCTGCCGGGGTCGCGATCGCGCACGACGGTCGCGGCGTGCTGGTGACCGAATCCTGGCCGCATCGTCTCAGTGCTTATGACTTGACCGGACAGAATCGACGGGTCCTGGTGAAAAACTTTACGGGCTATCCGGCTCGGATCGTCCGGGGCGAGAATGGTGACTACTGGATCGCTTTCTTCGCGCTCCGCACCCAGTTGACGGAATTCGTGCTGCGCGAGCATGCGTTTCGAACCCGCATGATGGCCAACGTGCCGCCGCATCTGTGGGTCGGCCCCACGCTCGGCGGCACGTTCGATTACCGTGAGCCGACGCAGATCGGACGTATCAAGAAGCTCGGCATTCAGAAACCCTGGGCGCCGCCGCGGTCGTATGGACTGGTGGCGCGGCTTGATGCTGATGGCAATGCGATCGAGAGCTTCCACAGCCGGAGTTCAGGGAAATTGCATGGTCTGACGTCGGTGATCGTCGATCGGGGCCGGGTGCTGGTCGCGTCCAAGGGGCATGGCAAGATCGCCGAGCTGGCGATGAACCCGACCGCCGGGAGATTGACATGACCAGCACCGAATCCGGATCGCTGCTGCGCGTCATCGCGGGCAGCAAGGTGTATGGCGGCATCCACGCCATCGACAAGGTCGACTTCGAGCTTCGCGCCGGCGAGATCCATGCCGTGTTGGGCGAGAACGGGGCCGGCAAATCGACACTGTGCAAGGCGATCGCGGGTGCGATCGAGCTGTCGTCCGGCGATTATGTCCTGGGCGGCCAGAAGGTTTCTTTCGCCTCGCCAGGCGAGGCGCTGAGGAACGGCGTCGCCATGGTGTACCAGGAGACCAGCCTGGTCCCCTCCATGACCGTTGCGCAAAATCTCGAGCTGGGAATGGAGAAATTCTTCACGGTCTACCGCAAGATCAACATCGCCGCCCAGCAGTCCCAGCAAGCCCTGAACTTCAATGTCGATCCGCTGGCGCTGGTCGAGACGCTCGGCACCGCGAAGCGGCAGATGGTGGAAATCGCCCGCGCCGTCCGCCACAACGCCAGGGTCATCATCTTCGACGAGCCGACCGCGAGCCTGACGCCCGAGGAGATCCAGCATCTGTTCCATCTTCTCAACAGCCTGCGTGCCAAGGGCGTCGGCATCATCTTCATCTCGCATGCTCTGGAGGAGGCGCTCAAGATTGCCGACCGCATCACGGTGCTGCGCGACGGCAAGCTGGTCCACACCGGACGTGCCGGTGAACTGGACCGGCCAACGATCGTGCGCATGATGGTCGGGCGTGACGTTGCCGCGACGCGATATGCCGCGGCGGAGATCGGCGGATCGGCCGTGTCCACGGCGGAGCCATCGCGCGAGAAGCGTCGCGTGCTGGCGGTCGAGAACGTGACGATGGGAAGCATCGTCAAGAACATGTCGTTCTCGGTCTATGAGGGAGAGGTGGTTGGCGTCGCCGGCCTGGTCGGGTCGGGGCGGACCGAGATCGCTCACATCATCTGCGGCGCCAGGAAGCGCAATTTCCTGCGCGGCGGACTGATCTACCTCAAGGACAAGCCGGTGCGCTATCAGGTGCCGCGACAGGCCGTGCGCGACGGCATCGTCTACATCACCGAAGACCGCAAGCTCGACGGCTTCTTCGAGACGATGACGGTGGACGACAATGTCTATCTCGGTTACTTGGCCTCGCCGAAACGGCGTCGGCTGCTCTATTCGTTTAGGGAGCGGCGGGCGATCGCCGATCGCTGGATCAGCGCGCTGTCGATCTCCGCACTCAAGCGCAGCCTGAAGATCGTCGAATATTCCGGCGGAAACCAGCAGAAGGTGGTGGTGGCGAAATCGCTCGCCCAGGAGCCTTCGCTGATCATCTTTGATGAGCCGACCAGAGGCGTGGATGTCGGCGCGATCCCGCAGATTCATGCCTCGATCCGCGCGCTCGCCGCAGAAGGCAAGGCGGTTATCGTGATTTCCTCCTATCTGCCGGAGATCCTGACGGTCTCCGACCGGATCCTGGTGGCGCGCGGCGGACGGATCGTGGAAGAAATGCCGGCGTCGCAGGCGACGGAGGAAAAGATCATGTACGCAGCGATCCACTAGCGGTCGCTGCAGGCAGGAACGCAAAACAATGCTCTATCCGGCATCCGACAACGTCAACGCGCTCAAGCGCCGCCTCGAATCGTTCATGGACCGTCACGTCTATCCGAACGAAGAGCGCTTCTATCGCGAAGCTGAAGAACTGGGACCTTGGAAAGTGTATCCAATCGTCGAGGAGCTGAAGCCAAAGGCGCAGGCTGAAGGGCTCTGGAACCTGTTCCTGCCGGAAAGCGAGCATGGCGCGGGCCTGACCAATCTTGAATATGCGCCCTTATGCGAGGTGATGGGCCGCTCGCATCTGGCACCCGAGCTGTTCAACTGCTCTGCGCCAGACACCGGCAACATGGAGGTGCTGGCGCGGTATGGCACCAGCGCGCAGCAGGAGCGCTGGTTGAAGCCGCTGCTCGCCGGTGAGATCCGCTCCTGCTTTGCGATGACCGAGCCGGCCGTCGCATCGAGCGATGCCACGAACATCGAAAGTCTCATCGTGCGAGATGGGGACCATTACATCATCAACGGCCGGAAGTGGTACACGACCAATGCCACCGATCCACGCTGCAAGATCTGCATTTTCATGGGCAAGACTGATCCCGATAATCCGGACCGGCACCGGCAGCAGTCGATGATCCTGGTGCCGATGGACACGCCCGGGGTCGAGGTCCTGCGGCCACTTCCGGTATTCGGCTTCTACGGCGTGCCCGATCGTGCCTCCGAAGTTGTGTTCAGGGATGTCCGGGTGCCCGCCAGCAACATGTTGCTGGGGGAGGGCCGTGGCTTCGAGATTGCGCAGGGCCGCCTAGGTCCGGGCCGCATCCATCATTGCATGCGTCTGATCGGTCTTGCCGAGCGGACGCTCGAGAAGATGTGTCGACGGACCGCGAGCCGTGTGGCCTTCGGCAAGCCGGTATCGGAGCAGACCGTGACGCAAGAGCGCATCGCCGAGGCCCGCATCATGATCGAGCAGGCGCGGCTGCTGACACTGAACGCGGCCCAAGCCATGGATACCGTCGGCAACAAGGTGGCCAAAGTCGAAATTGCGATGATCAAGGTCGCCGTGCCGAATATGGCGTGTCAGATCATCGACTGGGCGATCCAGGCCCATGGCGGCGGGGGCACCAGTAACGATTTCGGGTTGGCCGCGGCCTACGCTACCGCGCGTCTGTTGCGGCTGGCGGACGGGCCTGACGAGGTGCACCGTAACCAGATTGCGCGGCTTGAGTTGCGGAAATATACGAACTGAACGCATGATTGGCTGGTCGCTGGACCGGGTGGGCAGTGTCCTGCGTCAGCAGGGCATAGTCGCGAATCCTTTCTTTGCAACAGATTTGCAACGCTCGTCCGCTAAGCCATTGATCTAATATACGGGAGAACGGTTTCCTAAGCCGTAGGTCGCTTGCTTAAGCCAACAGGTCCACGTCTGGCTGAAAGATGGTTTGCTCTGCCAGGGCCTAGCAAGGCGTTGACTGGTCATCGCCACGAAGCAAAGGTCGAACGGGGGCGAGAGAAGTTCTTTTAAGTAATTGATTTGCAGCAATTTTTCCCGCGTTTGCTGCGAATCCCACTCTCTCCGCCAGCCATTCCAGACAGCGAAGAATCCCTGCAAAACAAGGCATTTTCAAACCGCCGGATTCGACGGGTGTAGCACCGTGGTGGACACGGTGTAGCACGGCCGACGTTGCCATCATTCAGGCGCCCGCGCGAGTCGAATCCTTTGAAAGCTGGGGGGTACTTTGCGGGGGCAAAATCGCGTTTTTGCCCCGCCGTTGTACCCGATGCTTGCCTCTTGCCGGCGCAGGCACGATCGTGCCGCCATGAAACTGTTCATCGCATCCGACCTGCACGGCGAAGTCTGGCCGCACGGCTACGACGTCCCCGACATCGACTTCGACGTCGCGGTGTTCGCCGGCGACATCCACCACGCCTATCGGGCGGTGAGCTGGCTGACCAACCAGCGCGCGCTGTGGGGCAAGCAGGTGCTGTTCGTCGCCGGCAACCACGAATACTACGGCTCCGTGCTGGAGGACGCCGCGGCCAAGATCCGCGACGCCGCGCGCGGCACCAACGTGACGTTCCTGGACGCCGATGCGGTGCCGGTCATCGACGGCGTGCGCTTCCTGGGCTGCACGCTCTGGACCGACTATCGCTTCGAGGCCGATAGCCAGGCGCACGGGCTCGGCGCCGGCGGGATGCTGAACGACCACAAATACATCCGCACGTCGGGCGGCGCGGAATTCCCGGCGCCGTTCACGCCGAAGGAGGCGCTCAAGAGGCACTGGATGGAACGGAAGTGGCTGACCGAGCGACTTGCGGAGGAGCACGACGGCCCGACCGTCTGCATCACGCATCACGGAATCCACCCCGGATCGCTTCATGAGCGCTATGAGGGCGACGGCGCGATCAACGCTAGTTTCGTCTCGGATCTGAGCACCATCATAGCGGAGCATCAGCCGGCATTATTTATTCACGGGCACGTCCACGACACGCACGACTATATGGTCGGAGAGACGCGCATCGTCTGCAACCCGCGCGGGTATCCGAGGGGACCCGGAGCGTCTGAGAACGCCGGCTTCATCGAGGACCTCGTCGTCGAGATTCCCGCCTGGTCTCCTCGCCCGCACCCGTAATAGCCAACCACCAGATTCTGGGGTCTTCACGCTTCGTTCGAGTCCTTCCGCTTCGGCACCCGGCGCCCGCGCAGGAATCCTTTGCTCGCCTTCGCATAGACGTCCGCGAGCTCCTGCTCGAGCAGCGAATTCGCGACGATCAGCGCCTTGATGGTCGCGAACATGTCGCCGCCGCACGCCTCGATCGCCTGGGCGGCGGCGAGCTCCAGCTCGGCGGCCTCGTCGGCGGATTGCTCGGCGGGATCGGACATGGCGAAGGATTCCTTGTGATTTCGGCATGACCGCCGACGAGCTTCCGTCATGGCGAAATCACATCGTTGACCGGAAGGATCGATTTTGTTCTCTATACGTTCTCTGGTCAAGGAGAACGTGATGGCGGGACGACGGGCCGCGGACTGGCGCTTTCCGACGCCGAAGCAGCAGCGGATCGAGGACACCGCGCGCAAGATCGCTGAGGCGCAGCGGCGCCGCGTTTACGTCGACGACGAGGACGCTTGGTGGGCGTCGGTGCTGGCGGATTCGCGCGCCGAGACCAACCGGCCTGCCGCCGGCCGCACGCTCGCCGAGATGAGAGCCAGCGAGCTGAAGGTCGAATGCTTGAAGTGCTTTCGCGTCGTCACGATCAGCCGCGAGGAAGCCCTGCGGCGCTACGACGGCGGAAGCCTATGGAAAGAGGTCACGATGCGCCTGCTCGCAGACGGTTGCACCAGCCGGACAGGGCGTCACGAAGAGGACGGGTGCCGGCCGGATTTCAGGTGAACGTCTAGGGAAGATGAGACAGCCACCCGCGCCCGCATCTGCGCGCGCAGCTCGTCTTCCACCCTGTCCATGATGCGGTCGTACGTCTCGCCATCCCCATCGGTCATGGCATCGATCAGACTCTGCGTCGTCTCCTCCGTGATGCGGATGGAGACTACTTCGTGAAACTGGTGGCGACGTCCTGAAGGCGCCGTTCGAGTTCGACTTCTACGGCCATCACGTACCCTCTCGCATCATCATGTTCAGATAATCCACCATCGCCTGCGGCGCTCCGCGGTGGACGGAAATATCGCGAATGTCGTCGGGCTCGCGGTCCTCGCCCGGCGGCGGTCCGCACACCAACCAGTCGAAATCGCTGTCTCCGGAAAAGACAGCCGGGCACCACATGCGCCGTCCTTTGTCGGTCCATTGGAGCGCTACTCCGAGGGTGTCGCCGAAGTCGGCGTCATGAACTGTCGGGACCGGAAGTTCCGGTGAAGCCTTCAAAAACGCGATGGCCTGAAGCGCTGCTGCGAATTCCATCGCGCCAGGATTCTTCGCTGCGAGCTTATCGACCGTAGCCTGATTGTTCCCCATCACCTTGCTCCAACCATTTGCTTCCCGGTCTCGCTCCGAAGCATCTTCGCCATCATCCAGCAGCTCCCGGCCGTCGTGCTCGCGACGTAGACGACGCCGGCCGCGGCAATGAGGCCGTAGCTGCCGGTCTCGATCGCCTTCCAGACGCTCGAATAGATCAGGATCTGCGTCACGAACCAGACGCCGTTCGATGCCCACCGACCACTTGGCGTGATGCGCCACGTCGCCGGAGTTGCGCGAGCGGCTGACGGCGGTGAAGGCCGCGTTCTGGATGAAGGACACGGCGGCGAGGCGGGCGAGGATGAGGGGGCGTTCACGCTTCACTCCAATGCGTCGGCCACAGCTCACGGTTCAGGCCGCTTTCGACCCAGCCCGAGTCGTTGAACAGATTGCGGCGACCGGACGTCTCGAAGCCGCGACGGTCGCGCAGGTTCCAGGTTCGCGCGCCACCAGGACGATCGGAATCGCTTGGCGGCGGATCATTCTTCATCAGGCGCCATTCGTTCATCGGGCGACACTCGTCTTCGATGGCGCCGACACGAACTCCGGTGGGCCTGCCGGCCGCATCCAGATCACCTGATCGCCGACCATCATGCGCATCGCCGTGGGGCTCATACGGCGTGCAGGCCACGAAGCCCTGCGACATCTGCACGGGCTCGGCGCTCGCCATGTTCTCGATCGTGCGCCCCGAATCCTTCTTTCCGGTCCCGGATCGCTCTTTTCGAGGCCTCGATGTCCCAGATCGTTCTTTGGCAACTCGGCAGTTGTTGGGAAGCTAAGCCGAGTTAGCCCTGAAGCCACCAGAAGCCGTCATCGCACAGCGCCCAGCGCAGATCGGCGTCGATCCAGAGCACCGGCTCGGTGAAGACCGGCCATGACGAGTCGGTATCTACCGGCCATCCGACTAGCAACATGTGCGGCTTGCTGGCGTGGCGGCTCGGCCAGAATTCCCAGCGCGCCAGCTCTCGCTGCGGGATCCGCATGTCGATCTCGTCGCGCCGCGGCTTCCAGCCGCTCTGCAGGCGCTCCAGCAGGCGCTCCATCTGCGGCGTCATTCGGTGATGGTCCCGTCGATCGGGATCTCGTCGCCGGCCTGCTCGCCGAGCGAATAGAGCCTGTGCGCCGACCGCGCGAAGCGGGCCTTGCGATCGAACCAATGGATCGCCGCCGTGCAGATGTCCTCGCCGTCCACGTAGTCAGGGTGCTTGCGCGCCTGGCCCATGACGACGAGCTTGAACTCTTTGCCGACGCGGCGGACCTGCGTCGTCCAGTTCTCAATGACCGGCGCCCGCGCCATCTCGAAGCGCGACGGCGTCTCGCCCAGGCCATAGGACTCCAAGTCGCGCGCCAGGTCTTCCTTCCATCCTGTGTTCGACATCGTCAGTGCCTCATTGCATGTGCGTCGCGGGCTTCCAAAGTCGCGCGCACTATGGCCTGCAGCTTGCGCAAGCTGAAGCCGGCCTTTTCCCAAGCCTTTGCGATCACCATCAGCTCGTCAGGCGCCAGCGGCTCGTCGCCGACGCGCTCGGCGTCCTCGCGGGCGAGATCCTCCATGATCGACGCCGCCAGCAGCGGCAAGTCGACAAGGCGTGGCGCCGGCACGCGAACGATGCGGAACCTATCGCGGAGGAAGTCCGGCAACACCGTGACGTCGTTAGCGGTGCAGAGGTACAGGATTTCTGAGAGGTTTAGCTCGCAGTCAAGGCTTTGATCCCTGTAGGTTTTTGCGGTCTCCTTATCGCAAAAGCCAGCAAGCGAGGTCATGAGGCTGCCGCTCGACGATGACGATCCAGGGCGCGTGCATTTGTCGATCTCGTCGATGAACACCAGCGGGTTCGCGGTGCGCGAAGCCAAGATCGCTCGGGCCGGCACCGATGCTTCGGTGTTCGACCAAATTTTTGAGGCCCCACCGAAATGTCCATCTGTCACGGACGCCGCATCCACGCGTTGGACGTGCTGGAGGCCCACGGCGACGGCCCATTTGCGAACGACCCTCGATTTGCCTGCGCCGGGCGGTCCGAGCAGGATCGTCGGTTTCAGTCTCACGGGCTCGCCTTCGCGCAGATCCTTGAACAGCACCGACAGCGCGGCCGACGCGTGCGGAAACTCATACGACAGCCGCTTGCGCGCGTCGTCGAGATTGCGCGCGCACACCAGCGGCAGTGGCTTGTCGAGGATCTCGGAAAACTGCTTGTTGTACTGGTTCAGCTTCGTCGCCTTCGTCGCCGGCAGCACCGTCAGCGTCGGTCCCGGACACGCCGACCGAAACCACTTGGCCACGTCGACCTCATGCGCCGGCGATTCCAAAGCGCTCTCTTTCATGATCTCTCCCGCGAGCACGGCGACCGTCACGGCGAACATCGAGCGCTTTTCTTTGATGTAGCCGCCGGCGCCGGCGGCCCACCAGATCCTCAAGCGCTCGCGGGCGTCGATGTCGTCGGCCTGTAGATCGGCAGCGTCGAGCACGTACTGAAGCCGCGGCAGCACGGCGCGGAACGATGTCGGATAGTTCGGCCGGCACGCCAGCATGGACCAGGCCAGCGCCAGCTCGCCGGCGGCATGCGTGCCGAGGGCATAGAGCGCGTCAACGGTCTCGCGGATCTCATCCTGGATGACCTGGCGGTCGCCGCACTTGTCGAGCAGCCGCCGCGCGCGCTCGGCGCCGATGATCTCTTCCGATTGATTGTGCAGCCACCCGAAGGCGTCGCTCCACCTGCCGCAGAGCAGGAGGTTCAGTGCCGGATGAACCGAGGTTTGCGCCATCTGGACGAATCCTTTCGGAGGGCGTACACGATGTATCAAGTTGCCATCATTAGAAGCACCTATGATGCACACTCCATGTATCACTAGCAAGGATTGGCCACGATCATGGTGAAGGATTCGAAAACGCGCCCGCCGGGATCCGGCGGCTTCCCGAAGCGCAAGCCGGCCCCAGCGGAGCCGCCGGACGGCAAGGGCAACCGCCTGACCCTGCGGATGCACCCGGACATCATGGAGATCCTGTCGGCCCGCGCCGTCGAGCGGGGCGTGTCGCGGAGCCACCTGGTCGAGCAGATCCTGGTCGGCTTCATGCGCGCCGACCCCCGCAATCCTAAGATGGACGCGGTCGGCCGCATCGTCGACAGCGCCGAGTCGCCGCTGGCGCTACGAGAGCGGGCGCCCCTGCAAGTGGCTGAGAAATGGCAGAAATTTGTGACAGCTCACGGAATTGTGATGGGATCGCCGCCGCCCCAGGATTGGCTAGATGACGCCGACACCTACTGGGACGCCCCATCGCACGACGCCCGCGGCCCCCAGACTGAAGAAGACATCCATGAGCGGGCGCAGCGCGGCCGGTGGTCCCGACGTAGGCAGCGCCTCGACTGAGAATTCTACTCTTGGAACGTCGTTCCGAGCCGAATCAATCGGTTAGGCGATCAGCCACTCGAAGACGACAATTCGAGTCTAGTAAGGTTCTCAAATCGGGACTTTCCGAGACTCGAATTGCTGACGCCAGCGACCTATGGCCTTCTTGGGCCCGGCGCCCCGGGGCGGCCGTGCTGTTCCATGCGATGTGCCACCAGTCCGCCAGATGTGTACTACCGAATCCTTGCAGGTTGCTGGCGTACCCCCTATGCTGTCCAGTGGATAGCTCGCATGGACACCGGCATCGCACTAAATTCCGAATCCTTGACGCACGCCTTTGCGGGTGGCGATTTCACGCGCCGCATCCCCGGTTTCGTGCTCGTCGACCGCCCGGATCGTTCCGAGGCCGGCCCGACGCTGGCCGAAGTGGCCGCCGGCATCGCCGATGCGGTCAAAGCACGGAAGAAGCCGAAGCGCGTTCCCGGCCCGCGCAAGAGCGGCCCCGGCACCGAAAAGCGGGACCCGAAGAAGCGCACCGCGGCCGATTTCGAGGCCCGCAGCGACGAGGTCGCCGAGGCCCGCGGTCAGCTTCGCGAAGCCCGCGCCAAGCGTGATGCCGAGCGCGAGATCGAAGAGGCCGCCGAGCGGGGCATGACGGTGGACGAGCTGCGCGCCGACAAGCAGCGCGAGTTCGAGGTCGCCGACAAAGCCATTCGGCAGGGATACGCGACCCCTGAGCAGATCAAGCTGGCCTACGACGTGGAGCGAGCTCAATACTTCGCCAAGCGGCGCGCAGAGGAATCGACCCGTAACGCCGCCGGCGCGTTCGAGTGGCCGGGCGGCGAAGTCACGGCGGGCTGCTACCGCGCGCCGTTCCAGAAGAAAGGCTTCAAGTCGAGCCTGCACCACCACTACAAGCGCTTCGCGGCATCTTGCGGCCGCGCCTACCGCCGCAACCTGCTCGCCGGCGACAAGAAGGACGGCTGCTGGAGACACTCGAAAAAGGTGTTCGCGCTCGATAGGATCTACGCGTTTTTCTGCGCCGTCTGCTTCGATATGTGGCGCATCGATATCGACCGCGATTTCGCTTCCTACGACGAGTTTCGGGCCTGGATCGACCACATCGTCCGCGAGCACGATCTGCCGTGCGCCCCGCATATCGTCTGCTGGATTCCGGACGACCGGCGCCCGGGCCAGGTGCTGCACCCCCACTTGTATTTCATCCTGCCCGATGACTCGGCGGTGTGGCCGCACTCCGAGCAGAGCCAGCACGACAAGCTCAAAGCCGTCATCGAGAAGACGCAGGAGGCGTTCGGCGGCGACAAGGGCGGCAACTGTCACCCGTTCTCCGGCAAGAACCCGCTGTCGTGGCTCGTCGAGAGCCGCATCGTCGAGCCCGAGCGCATGCCGGACCTCCAAGAGTGGTTCGAAGCCGTCGGCGGAGCGTTCGTTCCGAACAAGCCGCTCCCGGGCCTCGTCGCTGCCGCCATGGAGGCCGCTGCCCTGGGCGAAGAAAGCGGCGGATGGTTTCCGTGCGTCCGCGAGGCCGCTTTCGCCATGGCGAAGGAGATCCACAACGCCGGCAAGGCGAAGCTCGGTGACCGGAAGGCGTTCGCCGGCCAGATCGGCCAGGCGATCACCGATCCGCTGACGGAGGCGCTGCGGCCGACCGGCGAACAGGTCGCGAAGCTGGCCGCCCTGATCGTGCGCGTCGCCACGCACACAGCCACGACGTTCGACCCAAGCAAGATGGACAAGAAGAACCGGCGCCGGGGCGCAGCGGCACATCTGATCGAGCCGGTCATGACGCTCAAGGAGCGCTACGCCGTCGGCGGCGAGTTCTCCGGGCCGGTGCGGATCGAGAAGACCGTCGAGCTGCTCGCCGAGGCCATTCGCCTCGATCTGCTCTGCGGCCGGTCTCCGACGCGCGCCGACATTACGGCTAAGCGAATCCGGTGCGGCAAGACGGTCAACCGCCATTTCGATGCGGCCTATTCGCTCGCGAAATCAAGGATTCCCGCGTCGAAGATCAATGCGGGCAAGCCCTTGGAATTAAGGGCGCTGTTTCGGAGTAACCCTGCTTTCCCTGCTGATATCCTGGTCCCCGGCCCGGCCGAGGCGATGGTCTTCGCCGTGAAATCCGACCCGCCGGAGGCCTCAGCACCGGCAAGCACGGCCAAAACCATCGATCCTGACCCAGCCGACCTCCTCGGGACGACCGATTCTGACCAGGCCGACCCCGACGACTTCATCGTCGACGCGCTCCGTCGCATCGAGCACGCGAAGCGTCGGCGCCTGCGGCCCTCCGAAGTCCGCGCCGCGACGCAGACCCGTCAGCCTGGCTCGCTACTCGCAGCCTTCATGTCCTCCGGCATCAAGCGCTACCATCCGTCGATCAAGAATCCCGTGTTCCGGTCAGCCGCATAGCCATCGGGCCTCCGGCTCAACGCCTTCATCTCCTCCAGATCGTCGAAAACCGCCGGGCCATGCTGGCAGAGCCTGCGGCGCGCCGACGGCGAAGCTTCCGGCCTCGGCCTACAACCTCAAAGTTGACCCTTGCTGCGCAGCACCGGATAACCGCGCTCGGAGAGCCGGTCGGTCGGCGCAAGGGAGCATTCGATGGCGAAGATCCGAAGGAAACTCACGCAAGCTGACGTCGACAAGATCATGTTGATGAACGAGGCCTGCGGCACGTATTTTCAGCGTGACCCGGACAGGGCCGACGCCATCTTCGTGAAACCGCGTCGGCGCCAGCCAATCGAGGTCAGCCGAGCCAAGGCGAGGCTCAGGACGGCGCGCTGGCGCTCGGAGATGGACAGGCGCCGGGCACCGACCGTCGAACAAGTCGGAATGGCGCTCGCGGTGGCGCTGGCGACGACAAGCTGGCAGGACCGGTTGACCGGCGCAGACTATGACCTGATCCGCCGCGCACTCATGGACCTGGAAGCGCGCGGCTTCAGCATCGCGGAGGCGCGGAAAACGTTGCGCAGGCTCAGGATAAAACTCGTCGACCCGGGCGACCGCCAAGGCGAAGAGTCCGAGGGCTGCGGTCCGCCGGTCTGGCAGGACGAAAAGCACAAGTTGCCCTTCTAGACTAGCGCCGTATTCTGCGCGGCAGACCTTATCGAGTCGCCAGATCTCGTCATCGTTGGCATGGGCCGCACGCCACGCCTCGAAAATCTCCTCCTCGAGCCTCAGGAGCGCGCTGTCGTCGTCGGGCGAGGCCAGCGCGGTTGTGGACACGGTGGCCGTAGCGGCGCCGGCCGTAGCCGCCGCCAGCCACTTGGAAAATTGCCGGCGCGTAGTAGGTATTTGAATAGCCTGCGTCATGGATCACCACTCCCATGTTGTGGGTTAGGGCCGGCTCGGAAGTTCGCGCTTCCGTCCGGCCTGCTTTTTAGGTATACCCAAATCATGGCGAAGCCAATTAAGGTGCACCCAAAAAAGCGGCGAGGGCGGCCGGCCACCGGCAAGGATCCCCTTGTGAGCGCGCGGCTGCCAAAGCCCATGGTTGGCGAGATCGAAGCTTGGGCTGTCGTCAATAGCATTGGCCGCTCCGAGGCCATCCGCCGGCTGGTCGAGATAGGGTTAAAGGCCAAGAAATGACGGGGCTCACAAAAGACGCGGAGTTCGAGAGGAGGATAGAATGGGCGCCATTTCAATTCTGATCGGCGTTTTGATTATTGTCGTTGTTGGGGCAATCTGCTTTTGGGCGATCGACAGGTTCGCGCCGGACGGTCGACTAGCACAATTGCTGAAGCTCCTCGTGGTGCTCGTCTGCTTGGGCGCGATTGTGCAACGACTTCTGGCGCTAACCTATTAGCCGAAATAAGGCCACGGCCATCCGGCTGGTCGAGAAGGCGAAGGGCAAATGAGCCATGTGCTCGACATGCTCTCTGAGTTGCAGCTGCCTCACTGGCTGATCATCGCCGGCAGCGCTTTAGTCGCACTCGGCATTGTCGGCCTTATCATCAGGAGGGGCATTCGAGCCTCGAAAACCGAAGAGGATGATGCCACGACTCGTCCAGATCGGGCTGAAGTCGAACCCACGTCGCCGCCGGCAGCTCCCGAAACGCCCAGCAAACAATGATGCTGGCTGCGTTGCAGATCGAACTAGGTTGAGACGGCTCATCGATCGAGCTAAAGGCGAAGGGGAAATGACAGGCGAGGGGGAAATGACCAAACCGCTATATGGCGTGACCGACGCTGCCACCGGTCAAACCGTGTACATCAACCCGGACACCGTTCGATTTGTCCTTCCGAACGGACATCGAACGACACTCGTTTTCTCCGAAACTCACACATTGACCGTTACCGCAGACCTTCAGGCTTTGATTGACGGTGGTCTGTTCAAGATCCTCTGAGGAAGGCGCACCGCGGGATGTCTGACCCCCGGTTTTTTCGGGTGTCTCCGTTCGAGAACTGCTTCAGCGTGGCTGACCGCAATTATAGGGGAAAGTCGCCCCACGGCCTGTACCTGGAAGATCCAGCCGCGCTTACAGACCCCGCGTGAAATCCGTAATCGTGCCGGCGCACTCAGGCTGCCTGCGCTTCCGTGGTTGTCGAGCTCGGCGGCCGGGCCGCGTATGTCGCAGACTGGCGTTCCCAATTGTTGCTGGGAGTGCCCTCGTCATAGTCGAGGGTTTAGGTCTTCTCGTCCGGCGGATTAGAGGCTCCGAAAACCGACGAATAGATAGAATGATCTAATGGGTATTCAGACCTACGGGAATCATGCATCAATTGGTCTGATTTTTCAGTGACCCATTTTAAGATGCAAGCGAGGCCCCACATGGACAGGCCTGCGGTAGTTAAAACCATCACCGTGATACTCTACGGAGTCGCGTACCACGGGACATACTTTGTCCACAACTCGATCGTGTATGTTCAATCGACGTTCGGAAGCAAGGCAACTCAGCTGGGAACGTCGCCGCCGGAATTGGTTGCCAAACTCCTTCTTTCAGAACTCGTCCGAGAGAGGGTGCCGGCCACCGACCGCTAGTGCTCCGAGAGCCGAGCTAACAACCAATCCAGTGACGTCGCAAATCACACGAGAGGGCATTGATGCCTACTTCAAAGACTGCCGAACATCGTGAGGTGGGCGCGAAAATTACGGATCAGGAAAGCGCGATCAAACAGCTATTGCGGCGCGCAGCCAACGGTACCCGTCCCTTTTCAGTAGTTCCTCACGCCCGCGAGACGGACGCGAACCGCGAGTTTGGGGCGGACCGCGACGCGGACGCCGTCGTATGGTTCCTCATTGCCCTCCCGATATTCATGATCGCCCACGCTATGTGCGTGAAGATTGGCGCCATTTAGCTTTCGGCAGGATTGGAATTGACTTAGCGGCCCCTGCGTCGGAACCGACGTCATGGTATCTCTCTTGCTGCGGAAAGCGAGCGTCCGGCCGGCGCGGGCGGACACGGCTCTTCGAGATGTCAAGCCGCGCTAACTTTGGTAGCAAGCTCCGGAAAAGCGATCATGCTAAGCTGCGACGTTACATTTCTTCCCACTGTGTAGCAGTACAGTGCGCTCGGTGTAACTGCCACAGGCCGACCGTCCAGTTCGGTGACGCTCGAAGTTGTTTTTGTTGTGAAGAATGCCGATCGTATCGACTTGTGCTTTTGGATCAGCGTCAAGATCGATCTCGTTTCTTCGGCGAAGTGATCCGCAATGCGATCTGACCATTTGATCTCGCCAACCCAGTCCGGCCTGCCGTCCGCTCCAGAGAGATACACCACATCAACCTCGCCCTCGTTTCTCCAACGCGCGTAACGCAACTGCCGAAATGCAATTGCGTGTTGCCATTGGGAGATGATTGCGGATTCGGCGAGATGGCCGATTTTGTCGGTCTCGGTCGTTTTCACTGGCGCGAACAGGGCCGCTCTCATTGAAGGGTTGTTGAGATAGACCTTGAAATTCCTCTCCCTTTGCAGCGTCCGACAGTTGTCGTCGACAGTTGTTAGCTTGATGATCAGGAATGCGCTTTCAAGGTATTCAATATACCTCTTGATCGTAGGTTTCGTTATTCCCGAACTTTTCGATATGCTCTCCAGGTTCACCTCGTTTCCGGCATTGTACGCGAGAACGGAGAACAATCTGTTCAGTTCGGTGATGTCGTTTATCCCATAGAGGCTCGGGAGATCCTTCAAAAGGACCTTATCGATAATGTCATTGCGGATGAACTGTTCAGCGCTCTCTCGGACTTCTTGATTGAGCACTGCCTCTGGATAGCCTCCGTAGTTCAGGTAGTCGATGAATCGTTCATTGAGTACGGAAATCTCTCTTGCTGAATACACCGGTCGGTCGGACCGGCTATCGACCTCAATCAACTGCTCGTCGACGCCGGAGAACAGCAGGAATTCATAGAAAGTTAGCGGCGGCAGCATGAATTCCGAAAAGCGGCCAGCGCCAGACTCTCGGCTCTTCAGTCGAAGAGCGGCTGCGGCAGATCCAGAAGCGATAAACTTTATGTTGGGATACGAGTCCACCAAGTCTTTAAGATGGACCTCCCAGTCGGGAAGGTATTGGATCTCGTCGAAAATTATGATGCCAGTCTCTTTGGCGTCAGGCAAAAAGCTGAGGAACTTTTCGAGCGGCATGCGCGAATACACAGGCGCATCGATACTCGCATACAGAATCGATTTTGGATCAGCGCCTGATCCGAGAGCCTCGGCAATGATCTGCCTCAGCATTACCGTCTTGCCCACCCGGCGCGGGCAGTGGTGCAACCCACGCGGCAGACCTGCGGGTTCCGCAGCAAGGCGCGCAAACAAAATGGGCTGCCGTGATCGCCACGAGCGGCCCAAGTAATCAGGGGGAAACGCCTTAGAGCGGCCAGAGCTATTTCGGGCGGACTGCCGGATGGGACTAAAGTGCCTCCGTCTCCAAGCATCGCGATCGGCCGTACCGCGGCGGCCGGCAGAAGCACTGGACCAAGGTGAAAAACGGAGCCACACGCAATGGTCCGCGAGCTGTGAACCTCTGGATTGAGACAATCAAGGCGACCAAGCGGCGGCGGCATTGGCTCGGCACTGCGCGCCTGCACATGCGGCGGTGACCCGGGGAATCCTGACGGAGGGCTTTGACAGGTCTTCCCGTCAGCCGATCTGCAGATTTTCAGCAGACATCTTGCCCGAGCGCCCCGCCATCAGCTCGTAGCTGATCCGCGCGCCCTCAGCCAAGTCCGTATACCCGGCTTTCTCGACGGCGCTGATGTGCACGAAGACGTCTGAGCCACCGTCATCAGGCTGAATAAAGCCATAGCCTTTGGTCGCGTTAAACCACTTCACTTTACCGATCGCCACTTGCAAGTCTCCGAATCAAAAAAGATTTCCTCATGGTGGGAGGGTAGCCTGTCCACGGACGCCCGACTGTACGATTTCCGACATAGGAACGAGCGGCCACCGTAGCGCGTCCCCAATCCGCGCTTAACGCGCCCGAGAGCAACAGCTCGCCGTTTCGGAAAAAGCACTCCAAATTCCCACGCAAAGACGGCCCCGGCGAGGGGAGCTATGAGAGGCCGGGGCCGCTGGAGGTGGTGCTTGGTCCTCGGGCTACCAAGGGCCAAGCGAAAACGAGCCTACTCACAGCTCACCGCGTTGCTCTGTTCGCTTTAGCACTGTTCCGGGCAGGAACTTTAAGGAGATTCGTAAAATCCCTCTGCAAGCGCCACGCGGTCGAGCGCGGCTGGCTCGAAGCTTCACGAGAGCGGCACCTATATGCGGGCTCTTGAGACGGACACCGCGACCTGAGAACCGGATGTTTGCCCCCGCCGCATCATCTACACTGCCCCATGCACCGCGACCTCAAAGAGATGCTCATCGGCTCAGCCGGCATAATCTTGTTCGGCATCGTTATAATAAACTCGCCGCCATTTGCCCGTTTTATAGACGAGTCTTTCTTTTCCTACATTCGAATGGTTTGGGATCTACTGCGCTCTCTGGTGACTCCCTAGGAGGAGCCCGCCAGCGTGAACCAGCGGGTCGCTCCGCCCTAGTGGGGTATCGTGGCGAACGGTACAAAGGTTCCCAATTAACTTAGGACAAGAAAACCTCAGAAGGTTCGCGGTTCCACATGCGAAATGACTCGCGCCCCCTGTCAATTTCGTCATTTTTTCTTCGGCAATCTCGCCCTGTGTGACTCCGGCCAGACGGGCGTAGGGCCAGAGCAGAGCAGCAACTCTCTGAAGCATGGTTTGAGGTGATCGGAGCGGCAGCGTAAAAAGAAGGATCAGTCCCGTTTAGGTCGTCCCGAAACCGCCGATACCGTCGCGGCGCCGGCTCAAGGTTCGACAAGTCGTTTTCGCCGAGAATCGTATGAACGAGTTTGTCGTTCACGACCTTCTCCATCACATACCGCACAAGCTTGGAGCGAGAAATTCCACGCTCCTTTGCTGCCTTTTGCAGATACTCGACTTCCAAAGGAATGACGATGTTCTTGACGACCACTATCTGCCCTCGCGTGCCTTCTTGCTCTGTTTCCTTTGGGATGTGCGGCAAACTTGGTGAGAATTGGGGCGCACTGTGACGTTAAACCAATGTATAGGGGCGCATTCCTCCTCTACTGGGAGTCCGCATAGTACACCCTTAACGACTCGCGCAAGACTGAAGAAACGTACAGTCATCGCTAACGTAAACGACACCCGCAAGACTACTGGTGATCGACGTTATCCACGTCGGCATGGCTCGGAGCAGCATCAAAAGAAACACCAATGCGATTTTGCATGGCCCAAACCAGGCGGCATTTCCTTACTGAACGGTCACGTTCAAGCATGAGTTCGAACCGAGGACGTGCGAGACTCGCGTCCCGGAGTTCGATAGCGGCGCCCTGGTCAGACAGGTTTACGACGCGGCACCTGATGCTCGAGCCATCCCCAAACATGATCGCGGGTTCGTCAACTTCCTCGCGGAGGGCCTTCCTTCGTTCTTCAACCAACTGACCATCCTTCAGCAGTCATCCTGCGATGGAGCGGGAATTGTGAACGGCAGATAGAAGAACGGACCGCCGTAATGGCGCGCCTATCCAGGTCGGATCTGCTTGCGAAAGCCCCAAAATGCAATGGCAACAAGGGCCACTGCGCCAATTCCCAGCAATACCAGAACCGTTTCCAGCATCACGAATCAGTCTCCACCCGTGAGTAGCATACACGGAGTGGCCGCCCTGTCATAAACCTGCGGCATGACCATTGCATAGTTCAAACCAACTGGGATTTCAGCGCTCAGTTAGAGAATAGGCGCTGCCGGGACGACGTATTTCGAGCCCGGCAACGCTTTTTTCACTTGTCTTCCCTTTGCGCGATTCGCGCGGCGCAAGTTGTTTCAAGGAAGCGGGATATTTGGCGCATGGCATACGACGCAGCAACAATACATATGCTCCGCGACGTTCTAGATGAAGTTCTCTCCAGCCCGTCGTTCACTCGTCAGCGGCACCGCTCTGCGGTGGAGGTTGCCGAGCGCATCCTCTGGCTCGCTTCGCAAGGAGAACGTGAACCAAGCACTATCAGACGCCGCCTCGTAAAAGAGTTTTTGGCATCCGCTACCGGCTAGGGCCACCGGCCCGACGAATTTCAGCTTCGCTGGACCGAATGGCGCCATGTATCAGCCGCCATCAGGCCCGAATCAGGATCGCAAATTCAGCAGGTCGGGGGTTTCGATCGATTTCCAGCGCTGGTGCGAACGAGCTCCCGTCTCCCGCTCCATTGCTATTCAGCCCCCAGCCCCAGCGGTGGAGCGGGGCCTTCTCTTCGCCACCACACGTTTGGCCTAACCGCACCATCCCTGCCGCGGTGGACAGCGCGTGACGCTGCAGACATACGGGCGCGCCAAGCCCTCGCCGATTAGTGTCTGTCCGACGTCACGGCCACCGACGGTGAGCGAGCCGCACAGCCGGCCGAAATTGCAGCGCGATGTACCCTCTTCGCCCGGCCTGCACGCGCAGGCAACCCGCTGCAGGCGCGTTTCGCCGCTGGCGATAAGCTCCCGCAGCCTGCGGGTCGCGAGCTCGGCGCGGCACCGCTCGTCATCACAGTGGGCCCTATCCCCCCGCTCCGGCGTATCGAACCCCACGATGTCATTCGGCCTGCAAAATTTGAACGCCGATTGACACTGTGGCGGCACCACGCGCGGGTGACGCCAACGGGCAAAGTCCTGATGCGCCGTATCATCAACGCTCTGAAGACCATCCCGAGATAACCCCAAGGATAGAAATGCGTCTGATTGCTCTTCTGGCCCTCCCGTTGCTCGCTGGCTGCGCGGCTCGCACCCCTACGTCGAGCCGCCGGTCGTCGACATGGCCGGCGTCGACCAGACCCGCTACAACACCGATCTCTCGGCCTGCACTAACGAGAAGATCGCCCGCACCGCGGACACGCTCTGGACCAACGATATGATTTCACAGTGCATGGAGCGGAAGGGCTACAAAGTGCTCGCGCACAAGGGCTGATCCACGGAAGACTTGTCGGACGCCCGCCACACTGTTACCCAGCTGCATTACTTCTTGGGCGTCACAGATTTACACGTCCTATGCGTTACCTGAACCGATTCGGAAGTCGCGGGAGTTTATCAGTAGTCGTAAAGAATTGCGCTTTGCTCTGGACGCAAACTTAGAGGCGAGTCTCAGCGGGCATCTCCGGATCCTCGATCTAAGTGCTGATTGCGATCGCCATATCTGGTTAGCACGGACGGTCGCACGACGATTTGGTGAGCAGCCTCTTGGCTTCCTTGAGATCGGGCGTATCGAACCCTTCAGTGAACCAGCTGTAGATTCCTGCGAGAAGATCTCGATGAGTGTCGGTGAAGCGTCCCACCTCATGCCACAGTCGCGCGAGACTGATGGCAGCCCGCAATTCGAAGGACTTGGCATTCTGGTCACGGGCGATTGCAAGCGCCGCTTGGAAGTGACCCTCCACCTCGGCTGGCGAGGCGCCCTGCATGCGCCGGAGTTGGCCCTCTATTCGCCTGAGCTCCGCCTCCCAAGTGTGCTCGTCGATACGCGTTGCCAAATCCCTGGCTTCCGCGAGGGCGGCCAAGCCTTCTTCGGTGCGACCCTGCTTCAGGGACGTCGCCGCCAGCATGCACAGGTACCGATTCTGCCACCAACTGACACCGATGGACAGGCGCTCCTTGGAATTCTGATGCATCAACGCGAGGCCCTCCTCGCCGGCTCCTGCTTCAGCTATAGCCCAGCCCCTCAGGATCAGCCCGCTGAACCGGAAGTAGCGTAGGTTGTGCTGATCGGCGAGTTCGATAATCGCGTCGGCATGAGCGCGCACAGCGCCTGAGTCGAAAAGTAGTTCGTCAAGTCCGGCTCCGCTATAAATCTTCACGTGAGTGTTGAGAGTGGCCTGGTTTAAGTCGGCCGCATATTCGAACGCTTTTCCTTGCCAGGTTCGCGCCTGCTCCGGGTACCCTAGAATCCAGTAAATGACGGGCAGATATGCGATCGCATAAAATTTCGGATCATGGATGTAATGCACGGGCGGGGGGCGGTGCCGGTTCGAATCATAGATCTGCAGGATCGTCTCGAACGCGGATCGGGCCTCGTCGAACGCCCCGAAGTGCATGGCGTTCAGCCCGGCTAATCGGTAACTCACCAGCTCAAGCGCTTCATCGGCCATTTGCTTGGATGTGCGCCGTGCCTCGTCGGCTAGTTGCCGCATCATGTGATGATCGCCACGCACGCCGTGAAAGGCCCACTGACCGCTGAGAGTTGCGAACAGGGCGCCCGCGTCCCTGAGTCGTTCTCCTAAAAGGCGTGCGCGGCTAAAGGCTACACCTGTTTCCGGAGCCGCGTAGCCGTAGACTGCGATCAACGGCGTTCCGATCGTGCTCTGTACGTTGAGTTCCTGCCGATCACGCTCAGGACTCTCCGGAAGCATTTTCAGCGACTCGAGCGCTCGAGATAGATGCCTAATCGCCTCCAGATTGGCGGAGCGCTCGGCGCTTTGTCTTCCCGCCTTGAGCCAATAATCGGCGGCACGATTCGGCTGCTCCGCTTCGGAAAAGTGGTGTCCCAACACTTCCGGCTCGCGAGCCACCCGATCCGGAAAGCGCTCTTCGAGCACCTTCGCGATCCGCGCGTGAAATTGCTGTCGCGTCCGGCGCAACAGGGTGCCATAGGCAGCATCTTGCACGAGTGCGTGCTTGAACAGGTAGGATGCCTCGGGCGCTGTACCGCGGCTGAAGACCAGACCCGTCGCGGTGAGTTGGCTTACGCCGGCGCGCAATTCCGGCTCCTTTAGCGATGACACCGCAGCCAGCAGTTCGTAGGAGAACTCTCGCCCAATAGTCGCACCGATCTGGGCAAGCTCCTTTGCCGGGCCGAGCCGGTCGAGGCGAGCCATGAGCGAGGCGTGCAGGGTAGCAGGAATAGTGTGCGAGGGCGTGCTGGACAGCGTACTTGCCGCTTCGGGTCCATGGACGCCAGCTTCGACCACGGCCTTCGTTAACTCCTCGACAAAGAGCGGCACGCCATCCGTGCGTTCCGCAATTTCATTGACTATTTCCGACGGCATTTCCCCGTTGCCCACGATCGTTTCGATCAGCGCCGAGACATTGTTCTGATCGAGCCGCCCCAATGCCATCATAGTGACGTGCGGCTGGCCGACCCAGGGTGGGTCGAACTCGGGCCGGAAGGTCATGAGGAGCAGCACCGGTAATCGGCGGACAAGCTCAACTGTCCGATCCATCACCTCGAGGCTCGTCGGATCGCTCCAATGCATATCCTCGAAGATTTGCAACACAGGCTGCTGCTTAGACAGACCGTTGAGCTGCCGCAGAAGCGCGTCAATCGTCTTCTGCTTACGCTGTGGTGGGCTAAGGCGGAGCTCCGGATGCCCTCTGATATCGGGCAACAATAGCAAGTCTGCAATGAGTCGGTTGTCTTCTGCCGCAGTCATTGCACGCGAAAGCAGAGCATCGAGCTTTTCGGCTCGTGTCCGCGCGTCATCGTCACGCTGAAATGCGGCGGCTCGTTCGAGCTGATGGATGAGCGGATAGAATGCGCTATCCGTGTGATGGGGCGAACAAAAATAGCGCAATCGGGTGTGTGGTTCCTTGCCAATCCGTCCGAGAAGCGCGGCTGCCACGCGCGACTTGCCAATTCCTGCTTCGCCGGATATCAGCACAACTTGGCCGCTGCCGCCCTTCGCCCTCTCCCATCGACGAAGCAGTAGTTCCATCTCCTCATCGCGACCAACGAGCGGCGTAAGGTCCGTCGCGTGAAGCGCCTCGAATCGACTGTCAACGGCGCTCAATCCAACGACTCGGTATGCGTGGACAGGTTGGGCAAAGCCTTTGACCTGCACTTTTCCCAGGTCGCGGTATTCGAACAAATTTCCGAGAAGCAGGCGTGTCTGTGGGCCAATCACGACAGCGTCAGGCTCTGCCAAGGCTTGCAGTCGAGCGGCCAGATTTGGCGTTTCGCCAACAATCCCGCGCTCTTGCACCTCACCGGCCCCAATCAGATCTCCGATGACCACGAGCCCGGTTGCGATGCCGATGCGCACTTGAAGTCGACCAGGTGCTTGGAGCTGGCCGACCGCCTCGACCAAGGCCAGGCCGCTCCGCACGGCTCGTTCCGCATCATCCTCGTGCGCCTGCGGGTAGCCAAAGTAAATCAAGACGCCATCGCCCATGTACTTCGCGACGTAGCCGCCCAAACCGCTAACTGCTTCTGCAACACACCTATGATACGCGTTGATCACGTCATGGAGGTCTTCAGGGTCGAGCTGAGTCGCGAGGACAGTAGAGCCGACAAGATCGCTGAACATCACTGTGACTTGCCGGCGCTCTGCCGAGAATGTGGACGGCACGGTTGCTTGCGGTGGCGTTGGGGATATCTCTACCGATGCGCCGGACGTACCGGCGTTCATCTGGTTGCCGCATTTTCCACAGAACTTCGCGTGTGGAGGATTCGAGTGATTACAAGACGGACATGCAACGGGCAAAGAGGCACCGCACTCGATGCAGAACTTACTGCCGTCCGGAACGACCGCCTTGCAGGTCGAACACTCCATACGACACCTAATTCAGATTTGGCCGGTCGCGAGCCTCAGAGGGAGGCACTGACAGAGCGCTCCGATGGGGGACTCCTGCAAGCCGGCTGCCAAATGCTGATTCAACTGCGCGGCGAGTCGGCTCAACGCCGGCAGCCCAGTTCTCTTGCCCGCAAATACCCGCGTGCCCGGGGAGCCCGCTGGTTACGACGCGAAAACTTTCAATTGAAGGTATGCAGCCTCAGCTTGAGCGAGCCATCAGCCTGGCGCTCGAAGACGTGTGTAGCAATGCCGCCGAGAGTCTGCGGCGCGCCATCCGCTCCCTTACCCTTGGCACTCCAGTTCGCCGTTGCATAAACGATCTTATCATCCCCACCAGCGTCGATAATATCCAGTGTGTGGTTGGTAACACCGTTTGCAAAGAAACCGGCGAAGAACTTCTCGATTTCAGCGGGCCCGGACACAACCGCGTGGGTCGGTGGCAGAATCTTGGCGCTCGGGAGGTACGCGGAAGCAACGGCCTTAGCGTCCCCCTTGTTGAAGGCCGCGTTGAATGCCTCGTAAGCCGCCGCAACATCACTCTTGAGATCGGCCGCGTGCGACCCAATCGGATTGGCCATCAACACGCAGAGCACTAGCACAAAGACCTGAGCAAGGCGCATGGAACCCTCCCTCGGCTGGCCTTACAGGGTATCGAGTCGCACCCAAAACGGTCCATCCGGAAAAATACGGGACGTCTTTAGCGCTTTAACGCTAACTGGCTCCAAGTCCGACACGCCGAGCTACCGGCGATCGCCGTTCGCGAGGCCCAGCCCAGGACTACCACGAGACCCAGATCCTTTGGTCGATCGGAACAAGGTCGGACCCAATAGCTGCCGTTCATGCATGTCCGGATGTGGCCCTTCGCGACATATTGCACCGTCAGGCATGCTCGGTCGCTAACGGGGTTTAGCGGACATAGACAGGCCACCGTCAATCGCAAAGGGCGACGCTCGTGACCCAACTCGGACCTCCCGAAATGTCTCCCAACCTTACCGCCTCCTTGGCGACATTGGTCGCAAATCCTCGCGGTGCTAGTCTCCGACCAGACGGTTGCAAGAGACAAGCTAGTCAGGAGGAACAAGATGGTTCGGAGGCTCGCGATAAGTGCCGTTCTGGCGAAACCACCGTCGTCGATCTCGGGCCCGAAATCGAAGGCATGGCAGGCCGACAACTGCGGATGCGCGTGCTCACCATCGAGCCAGGTGGCTATATCGGCTTACATAGCCACGAGGACCGACCCGCCGTGGTCTATTTCATGCAAGGAACTGACGAGGTCGGACGCCGATGGCAGCAAAAGAATCATGCATGCCGGCGACACATCAACGGCCACCAAGGATACGACGCACTACCACCGCAATATCGGAAATGACAATGTCGTCCTGATTGCGGTTGATGTGTTCCATCCTGCTGCCAAGTAAGTTTCGACATCGTCGAAACGAATTGCGCCGAGCGGACCTCGGCAGCTATTTGTACTTGTGACCCTGAACGGACACGCTGTTGCCGCCACCCGCTGTTTGCTGACTTTGAAGACGCTTCCATCACGTGCTAGGACGGCTGTCCGCACATTGACCCTAGGTGTTCTGACCTCTTAAATTGACACGCGATAACTTAATTTCTTCGCTGGGAAACTCCCATGAAGGCTTACAGAATCGTTTTGGGAATGCTTGCGAGTTTTGGACTTGGTGCGGGAATAGTTGAAGGACTTCATGCCCAAGCATCGCCACCCGCCTATGTAATCTCGGAAATTGATGTAACTAATCCAGATGCTTACGCAAAAGAATACGTGCCGCTTGCGAACAAGGCTCTGGCCGACAGCGGCCAAAAGCGGCTCGTATCGGGTGGTAGAACGATTTCGCTCTCTGGTGCACCGCCAGCATCGCGCATCGTTCTGTCAATGTTTGAAAACTTAGAAAAAGCCAAAGCAGCCTATAGTTCGCCAGCGTATCTGGAAGCTCGTAAGATTGGCGACCAATATGGTAAGTTACGAATCTTCGCTGTTGAAGGCATTCCGCAATAGGGCAACAGCGCCTTTCGCTCCAAGGTTTAAGCTCAGCATCGAATGTCGCATGTTGGCCCCAAGCAGTTGTTGGAGGATGTCTGCTATTCCGCCGCTGTCAGGGGATAAACAGACATTCGGCGAACGGGCGTCTCATCCGTTCGCATTGACGACACGGCTGATTGGGTCAGGCGAGGGAATAGTTTTGCAAACAGGGCTGGACACCCGAACAATAAAATAATCCGTCAGGCCAATCGTAAGCGCTTAGCCGCCACCCTATTGATGCTGGCTTGACGTTTTGCGGAATCGCCATGGCATTAAGTCGTCGATTTCGCTTTGGGGATGGCCGGC
>NZ_FNCU01000060.1:0-50557 GCF_900099855.1 Bradyrhizobium sp. Rc2d | reverse complement strand
CCGCGAGGGCGTCGAACCCTCTGGGTCACGTTGAAAGGTTTCAGATCACATTCTTCCTCCTTTCCAGGACTTGTCCTGACGCAAGCTGGGTGCACGGCAGGCGCAAGTTCTTTGAACTGGCACGGCTCAGCAGGGCGCCGATCGCGGCCAAGGCAGTCAAGCGCATCGATGTTCTGTTCGCCATCGAGCGCGAGATCAACGGTCTTACTGCGCAGGAGCGTTTGCGTGTGCGCCAGGAGCGCGGCGGCCCTCTCATCGTCGAGCTGGAGGCGTGGTTGCGCGAGCAGCGCGCCAAGCTCTCCAGGAACAACGACACGACCAAAGCGATCAATTACTGCCTCAGCCGCTGGGATGCATTTAGCCGCGTCCTTGATGACGGACGGCTTTGCATGTCGAACAATGCTGCTGAGCGTGAGCTACGGGCGTCGCGGTGGGGCGAAAAAATTGGACCTTTGCCGGGTCCGACGAGGGCGGCCGGCGTGCGGCCGCCATCTACAGCCTCATAGCCTCCGCCAAACTCAATGACATCGACCCGCAGGCTTGGCTTGCCGACGTGTTGGCGCGCCTACCGGATCATCCTGCCAAGCGCATTGACGAACTGCTGCCTTGGAATTGGCAGCCCCAAAGCGTCGCTCACGCCGCTTAAGCTTGATCAGCCTTCCACCAAAACGGCCCAGCCGGGGACTTCGCCGGATGCGTACAGATGGTCGTTGATCCACTCCTTTGTTTCTCGGGAACGCAGATTAGATTAATAAGCAGCATGGCGGGGCCGCTTGCTGCGTGTGCCCGCACAAGCCACGAATTTCCTCCGTCTGCGTAAGCTCAGCGTCGCTCGCGCACCGAGCCCTCCTGGGCGACGGAAGCCACAAGCGTGCCGTCTCGCCTAAAGATCAGCCCACGGGCGAGACCACGTCCGCTCTGCGCGCTTGGCGAATCCTTGGCGTAGAGCAGCCAATCGTCGGCACGGAAAGAACGATGAAACCACATCGCATGATCAAGACTTCCGGACAAGATGTGTCCATCAAACAGTGTGCGCCCGTAGCGTGTCATCACGGCATCCAGCAGCGACAAATCCGAGGCATAGGCTAGTGCGCATATGTGCAGCACTGGATCGTCGGGAAGCTTTTTCGCCGCCTTCATCCACATATGCAGCCTTCCGTTCTCGATTCTTTGGCCGACATATCTGCCGATCTCAACGGGACGAAGCTCGACCGGACGATCGGGTTCATAGTAGCAGCGGACAATTTCGGGCAGATCGGCATATAGGGGCAGCTTCGACAACCTTTCGGCTGCGAAATGTTCGGGCGCTAACACCGCAGGCATTTTATCCTGGTGTTCGAACGCCCCTTCCTCGCCCTTGTGGAAGGAGACCATGATCGAAAAAATTGCGCTACCGTGCTGCGTCGCCGTGACGCGCCGTGTCGAATAGCTTTTGCCATCGCGTAGGCGCTCGACCGTGTAGATCAAGGGTACCTGAGGATCCCCGGTGTGGAGGAAGTAGCAATGCAACGAATTCGGCAGCCTGGCTTCGACTGTGCGACATGCTGCAAATATCGCCTGACCAATGATTAGGCCGCCGAATACCCGTTGCTCGCCCACGTTTGGGCTCTTGCCGAGAAATAAGTCAACCCCGATCGATTCAAGGTCGAGAATAGCTGCAAGACCGATCCGACTTTTTTGCATTCAAGAACTCTTAGCGTGTCCAGCGTCGTCGCCGGAGCGGTACGATCATGGGCACCAGTTTCGGGGGCCTTCGAGAGATGAAGCATCCCTGCACCCCGCGTTTCGGAGTCCGGTATTCTGACTGCTTCTCCGCCGACAGCACACCGTACGAGCGACAATTCACATGACGGAACTTTCGACAGCCCCACCGCTTATGACGATCATTAAGGCTTGTGCAATCGGCGTGCCGCTCCGCGCATCCCGTGACGAGATGCACAATGAGGAAGTTCTTGTCGCGTCAACATTGGTAGCGCTGTGAGCGTTTGGTTTCGGACACGTCGTGAAGCAAACAGCTGAATGCGATTGGCTTACGTAAATACGATGCGAAACCCGATTGAGCTGCTTCCTAGACGCGCCCGTTGTCGCCGCAACGGCTCAAGGACGTCCTGATCTTCTAAAAGAAGCGGACGGCGGTTCAAGCCGACTTTAGCTCCATCTCGACCGGGCTGATATGGAAGATGGCTGATTGTCTGCGGTGATGATTAAGCCCTCGATGTACGTGAAGATGCCGCGCTCTGCATCGTTACGGATTGCATATTGGCGATGACGACCAGTTCGGTCTTCAGCCTGTGGAAGAAGCTTTCCACCGGGGCACTGCCGTAGCAGTCGGCTCTACGGCTCGTCTGAGGCCGGAAGCCCGCGGTCTGCAGCGTTTGGCGGTGAAGCTTGAAGTGTCTTGGATCCGCGCTCGGAGCGACCGACCGGGTCGACACCGGACTTTTGCCCCTTGATCGCCATCCTCAATGCGGCGAGCGGCAATTCGGCGCGCATATGCTGCGGATCTGCAAGCCTGCCCCACTTCTTTAGAGAGTTCAAAGCGCGCTTCGGCGTCGCCGCACGCGTCTGCCTCGCTCCGAGAACGGCGAAACGGCCCTCCGCGCTCTCTGGTGAAGCCCAAGCGGGCGATCAGCCGGGATGGTCCGCGCGTGAAGGCCGCAATTGGAGTGCTCCCCACATCTCAGGTTAGGCAAATTAGCGCTGCGCGGCGCATCCATGCGGACGTTCCCTCGGGCCTTTGCATGTCGGCAAGAACCGCTAAAAGCGCGGCAAACTGGCAGCCGTTTAGGTCCCAGGAACGGTCCGCCTCCTGCTCAGTGCAGCACTGTCAACCCATTCTTGACGACCGTAACCCGACGCTCTCGCACGCAAGCTTCGAATGAGATCGAATTACTGTCCTTCCAAAGATTGACGGTAACAACTTCTCCCGGGAACACCGGCGCCGAAAAGCGAGCGCGGTGACGACTAAAGGCAGACGGATCGTAGTCGGCATAGCTCTGCAGGACGGCTCTGCAGGTCAGCCCATACGTGCACATTCCGTGCAGAATGGGTCTTGGAAAACCGGCTCGACAGGCGAACTCCGGATCACTGTGCAAAGGGTTTCGGTCGCCAGAAAGACGATAGATCAGGGCTTGGTCAGGTCGGGTCGGGATATCGAGTGATCTATCTGGTGGTCGGCGGGGCACTTGGTGCGGCTCGGGCATCCCCTCCGATGGCCCGCCAAAGCCACCGTCCCCCCTCGCGAAGGTCGACGAAACGATTGTGACGATCTTGTCGCCGCCCCCCTCTCTGACCACCACCTCGTTCTGAATGATCGCACCTTTCTCCTTACCCTTGTCATAAATTCCCCTCACACGCGCGTCCGCCGTCACGTTCGCTGCGACGGGCATTGGCTTGTGAAACGTAATGTCGCGTTCGCCGTCAACCACCATGACGCGATTGAGGTCAATGACTCCGGGACGTGCGCCCCAAACGCAGACGGAAGCAAACGTCGGGATCACCTTTAATGGCTTCGAAGTTGCAAATGCTTCGTTGACAAATTGTAGCTCCTCCTCCTTCAAAGGATCTGAGCCCATGCCCACTCCAAGCGCATAGAGCATTACCTCCTTGTCAGTCCAGGAATAGCGAACTCCAGAGGTCCTTAAGTTCAGTGCAGCGGGATAGTCGATCGGCATCTGAGCCTTTCTACCGTTGAGACCATGGCGTGCGGCCGCTCGACTTCAATACGCTTCGTGGGGCGGCGGGCGTACCGCACTCGCTCCGAGTTCGTGCGCTGGAGCGCGTGCGGTAGACCTCATTGTTCCGGCAGATCGTCTAACCAGCAGGCGGCCGCGACCTGCGGTCGGGAAAAGATCTTACCGATCTTCTCGGGAACTTTGTTCTGGTGGTATCGCATATACACGCGGCCATCCTGTCCTAAGTCCAATATCTCTATTTTTCCTGTGTAATGGGACATGATGTATTTAAATGTCTTCTCGATCCCGCTCAGACGCTGGTTGACGCCGCGCGCAATCTCTATTCCCCGTCGCAGTGCGACCTGAAAATGGGATGCGCCCTTCACCGGCCTCGCTTGAAAGAGGTAGTAAGGACGTACTCCGATGTCGTGGCATTTGGCGAACGTCGCTGCCAAGATCTCGGGATCATCGTTGACTTTGGCGAGAAGCACGGACTGATTAAGGAATTGCACGCCCTGTGCTCGCAAAGCGCGAACTTGGTGCTCTGCGTCGCATGAGATCTCACCTACGTGATCGAAATGCGTGACGATGATTGGGGTTTTACCCGCCCTGTGGATGCGCTGGAATAACGCCGGTAGAGCGGAATCTTTAAACCGCCTTGGCTCGTAGGCGAGCATTTTTGTTCCAAATCTAATCGAATTCAAATGATTTATTGGCAGCAGGTGGTCAACGATCTTGTTCAGATTGGCGGTGCTAAGCACGAACGGGTCACCTCCGGAAAGGAGTACGTTCGTCATCTCAGGATGGCGCACAATGTACTGCGCGGCCTGATCGAAATCCGGTGCGATTTCATCGGAAGCTTTGCCCACTATACGCTTGCGAAAACAATAACGACAATATGAACCGCAGCGTTCTGTCACCAATAATAAGCCGGTCTGTGCGTACTTGTGCTGCAGTCCCGGCACGACCGTGTTGTCGTGCTCGCCGCTCGTATCCAAGGTGCCAGAGCTCTCGAACTCCTGGACTGAGGGCTCTACAATGTACTTCAGCTGTTCGTAGTAAGCACTTTTGGTGATCTGTTCGCGATAGTACTTTGTGACATGATAAGGCGTGATGTTGTTGACGCGCAGTTCACTCTCGCTAACGACGCGAGTTTCTTCAATGAACTTCAACACGTGTGCTCTGCAATCCAGCGGATTAGCTGTGATTTCCATTGCGCACCTCGTCTGCCCTTATCAGCGCGTTTGATTCAATGCGATCTTCCCCGTCTACATACAGCATCAACAGTGGATCGATACCTACCTATTGTGGTGAGGACTATCGGACTCGAGAGTTGAGAAAGGCGCACAGGTACTCGCCAGACGGCGGCGCGCCGAGGATAGCGGCGCGATGGCGAACCTAAGTCGGAGCCATGAGAGCGTGTTGAGATCGAATTGAAGCAAGGGATTCCCAAACAGGCGACGCGTGATTCATCCTCAAGGCAGGGAGGAGGGCTGGCGGGGATGGCGCATGGGGAGGCTCTTCCGATTTGGGTGATCAAGGCCGTGGTTGAGGCCGGTCTTACGCGGAACGAGGCGGCACGGATTTCCGGGTCGGGGTCGGGATCGCGAGCGCGATCCATTGGGTGAGGGGTTCGAGAAAATGCGCCGCACAGCAGTTTTGCCGACCGGGCGCGGAGCGACGTTCCGCGTTGAAGCGGCACTGGGATTGGCTCCTGGACGATCTGACGCTCGATGCGATCGCCGAGCGTCTGCTTCGCGCGCAACGGACGTAAGCCGACAAGTCGATGCTGACGCGGTTTTTCGCCGCCGAGGAGATCAGCTTCAAATAAAGCCGTGCAGGCCATCGAACAGGATCGCCCCGAAGTCGCTGAGCGCCGGGAAGCGTGGCGGCGTGAAGGACTTTGGTCGCCCTTGATTTTGATGAGACTTGACGACAACCGTGATGGCGCGTCGTTACGCCTGGGCCGATGTCAGCGCACGCGCGATCGGCGATGCGCCGAACGGCCATTGGAACACGACGACGTTCCTTGCGGGCCTCACCTGCGAGGGATGATTGCATCTTTCGTGCTCGACGGGCCGATCAACGCCGAGTGCTTCCTAGCCCATGTCGAGCAAATCCTCCTCCCCGTGCTGCGCGAGGGCGAGACGGTGATCCTCACAATGTGTCGAGCCAGGAGAACGAAGAGGCCGCGTGCCTTATCGCGGGCGCCGGCGCGCGCCTACTATTTCTGCCGCCCTACAGCCCCGATCTCAGTACGATTGAGATGGCATTCGCCATACTCAAAGAACTGTTGCGGCAAGCCCAAGCCAGAACCGCCGATGCCCCCTGGGATCTCATCGGACGCACCCTGAACATGGTTACTTCTGAAGAATGTGCCAACTACGTCCGTCATTGCGGATACAATCGCTTTGCTCGCGACAGGCTCCAGCGAACCGCGCAGCATGCCTAAGATGTGCGACAAGCGCGCCCACGCCTTTCTGTCCGTACAAACACGCGACCGCCGCCTCCTCAAAATCGAGCTGAGCGCCATCCCAATTGCGAAGGACACCCTTGAAAGGCCTTCATCGGAATCAGGACCTGGTGTGCCTGGGCCCACATTCATGAGTTATTTCAGTGAGCGAAGCCGCTTTAGGTTGAATAGCGCCTCGACCATCGCCAAGCTCGATCCGCTCCAGCTTTTCAATGCCCAGCACCGATAGGCAAGAGCCGGCTCGCATTGTACCCGGCTCTCACACGAGAATGGCACCGCCTGCTCGCGCCTTTTCAGCAAGTCTTATGGACAAGAAAAAGAAGCAGATTGCCCGCGCTGGTTAGCCGGTCCTGGCGGGATAAGCTCGAAGGCCCGGCTCCGCTCGACATTGCAGGGCGCAACTTAGTCTTGGACCGCCAATGTCTTACGAAAACTGGACGTGCGGACACTGCTAGGCAGCCTCAGCGGCCCGTGATTTCAGCCTCTTGATGTACGGTACGCCGGCGTCAATCGCAAGCTGGTCCGTGGCCCAATGAGGACTGCCGATTTTGTTGACGGGGTACGGCTCAGTCGCGCGATTGTCCCAGATTGCCACGTCGCCTGATTCCCAGTTCCAGCACAGCGTGTTCTGCGGGGCGGTGACATAGGATTGCAGCAGTTCGAACAGTCTTTGGCTGGGATAGCGCTGCAGGCCGACAAAGTTCTGGACGGAACGACCGAGCGAGAGCATGCGTTCGCCGGTCTCGGGATGAACACGAACAATCGGATGTGTCGTTTCGTAGATCGTTCCGGTGGATAAGCCGCACCAAGGCCTCTTGTTGGCTTCGGTGGCCCCCTCTGTCGCAGTGAGATCGGATGCGACGAAGCTTACAGCCCAGAGGTTATCTGCGAGCATCCGCAGGGAATCGGGAAGATCAAGATAAGCGGCCGCCCTGCTCGACCAAGCAATGTCGCCGCCAAAAGGCGGGATCGCTGCGCGCCGCAGCACCGAAATGGCTGTGCGGACGCGCTCATCGTTCATCGCGGGTTGAGATGACTGCAGGCGCGATCAGGCAGCTCCTGCCGGATCGTTAAACCGCCCATTGTGTCCGCCATTGTGGGATTCGGTATCAGCGAGCCGAGCCGGAGCACAAAACGCTGTTGCTGGGCATCATCGAGATGTCCCTGATCACGGAAGAAGATGACCTTATGCTCTAGCAGCAGCCGGTTGAACGCTACGATGACATCGTCAGGCAAATCATCCGACAGCGTAATGTTCTTGATTTCGGCACCAAGCCGGTCCGCATGCTTGACGATGTCTGCTCGCGGAATGACGTTATCAACAGCCATTGTTTCACTCATGACGGCGCCTTTCTCTGTGGATGTCTAAACAAGCTCCGTGGTGGTCGTGTCTGGCGACAAACGCGGCAAAACAATCTTGATGATACACACCCGAATTGTCTGAGGGTCGGTCACCACGCCGCTCAATGGCGACCAATTTTGATACACACCACCAGCATCTTAGAATCCGACTCCCTCTGCGTGTCGACACGGCTAGTGCCGTTCTCATCGATGGACACTCGCATATGAGGCCAGAAGATCGATTTGCAGCCTGATCAACAGTGCAGATCATAGACGCAACACATGTCCAGTCCATGAAACGAAACCAGCTTTCTTTTCGAGCTCGCGCAACGTTCTCCTCTCTCAGAACTCATGCCTGGAAAATCCTCGAACCACGACTGCGCCGCACCTCATTCAACCCGCACGACCTCGTCCGCACGATGAAGATTGGACTGGTTTGTGGCATGCGCTCGCGAAGCGGATAGCACCCACCGCATCGAAAGCTTTCTCTACTTTTAGATGTATATCGTCACTCCGACTATTTCAACGGGTTCACAATCATTTGTTTGCGACTTCGAGTTGTTCAATGCGAGGCTTGTTTGATCAGCTGATCTATTGATTTGCTGTCATCCTTGGGCTAGCGCCGCGCAAAACAAGAAGGCTGCAACTTCCGATACAGCTTAACAACGGACTCAATCCCTCGATTTTCTCGAAATTTGCACTCGGCACGAATGCAGGTGTCCCGGCGGTGAGCCGCAGTATAAGATCACAGAGGTACTGGAGTTCACACCTGCCGAACAGCAGATCAATATGAAGCTTCGAATTGCGAATAAAAAGCCCGCTAAGAAGCGCGCGGGGAAATGAACGCCCCCACTTTCAGAGTAGAGCCGAAGCCCAAGGGCGTCTATTGGAGGAGATCAGTGCATACCAGACCAACGACTTATACAATCAGCCGTGATGTCGAAGATGAGATCGTATACCTGCGTTGGCAGATGCAGCAATTCGATAAGCTAAGCCGCTACAACCCCAGGGTCCCGCCCATGTTGGCTGACCGCGTCAACGCGGGACATCGGTTCTTCAGTGACGAAGAACTGAGGGAGGCAATTGTAACCGACACGAACCCGGTAGCGCAATCCACAAGCTACACCAGGAATGGATTCAGAAGCCAAGGAACTATTCGGTGCCTTCTTTGCAAGAATGCAGCGACGTCCACCACAGTTTCTCAAAGTATACATCACAAAGTATGGCCCGGGCGGTTCGTATCATCCCAACGGTCTTCCGGGACATCAGGGGCGGTTCATATCAATCAAAGACCCGAAAATCGCGCGGTTACGCGTAACCTTCAATCAGGTGATTGTGCACGAGACGATTGAGCTACTTATTCACGATGAGGTTCAAAGGAGGCGGACACCACACGACGCGAAGGAGGCTATCATAGATAGGTTCTGCGGCTGCAACGAACTCGAGGCTGTCCATGGACCATATCCAAAAGCGGATTTGCCGCAGCGTTGCCCGGCGACTGGCAGACATACATCGATTGGCAGCCAGGTAAGGCACCGAATTGTGGAATGAGCGAACGGCGGGACGGCGACGATCGTTCTCTTTCGCTTATGCACCCGCCTCCCGGGAGGAGCTGGACGATTGCCTAGGAGCCTGAAACCTTGATACTGCGACGCACATTCCACACGCCCTCAAAATGAGCGGAGGCTCTGAACGCATCAGCTGAGATGCCTCCCGAAACGGCGCGCCCCTACACGACGTGCTATACTGTTCATATTATTAACTAGATCACGTTCGCGGGGATGAAGCGCGGAATTGCACGCGATGCCAATGACTTCGTGACTCCCGGATCAGGACCATTCCCGGCCTGACTTTCTGGGTTCTGACGAACCCCAGAAATCCTTCCGTCCGGCGCAGCCGTCCGACAGTCAGGCCGCTCCTAACGGTGCTCGAAGACATTGATGAATATGCCTAAGAGTAGAGGCCAGAAACAACCAACGCGATCCCTTTGCGAACCGTGGGTTTGCAGATACTGTACTTAGCTTGACCTTTCTGCTCGCGTCCAAGGATTCACAGATGTGGTTCGAGCGTGAAATGAAAGACGCGCGGGAGCTGGTGGAGCAGCGCGTCCGCAAGGTTCTGGGTACTCGTCTGATAACAATTTTCGCGGTGTTTGTTGCGCTCGCGAGCGCAGCCGCGCTGGCGCGCCCGACGGTGCAAGCCGCTGCTTCTTGGTTTGATCATTTGCGGTACTACAAACTAGCTCAGTCCGCCGCGTACATTGAGAGAGTTGGTACGAATGAATTCTTCTCGCACAAGCTAGAGAACCGATATTCAACGCCGGGAGATCCGCTGCATGGAGTTGTAACGTTTCAGCAAAAACTCACCTTTGACCGCGCCGCGTGTACGTTAACGATTCACACGAGACAACGGTCATCTCTCGTACACTTCGATGACAAAACGACAAAAAATGTCGAGGACTTGGTTCAAGACTATACTAGAGAGGAAGAGATTCATCTCGGTTCACTTGATGCCCTGGAAATCAGCATGGGAGTCAAAGTCGACAATGTGTTCACCGATATGGAGCGATTTAAGATGACGTCGGGGACGTGGCACGTCTTCGCCAGCAATCGGAGCGAGGACAGCGTTCATAGCAAAACAACAGGAGGAGGAACGAACGTCTTTCCGGGAGACGCGGTTAGTAATATCGCTACTTTTCACGTGATTTCATTTAAGCAAATATCGGAGTTTACCGATCGCTTTCTTTATCTGGATCATTGGTGCGGTAACTCAAAAAAAGTCGAGCCATACGTTGAGGAAGCGACAAGTCAATAGTCCTCACTGCTCCTAACATCCCGAACGGCAGGGCGAGAGCGACACGGTACGCTTGACACGCAGCTTTGACGTTTGGTCTGGTTTGTGGGCTCGGTGTGATTTGGCGTAGCCTCCCCTAAAGGATTGTGACGGCGTGCAGCGTGAGGATTGAGCATGAAAAAGAGCGACGTAACGTGTTCCGAGTGCGGCGCTGGCTTCCGCCGTCTTGAACTATGGTCAGAGCCTGGAGAAAAGGGTGAATACCGCTGCCCCGTCTGCCATAGCCCACTCGAGGTTTTCGACGGTAGCAAGCTGATCGCCTACCGCCTTACCATTGAGCCCTCGGTTAGAGCCATGCGCGATTGAGTCCGCTTCAGTTGACGGCTCTTGCCGGAGCGAAAAGATCAAGTCGAGGGAAACAGTGAACCCATCGCGACGAGTCAGGATTGGACTCGGCGGCGTGCCGTCGGGGAATTTTCACGCGTAACGAACACGCATTCAAGCCACCGCCCTCGATGCTCTCGCCTCAAAGCGACGCAACAGCTGCTCCACCTCAGCGGCCTGCTTGGCGCCGCTGAACAGGAATCCTTGCACCTCATCGCAACCCTCGTCGCGAAGCCGATCGAGCTGGTCGACCGTTTCCACCCCTTCCGCTACCGTGGTTATGTTGAGGCTCCGCCCGAGCCCCGAGATTGCGCGCACGATGGCGATGCAGTCGGAACGTTTCGTGAGATCCTTGATGAAAGAACGGTCGATCTTGATCTTGTCGAACGGGAAGCTGCGCAAATAGCTCAAGCTTGAATAGCCCGTGCCGAAGTCGTCCATGGAGATGGAGATTCCGAGCTGGCGCAGCTGATGGAGGATCGCGAGGTTGGCGTCGCTCTCCTCCAGAAAAACCGATTCGGTGATTTCGAGCTCGAGCCGATTGGGCGACAAGCCAGAACTAGCGAGCGCCGAAATGACCACCTGCACCAGATTACGGCTGCGGAATTGAACCGGTGACAGGTTGACTGCGAGCTTGATCTCCCGCGGCCATTTCGCTGCTTCGTTGCAGCCTTCGCGCAGCACCCATTCGCCGATCAAGGTGATCAGCCCGAGGTCTTCGGCCACTGGGATGAACTCGGCCGGCGAGATCATACCCTTCTCCGGATGGCGCCAACGCAGCAGCGCCTCGAAACCCGAGATCTTATCGCACGCTATATCGATGAGCGGTTGATAGTGCAGCTCGAACTCGCCATTGGCAAAAGCGCGACGCAAATCGAGCTCCATCTCCCTGCGCTTCTGTGCCTGGTGATCCATTTCCCGCTCGAAGAACCGGTGAACGCCGCGCCCGTCCTGTTTGGCGCGATAGAGCGCCATATCGGCATTCCGCATCAGCTCTTCACTGGTGGCGCCGTCGCCCGGCGACAGTGCAATGCCGATAGAAGCTCCGATCACCACCTCCTTGTCGTCGATCTCGTAAGGCGCGCTCAAGTTGCGGATCACTTCGGCAGCGAAGTCGGACACTTCGTTCGGCGAGGCGGCGGCCATGATAATTGCGAATTCGTCGCCGCCGAGCCGCGCGGCCAAGTTGTTGCCGGCTACCCGCGAGCGGAGCCGGTCAGCCACTTGCTTGAGCAGGCGGTCGCCTGTGGGATGGCCGAAGGAGTCGTTGACGTTCTTGAATCGATCGAGATCGATACACAGAACCGCAACGCGTTGGCCGGCTGCATAGCCGTATTCGAGTGCCTTCCCCAAGCGCTCCTGGTAGAGCGCGCGGTTGGCCAGGTCGGTCAATCCATCATGGTGCGCCATATGGGCGATGCGAGCCTCGGCCTCGCGCCGCTCGGTGATGTCGACGACCGCGACCAGATAGCCATCACGTTCCTCGATCGTGAGGCGTCGCGCGAAAGTAAGCACGCAAATTTGGCTGCCATCCGCTTTCAGATGGTACCGTTGGGGTTGGTGGGTCTCGCCGATATCCTGCAGCGCCTGGAGGTCGCCGCCTGATTCGTCCTTTGCCAGGATCTCGTGGACTTTCATCTTCAGGAAAGTCTCGCGGGCATAACCATAGTGCTCCACCGCTGCATCGTTGACGTTCAGAAAGGCCATGGTCTCGGGATCGAACACCCACATCGGCACCGGATTGCTGTCGAACAGCAGCCGGAACGAGGCGTCCCGCCGCTTCAAGGACGTGACATCGGAAATAATCAGGGAAAGGACATCGCCGAAGACCGTAATTCCCAAGCGCAGGCTGCGATCATCATTTTCGATCTCGAACTGGTCACCCTGGTCAGTCGTGACTGCAGCCCGCAATCGCCCCACGACCGCTTGCGAACAGAGCAGATGGGCTCCATTGCCCAGACGCTGCCACAGCAGGCTTGGTTCTGCCACGTTGAGGAGTCTCGCCGCTGCTTGATTATGGTGCACAACCTGAAAATCAACGGGTCGGCCCGTCGCATCGCGAACGGGCGAGAGCGAGATGACACCGTCATCGGTCGTGGAAACGATCGCATCGAGCAGATTGTATTCCGTGCCGCGCTCGTTGACGTAGGCGCCAACCAGCAAGCCGCCCCATCGTGAGAAGGTCGGCAGCGCCAGCACGTCATAGGTCCGCACCATGCCGTTGCTTATGCAATGAGCCGCCGCAAGATAGGGTCGGTTGTTTGCAATCGCATTCGAGGCTGCCTCGCTGAGGACGGTCGCGCAATCCGCGCGCAGCGCATCCATCGGAATGTCCCAGCGCTCATCGCCAAGCCACTTCTGCGCATGGCGACCGGTGCGCGAAACGACGAACGCGTCGCTATCACACTTCAGCAGCACCATGTGATCGGCGAGTTGCCCCAGGCTGCCCAGCAGCACATCTTCATAGCGGGGAAGATTTTCGCCGGGCTTGAGTGCAGCCTGCCACTTGCGCCGCAGAACCGGCACGTCCCCGAACATCCGCGCATTCAGTTCCACGGCTTGTTTCTTGGCACCCATCAGACGTCCCCGATATCCACGCTTCCTGCCCGGGCGGCATCAAATCCTGCCCGGATTAATTCGCTGTAAAGGACTGACGCGGGCTGCAGCGACCAGTCGATTCCGACAGCTTTAAATCAGTTAATGGTTAGCGCGCGTATGACTGACGGGCGATAAAAGTTGGATGCACGCGAGACTTTCGCGCGTCTCTTGGTAAGAGCAACATTGTCCTCACTCGTCTTGCGAAGCCTTCTGATTTGCTAAGGAAGATCGGTGGACAGCGCAATCGATGCGGCTGCGTATGCAGGAAATCCTCGGCAGGGCGGAGTTTCATCCGTGTGTGTCTGCAACGGCTGATGTTTGTCCGTTTCGTACCAATCATGATCTGCGGAACGGAGGAACAGGTGCTCTCGAGTTGAGGCGCTCTCAGCCGCTGGTATTGACCTCGCCTTTGGATGCGATCAACGCTGGTCCGTGCTCAGTGGCGCGCCCCCGATTGAAACCGGCCCTTCTGGTTTAAGCGGCGCGACGACCCTCTTGGCCGGCTTCGGAACGGTGTGGGCTGGCGCCGGAAGAGGAGTCAAAGGGAGAGACGCAGGAAGAATGCAGGAGAGTCAATTTTGGAGGTCAGTGCTGCGACTTCATCCGAATTCCGTTTTAGATCGGCCTGCTGCGCACCGATGTTCCGATTGAGCTCCGCGATCTCATCGTTTGCCTTCTGTTGCCCCGACTGAATCTCCGAAAGGACGGCCCTATCCTCTGGTGAAAAGCGAGCGACCTCACGGACAGCCGACGTGTCGGCGAGCTTTTCGATATTGGTCCAAAAATAGGCCGCCGCAGCGCACAGCCCGACGAAGACGGTCACCAGTGCAAAAACCCACGAAACGCGTTTTGGCGACCTGTGTAAGACGGGCGGCAAATCCGAAGCGGCCGCTTGATCAATCATATTCATCATCCCAGTCCGCATTCCATTTTCTCGTTGACGCGATCACAGACGATGGTCAAGAGCCGCGGCAAGTCCACGACCGTCGACAGCAGCGTTATCCGCAACGTTGTCCCCATCGTTTGGTGATCAGCTTCCCATGAGGTGCCGTTGATGAGCGGCGCGATGCGATCCGGCGTCGCATTGGAACCGCAGCGAGACTAGGCCAGGTTCACCCAGGGGTCGCGATCTCGCTCTGCTAAACATTGATGAATGGGGCATCCGGCAACGAAAGATCGAAAAGGTCGTCACGGAGACGATGATCCGCTTCCTCGAGATCTCCGTGCTCTGCAAGGGCGAGCTCTACATCGCGAGTGACAATGTGATCCAAGCTCATGCGTGAGGGTTAGATCGCGCGTCTGGTTCAAATCCCCGCACGGGCCGGAAATGCTTCCCGCTCGAAACGCTGGAACGCGCGAGTTCTGCTCAAGCGCGATCACGACCTGATCCCGGCGAGAAAGTCATCGGCTTCGGCTTTGAGGCGATGGCTGGTTTGGGTCAGAACATTGGCAGATGTCAGCACCTGCGAGGATGATGCGCCGGTTATGGACGCTTTCTGGGCAACCTTGCGGATGTTGCCCGCGACTGCTGTCGACATTGCGGCCGCACGCTGGATATTCACGGCAATATCTTTGGTTGCGGCGCCCTGCTGATCGATCGCAACGGCAATTGCCGACGCGATTTGTGAGATCTTGCTAATACTATTGCCGATGGTCGTGATGACGCTGACCGATTCCTGTGTCGCTGTTTGAATATCTGCAATCCGTTCGCCAATTTCGGAGGTAGCGTTCGCCGTCTGGGTTGCTAACGACTTCACCTCGTGCGCCACAACGGCAAAGCCGCGGCCGGCATTGCCCGCACGCGCGGCTTCGATTGTTGCGTTAAGCGCCAAGAGGTTGGTTTGCCTGGCGATCGCCGCGACCAACTCAACAACACGACCGACTTTTACTGCCGCAGCCGACAGGTCCTTCATGCGCCGGTCCGTTTCTTCGGCTTGGCGCACGGCTCCCTTTGCGATCTCTGCAGATTGCTCGACCTGCCGGCCGATCTCGGCTGCGGACGCCATCATCTCTTCCGTTGCAGCAGCAACTAGCTGAACATTGGCTGAGGCTTCCTCAGAGTCCGACGCGACGTTGTCAGAGATCTCCCGGGTAACGTGAGCGGCATCCGTCAGCCTGCTAGCGGAAGCCTCCAGCTCGGTTGAAGCGGACGACATCGTATCGATGACGCCGCTTACGGCGTGTTCAAACGTGAGGGCAAGCCCTCCAAGCTCCGCCTTGCGTCGTATCCCGGCCAAGCGATCCTGCTCCTGATTCGCTGCAAGCTCGGCTAGCGCCTTCTCCCTTGACCCGACCTTAAATGTTTCCATGGCCTGCGCCATATCGCCGATCTCGTCTGAACGGCCAAGGCCAGGCAGCGTGACGTCGAATTGCCCAGCCGCCAGTTGGCGCATTGCTGCGCTCATGCGAGTAATCAGCTTGGTCAGCCGCTGACCAATAAGCACGGCCACGAGGCCGATTGCGAGAGTGGCCAAACCAATTCCCCAGCCCAATATCGCTCTGAGGCGTGACGCATGCTCTTCGGCAGATGCAGCGCGGGCGTCCGCGGCTGCGATCGCCTTCAACAAGAGAGGACGATTCCGGCCGTAGATCTGAACGAGATCGTCAACCTGGTCATCCAGCGCCTGTTGCGATACAAGGAAGGCCACAAAGCTCGCTCGATAAGAATCAATAAGCTTCTTCAATTCGGCCTTGGCGTCCAGAGAAAACTCTGAGACAGCAAGCGCAGCCTCGAATTCGGCAACCCGCTTTTCCAGCTCATCGCCGTATTTCTCCTCGTGGCGCAACATAAAATCCTTTTCGTGCCGTCGCATCATCAACACCGTCAAGCGTGGCTCGTTGAAATGCGCAAGCCGACCTTCCGCTTGATGCACGGCCTCGCGGAGTTTACCTTGGAGTCCATCATTCTCTGTAAGCCCGAGCACACGCTGGGCGGAAACAACGTTGTTGAAACGAGTTGCGTAAAGGTTGATTCCGGCGCGAAGAAACGTCACGTCTTTCAGGAGATCGCCGTCCGGCAAGAGAGCGGCTTGCTTCTCGATCTGCTCGAAGTCCGCGAGCTCGTTCTTGATGCCTTGGACGTGTTGCGCGATCAGAGCTTCATCGTGCTTGCGCAGAAACTCCAGCGCAAGCTGTTGCGTTTCGAGAAAGGCTTCTGAAAGGGACGCCAAGTGAGCGCGAAGATTGACGCTCTCGGTTACCTCGTTCTGCCCCTTCGCAAGATAGTTCAGTCAGGCAATGGAAGTCGCGCCTGTGACAAGCACGCCCATTATTCCCAGCAACGCAATCTGGGTACGCAGGGTTGGCCGAAGCCGACGAAGAGCTGCTGATACGAGCTGTTTTGCGGTTCTAGGGGCGAGCATTAGATTTCCAATCAGTGCGTGCGCGAACAAACGTCACACGGATTTTGATCAGCGCTCAACAGCGGACTGGCGAAATTGCTGATCGTTCGCGAAACCCCTAGTTTCGATTGGTTACATAAGGCTGAACTCTACTGTCATCTGAATCTTACATGGGGCAGAGCGACGAGGAGATTGCGTCGACAACACCATCGAGCACTAGCGCCGGGCTCTCGTAGCACCACCTGCAAACGTACTAGCGTATCATCGTCTTCCAGCTCTGCGCTGCGAAGCAGGTGCCCGAGCGACGCAGAAATTCTGCATTTTCGGCTCAGGCCCGCAGGATTTGTCAAACGCCATCCGGAACTGCCCCCTTTGCGTCATGAAGAACTGCCCCCACCCTCGGGTTCATGATGTCGGTTGAAGGTCGGCTCCGCCGCTGACGGGACGGAGGGAGGCGGAGCCGACCGGAGGGCCGTCAGCGGCGGGCGCCTTGATGAGGCCGCTCTTTCGCTTGGCGCGGAGCCGGTAGCTGTCGCCGCGGATGGTCAGCACGTGGCTGTGGTGCAAGAGCCGGTCGAGGATCGCAGTGGCGACCACGGGATCGGCGAACACGGTGCCGCATTCGGCAACGCTGCGGTTCGACGTGATCAGCATGGCGCCGGTTTCGTAGCGGCGGCTGACCAACTGGAAGAACAGATGCGCCGCGTCGGGCTCCAGCGGCAGGTAGCCGAGTTCATCGATGATCAGCAGCTTTGGCTTCGCCAGCGCGAGCAGTTTCTCGTCCAGGCGCCGCTCGCCGTGCGCCTTGGCTAGGCCAGCGACCAGAGTCGTCGCCGTGGTGAACTGCACCGTGTAACCGGCCAGGATCGCCTCTCGCCCGAGCGCGATCGACAAGTCGTCTTGCCAACGCCCGGCGGGCCGAGCAGCAGCACGTTCTCGCCGTTGGCGATCCATCGTGACGCGGCCAGGTCGCGGATCTGCTTCGGATCGATCGACGGCTGCGCCTCGAAGTCGAAGCCCGCAAGCTCCTTCACGGCCGGGAAGTGTGCGAGTTTCAGCGCCATCTCGATGCGGCGATGATCCTTGCGCGCGATCTCGCGCTCGCACAGCAGGATCAGCGTCTCTCGCGCCGACAGGTTCGCGCGCGCCGCCTCGTCGAGCAGGTTGTCGAGCTGGTCGCGGATGCCGGAGAGCTGCAATCGCGCCAGCATGGCCTCGAGCCGATCGATTGGTGCTTCGGTAGCCTTCTTTGTGCGCGCCATCAGAAGCTCCCTCCGATCGCGGCTTCGTATTCGGCAAGAGGACGCAACAACGAGGGCATTGGAGACGACCCCGGCACCGTCGGTGTCGCGTTTGCCGGTCGGCAGACCGCGCCATCGCGACCGGCAACCCCGTCGAGGTGGGCGGAATCGACGATCCGCAGCCGGCGACCCTCCGATTGCTTGTGGACCGCAACTTCGCGCATGCCATGGCGGATGCGCACCTCGCCGGCCGCAACCGTCACCGCCACGCGCTCGCCGATCAGCCGCCACGGCACCGAGTAGCTGTTCGTGTCGATCTCGACGGCGCAATCGTTGCCGACGACGCGGGCCAGTTTGCGCAACGATCCGAACGACGGCTGCCCGCCGAGCGGCTTCAACCGGTGTGCCTCGTCACGCGCAAAGCGAGCGATCGGGGCCTCGCCGGTCGTGCCGTGGATACGCACGTTCGCCACCTCACGCTCCCACTCGGCGAGATGCGCCTCGAATGTAACCCAGCTCGCGAAGGAATGCCCCGCGATCGCGTTCTTCTTCACGTAGCCGACGCCATTCTCCGTCTTGCCCTTCGTGCGCGCCAGATATGGTGCGCAGGCGCGAGGACGGAAGCCCCAATGCTTCGCGAACGCGATGAGCTTGTCGTTAAACTGAACCGACCGGCTCACCGCGTCATGGCGCACCACGAGCGCGCGTGGATTGTCCATCAGCACTTCCTCCGGCACGCCGCCGAAGGTCGTAAATGCGCTCTCGAGCCCGGCGAACCAGTGCTCTTGCTTCTCGGCCCGGAACGCACGGACATGCAGCCGCCGCGAATGCCCAAGCGTCGCCACGAACACGAATGCTTTGATCTTCACCCCGCCGATCTCGACCAGACGCTCCCCGAAGTCGATCTGCAGCTGTCGGCCGGGCGGCGTCTCGAACCGCGTCGTCGCCAGCGCCTCGGCCTTCAGCGCCTGGCGATAGGGCTGCACGGCGCGTTGCAGCGTCCGCCGGCTGACTGCCACGCCTTGCTCGGCCAACAGGTCCTGGCGCACCACATCCGCATTGCCGCGATGCCGAATGAACCTCTCGCGCAGCCAATCCTCGAGGCCATCGAGCCGCTTCGGGCGATCAGGCGATTTGAACGGCTTCAGCCCGCCGGCCGCCACGTAGTCCTTCACCGTGTGATGGCTGCAGCCCAGCTGCCGGGCAATCCGCTTCAGACCCCACCCGCACGCCCTTAGGCGCAACATCTCCGCCACGTCATCCGGCGTCTTCATCACCTGCCCCCGTGGATCAATCCACGACGAGCCTTCCGTGATTCGTTCCTCGTTCATTCCCTCTCTCCTCGGCTATCCAAGGAGGGGGCAATTCCTCGTGACGCCGAGGGGGCAGTTTTCCATGGCGCGCGACAGGATTCGCGCAGAAAATATGAAGCATGGCACTCGATGGAGTTTGTAAGGCGGATAGCCGACCGCAACAATCGGTTCGAGGATTACGTCAGCGAACTTCGCTATTTCGATGAAGAGGCTAATGCGGCCATTTTGTCGCTCTATGGAGATCTGTCCCTCTATGTACATGCCGCGGTGCCGCAGTTTCAGAGCGCAATGATCCGTTCGGACAAAGGCGAAGATGCGGGCATGGAGAGTGTCGCGACACTTAACCGAAGATTGTCCTTGTCCCCACTGGAGTTCTGCTTCGGCACGAGCGATCCAGGCCGAGAAGTCCCGCCCCGATCGGAACGCATTGGCCTCGGCAACGCGCGACCCAGCGCTGGACCGACGTCGGCAGCGGTTAAGGTGCTCCCAAGCCGAGCGAGCCGGGCTCGCTCGGCTACGAGTTCAGCCATGTAACTAGAAGTCGCTCTTTGATCAGATCGATCTCACGCTGCTTTCACCAGCACGTCGGCCAGGCAATCCGGCTCGGCGATCATAACTGTGTGGCCAGACGTCGTGTTTTCGAGAACAGTCCAAGAATTATCGGACTTGCACTCCGCGGCCGCTTTGTCCAAGGCGGCTAATTGGAATTTGGGTAAGCGGATGTAGGTCTTCTTGGCGACCTTTTCGCGTGCGCCGGAGAGCTTCACTGGTTGGAGGAATGTGCCAATTGGTTGTGGAGTTACTTTCGACAGAACCCAAGCAACGTCTTTGGGATCGCTATAGGCATTCGGAGGGAGGGCTTTGGGAGCCGGACGGCTGATCGCACCCTCCTCTACCTGGAAGGGGACCAAGTCCCGAAATGACTGACCGTCGGCCGGCTTTATGGCGTCAACCCAGACGATAGATGACACGCGGTTTCCGATGCGTTCAAGCGCGCCCGAAGCGGGACACCCGGCATACGAAAGAGCAACGAGGCAAACGTTCGTTAGGTCCTCCCATTCGATAAGATTTGCAATGTCTGTGATGTGCGTGTCGAGATTTATGTCTTTGCTGAGGAGATGCGAGCGTTCTGCCAATCCCGTCAGAGTAAACGCATAGACTTTGGCCCTGCTTTTCGAGCCTTTCAGTGACGCGGTGCCAACACCATGCTCCGAAGAAGGCGACTCCAATAAGAACAAAAGTCTTTTGTACCGATTGAGCGCGTGCGCCGCTGAGCTTGATGAAGATACCGAGACGGCGGTTAGTCCGGCCGCGAGACCGCCGATCAAATTCCGGCGTGTGACGTCTGAGAAAGTCATGAAATCCTCCATGCGAAAAGGCAAAATACCAACGCGGCAATCTAACCGCAAAAATTTGGAAACATGAAAGGCCGGTCCCGCAGGCCTTCGACGGATCACATTCTCACGCCGAACTAAGCCGATGCTTGAGTGGGTTCGTGCGGCTCCGACCACTTCGCTAACAGTGCGGCGGCGCATCCTCATTGAATATCAGTCCTGATAGTGTATATTTGCGACATACAAGTCGTGATACACCGTTCCGATCGTCCCGGAGCTTCGGCACCCTTAGTCGGATGTCGATTTTGAGGAGGATGGAATGAATATTGAGCACGAGTCCGCTGCTCAAGTCCCCCCGATGCAGCGCGTGGGCGTATTTGCTGACGAGCAACATCCAAGCAGAGCTGTAAGCTTTCGGAATTTGTATCAATGTGCCTACTGCGAGACGTGCTGGAGCTCAGAAGATGCGGTCCCGGGTGAGCTTTCTGATTGCCCTGGCTGTGGACGGGAAACGTCAACATAGAGCTGGTCTCGATGGATTCATCGGCACGAAGCAGATCTTTAAGCCCCGCTCGCGCGGGGCTCTTTTTTGGCGAGGCGACAATGCCCAAGGAACGATCAGCGCCGAGGTCAGATTTAAACTGGCTCGTCCCCATGAGGAGCAGAATTCAGCAGCTTACACTCGACGTCTACAACTTCAGCAGCAGGCTCAACGACAAGGAGCGCGAAAGACTCTGGCCGGTCCTTGGATATCTCATTGGGATCGCTTTCTCTCTATGGCGAGCAGTCTTCCTTTCCGTACCCGAACGGAAGCTATCGGAATACAGAAGCACGCGCACGATATCCTCAGCATATTACTAGAAACAAATGCCGTTGGCTTTCCGCAGGACAAAGCGACGTTGCAATGGATGGCGGGTTACTACAATAACAATGCCATTCTCCGACTATCCGATATGTATTCGGATCCGGTTGCGCTTGCGGTAATAAAGGACGTCATGCCTGAGAATGTGCATGAAACGGTTATCGGATGGTATCGACCCGAGCGCCAGTCGGAATTCTCGAAACTTGCGCCGACAAAACAGTGGGAGCTTGCGTTCGAGGGATTCGAAATGACTTTCAGGTTGCTGAAGTGAGCTGCCCGCTGTGAGTGAGCCACGCCTGGTCTCATCGCACATGAGTTTTCTTTTGGCTTGGCTATTCACCCCGTCGCCTCGTCCACATGCTCCGATGAAGGCACAATTTCAAGGCTATGAGGAACTCGCGGCACCAGTATATTTGACTGCATATGCTACCCACCGGAGCGACGCGAAGAGTTGCAACGCATATACAAAGAGGGCTCGGGAGAAGAGATCACGACAGCAGAGGTGAGTGAAATGGCGCATCGCCTCCTCGCGCTCTATAGACTCCTCGCCCGGCCCTTGCCGAACGAGACCTGCAGCCACCTAGCCGCTGCGTTTGATATAATTCAATGATGAAGTTGGGCAGGAAAGTCGACAGTCGGTTTTGGTTTGGAGCGTCTCAGTTTTTTACTCTCATCATCGTGTTTTTACTTGCTCTCAGATCTAGTGGGAATCTCGCGATGGCCGCGGCATTGTCGCTCTTTTGCTGGTTAGGGGTTCTCGCGACATATGCATTGGGAACAGCTGTCAAGGAGAGACCGGACATAAAGCTTCGCGATCTGCTAAATGGCCTTTTCTGGCCATAACAGCTACGATGTCGGCCCCAAGAAGCTTCAGCCGCAAGGGCTGCGTCGGATTGTGTAAATCGGTCTGCCGCCACATCCCCAGCGCCAGCATGGCGGTATAATGAAGTGGTTTCTGAACCAAGGGTGCTGTGTAAGCCATAGCCCCATCCGTCTCAGGCCTTACGGAGTTTCTTCATAGATCAGAGGAAATACAACATCATCCCGAAAACTACGAAGGTATCCAGCGAGACTGAGATGTTTTCCTGCAAGACCATCCTCGATGTTCGATAGCCCACGAACAATTATGTAAAGGCCTCCGAAAAATTGAACGCCTAGCTTTGTCGTTTCATTTCCAACGTCATAGACAGCAAACAAGATAGCGAACGCTCCAAACAGAACCTCCGCGTGTCCATAAAGCTTCCTGCGTGCTCGCCGAAGCTTGAATGCCGCGAAAGCAAGTAAGAACGATACTAAGGATATGGCAATCGCATAGGGTATTTCTGCGCGAAAACGGACGACCCCCTCTTCAACGACCGCGATGCCGTACGTCAAGAATGGCGCGACATACCATGCGAATAAGCTAACAATTCCAACAACCGTCAGCCCGAAGAACAGAACCGTACGTGAGAAAGCGTGCCATTCAAAAACCTTGCCTTCCGGCTGATTGTTGAGGAACGCGAATGTGAATATTAGAAGAGTAACGGCGACACCGAAGGCCAGACCGCGGTGCGGTCCTCCCGGAGTGATCAATCCAATCTTGGCCATCGTCCATAACAAGAATTCCCAGCTTTGAGCGATTCCAACGAGCAGCCCGCTCACTAGCAGGATTATGCCTGCAATGATTGCCAGCGCCCCTCCAATCGTCAGCTGGGAGCTTTTGGTGATGTCGAGTCTAAAGCGCCGCGCCACAGCCCTTTCTCCACCTAGAGTAAACTTATCAAGAAGCTACACCCGCTTGCGCCTATAATCTTTGGCAACGCGACGGCTCGTCGGCGATGGCGCAACAGCGACTCCCGCCAAATGAATCACGGACGAGGACATTGGGTGGGGCACCGCTGATCGGCCCCCCGTGACGCGCCCCTAGACACCTCCCTCGAAACACTCCTTTATGCTGTGTCAGCACCTCCGCTCGGGGGATAAAAACGCGGAATTGCAAGCTAAGCCAATGCTTTGGCGACTTCCCAGTTGGCACCATTTTCGGCCTGACTTTCTGGGTTCTAACGAACCCCAGAAACCCTTTCGTCATATGCCTAAGAGTAGAATCAGAAACAAAAAGAGATTTCTCATTTCGCACGCGGCGGTCGCGCCAGGTATGGACCACCTTGTGCCGCAGCTCAGTAAGAGTCGAGCTTAGCGAGAAAGGCCTTAAGTTCGTCCTTCTTGCTTCGAAAGTCCGTCTGCAACACTGACAGGGCGTGCTTCGCCCGCTCGAAGTCGCACCACTTCGCGATCGCGGCATCAGACGTGAATCGTCTTCGTTTAGAGAATCTGGTGAAACTATCTCTGAATTTGTAGAGGTCCTCAACTTCTGCTCTGAATCGAGCTACGATTGTCTTGATGTCGATCGGAACGTTTTTGTCGAACGTAAAAAGTTCGCTGCATTCAACAACAGCCTTCCGAATTTCTGCGAGGCTCTGGAATCCCATTTGCCAGAGCTCGTAATGCGGCTCGACCGTCAGAACGCGGCTACCTTCGCAGGAGTTGATGAAGGCACGAAGCGCCTCGCGAAGTTGTCCAATGCGCGAAATATGCGGGCTGCGCCGTCGCAATAGGAACGCCATGTATACGTTTAGGATTAGACTGCAGGGACACTACGATATCCTTGATGTACGACATGGCATCCTCCCGCCGACAACTGCGTCCCGCCGCTATCGACGCTGCCTCCCAAGCGACTGCCATTCCAACTCGCAAACTCAAGGTAGCAGGATGGCCCACATCAAATCAACTCGCCCTAAACGTGCTGCACTGGACAGGAATGCTGACCGATGCCTCATTCGCTTGATGAACTCGGCTTTATCGGGCGAGATCACCCCTGATCTTCTGGCCCTGAAGGTCCTTAAGCGACTTCAGCTCCTTGCGCGACCAGATCACCTGCTCCGAAACACGTACTCGCCGACACGACGATGCCGCGCTTGGCTGGCGCTCAGCGCCTCGGCGCGACGCATTATCGGGCAGTATCTGGTCAACCTGGTCGACGATGCCGGCTATCTAGCGCCGGATCTCGGAGAGGCTGCCGAGCGCCTCGGCGCTTCGCAGGCGGATGTTCGGCGGTGCTCAAAGAGCTGCAGAAGTTCGATCTCCCTAACGTCTTCGCGCGGAATCTCAGTGAGTGTCTGGTGATTCAGCTTCGTGAACTCAACCGGCACGCCCCCCTGATGCAGGCGCTGGTGGACTCTCGAGCTGCTTGCCAAATGTAACATTTAGTTTCTGCGCGCAACTGTGCGGTGTCGGCGATGACAACATCACGGACATGATCAGCAGATCCGCAGACTCGATCCGGAGCCGGCTTTGAAGTTCGGCACATCGCGGACGCAATATCGCACCGGATGTATATGTGGGGCCAAGACCAGAAGGCGGTTGGCATTTCGAGCTCAACAGCGACGCGTTGCCGCGCGTGCTGGTGGATGAAATCACTGCAAGGAACTGTCGAAGACGATCGGCAACCATGTCGAGATGACCTACTTCGGTGATCGTCTGCGGTAAATGAAACCAGCCAAGGATTTGTGAAGGCTAGATGCTCTGAGCTGCTCACGCGCCTCGATTCAGTTTCGAACGGCTGGCGAGATCAGAGGCGCACCATCGAAACGTTCCCGCGACCATCGAGGCAGCAGCGATGTCAGCTTTCATCCTGATTTCCGCGCGGCGGAGCGAGACCCGTATGGGTACACTGGAAAGCATGCCGGCGCATGGTCCGTCTGCTTGCGCTGACGCACGAGCGTGGCCGCGGGATCCCAACTCGCCGGTCAGCTCGCCGCCGATCTGAACGTCGGCGAACTGACCGATTTCGGACGGCGGCGCGCACACTTTGTGACCGCTCCTGCCCCTTGTCGCGGCTCACGGCCCAGCTTGCCCGGTCTGCGATCCGTGCCCCCTCATCGGCAGCATAGCGTCCAGCGCCTGATCGATATCATTGCAGATGACCGTTTTGCCGCCATCGCGCGCGATGGACGATTGCGCGATACGCCGCATGAACTCCTTGATGAAGGCGGCGCTGACGCCCTCGCTCTGTCGCACGGCTTCAGCGACAACGGCCTCGGTGAGTGGCAGGCGTTTGCCATAGAGCCGCACCAGCTTGTCGCGGCCATTAGCATCAGGTAAAGGCACCTCGATGACCTGGTCGATCCGGCCAGGCCGCGCCGCGATCGCGCCCTCGAGCTCTTCCAATCGGTTGGTGGTAAGTAAGAACAGGATATCGGCGTCCTCCTTCAGCCCATCCATCTCATTGAGCAGCCTGTTGAGCAGCAATTCTTCGCGCGCGTCTCGCATCTCATTGCGGTCGCGCGCGATCAGATCGACGTCCTCGATCACCACCAATACCGGCTGCAACAGCCGCGCGAGATTCATATATTCACCGAGCGCACCGACCTCCGCGGCTGTCATTATTAGAGTGGTCTGATCAGCCAGGTTAGTTGCGAGGTATCGGATCGTGTGGGTCTTGCCGGTGCCGGGCGGGCCATAAAGCAAGATGCCCTTGCGTGTCGATTGGCCGAGCCGGCGCAGCGCATCGCGCATTCCGACAAAGCTCAATACATTTCCATCGAGCAGTTTGAGCACCTTTTCGGGCAGGATCACGTCCGCGCGGTCTACCCGCGGCCAACGATGCACCGTAACGCCGCGCGAACGGCCGCTGTAATTCGGATCGCTCTCGAGGGACAGGATCTTGCCACGGTACGATCCGGCGGATTGTACCGCTCTCTCCAGTTCAACGAAGCAGTGCTGCGCGAAAGACTCGCCGGCCCCGCCGGCGGGCACCGCGACCTCAATGTGCATCATCTCCTCTGGGTCGGTCCCGCATTGTTGCACTGGCTCGCGATAATAGTACAGCACGACAGCGTAACGAAACTCGTTCGCCTCGGATAGCCACAGCCCATTGTGCAGGCATTTGACTGGGGTCGCCTCGCCGATGTCGATCTCGTGGTATTGTGGCGACGCCAGCAAGACGGCATCGTCTCCGGCGCGCCGGAGCTCCGCGAATGACAGCTTCTCCAAAACCCATCGCTGATGCAGGCCAAAGAAGCGGACCGGCGAAGCGAACAGCTTGTCGATTGCGATCTGGATGTCCGCGCGCATGTGGCCGGGAAATCGCCGCACCATAGTCACGAGGCTGTTCGGCGGGATATCGGCGAAATGCCAGGCAACCGCGTCACGGGCCAATTCGAAGTGGATTTCGGACGGATCTGGCGCCTCGGTTTCGCCAGCAGGCTCGGAGGTGATTTGCAACGTATGTCCTTCAGCTCGGATTCGTTCCTGCGCCGCATCGAAGAGCGCCTTTGCAACTGACGGTGGGAAGGGGCCGCACGCGGCCTTGTCCTGCCGTTCGATCAACATGGAAAGGGCGTAGGCATCGCGCTGATGTCTGCCGAACACCTCCCGGAATAGATCCACCACGAAACCGCGCGGCGTCTTACCGCCATCTTGAAAAACCAGCTGTACAGACTCGGGCACAGTGTAAACTTGATGATCCATCCAAAGCTCCTAGTATGAGTGAAACGGTTTGTCGTTGGCCTTACTTCGCTTGATGCGCTCCGTTCCTCGTACGGTTGTTTCGATGAACTTGCGCTTTGCCGTCCAGGCGCCATTTAGCCGCATGGAGTGGGGAGAACTCATCGGCGGCTCACGGTGAGCCCCATCAAGGCCGGCGTCGATTGGGCCGAATGGCGCAATCGACTGAGATAGCCGAGTAAGGACACGCAGGCCCCAGCGGACCAAACGCACAATCGCGTCGTGGACCCGGGCGACGGCATGTTTGGGCTTTGTCAGTATCCTCACAATTGTGCTCTCTCCTACAGTCCTTACGCGCCCGTGTTGGTGTAATTGGCGAATGCTGTCACTGTTTGTCATTAAGCCTCTCTCGTTTCCGGATCTTCAGCAAATTGCATGCCGGTCGCGAAAACGACTCTCAAACTGTTCTTTGCAGGAGAATCGGCACCTGCCCAGGAGCATGACCTTCGCTTCTTGAAGCTCGCGAGTTGCCAGATTAGCGAGCGGAAATTCACGCGCATCGCGGTTCTGCCGACGGCACTAGCCACACTCTGGCCGGACTTTTCGCAACCGACATCCCCCCTTTTGGACAAGCGCTAGCGATAGGCCCCGCCGCGCCAGGATACGGCCGCACTGCCGCGAACAACCGCACCAACGATCACCACGATGTCCGCTGACTTGGGCTGCGCCTCATCACTGCTGATGTGGTGGATAATGGGCGGCATGGGGCCTCGGCAATCAAGAAGAGCTAGCGGTATCGGCGACGCGGCGCCGCATAATGCACCGACAGCTGCGGCATTTTGGTTCTTTGTGCCGAACATCGCCGGCATTCGGGAGTGCGCTGAAGAGGCACGGCCACCCTCGAGGCGTTTGCGCTGCAATGCGAGACTGCTTGCGCCGGTGGGACGAGAATCGTCAAGCGACATCCGGATTTAAGGCGCCATTGCGCACTAAAGATGTTGCCGGACGACTTGCCTGTCGTGTCTGGGGCGGAGCTGCCGAATCAGTTCGGTGGCGGCTATGGCAGGAAAGATCAGCACGCGCGCAAAGCGCGAGATCACATCAGCGCTGGCGGAGCGTTATCGGGGGAGCGGGCAGCTCGAGAAGGAACGGATTTCAGACGAGTTTTGCGCCGTTACGGAACGGCATCGTCAGCACGCGATCTGAGCACTGTCGGGTTCGGCGGTGCCGCGGCGATGGGGCCGGAGCTACGGAGCTTTCATTCACGTTGCACTAATTGTGCTGTCGGACGCCTCTGACCGGCTCTGCAGTAAGCGGCTCGTCGCGATGATGCCGTTCTTGCTTCCGGGTCTCGACCTGCTGTTCAACACCCCCCTCGTCTCGCATTAAGGCGTCCTTCTTGATGTGGAAGAAGTGACGTGTCGGACGATCAACGTCCGCCTCTTGCCATATTAAGCGTGTCAGGATCGACTGCTTTGAACTTCGCTGACGGATTCCAAACAACGCCCTTCCTCGGCTCTCGCGGTCGCCAGGCGCGGTTACGACGCGCCGCGTCGTCTCGGATTGATCCCAGTCAATGCAGTGCGCGCGCCGCAGCACGTCAATGAAGAAATAGACCTTTGCGGGATGCATACTTTCGGGCGCCATCACCTTAAGTGGAAAGAACGCGACGCTCCGCGGTGTCAAGTCCTCCAGCGCCGCACGCCGCAATCCGAAACAAAGAAAAAGCAGCTGGTTAGCCTGCAGATGTCGGGAAACGCGAAAGCGTCATCAGCTGTTCGGTTCGCAGCCATGGGATCCTGTTGAAGTGCAACGCCCTCAATATGCTTATCTATGAGTTGGTGCGAAGGACTTGGTACATCCCCCACTCATGTTCCGTTACATCCAAGAGGTAAACCATTCCGCTCTCTGCTTTGAGCTTCTACGCGGCGTCTTCCGATCTGCCCGCGAACCGAAGGTGCCCATGACCCACCGTCATCCGCGCTTCACACGAACGCTGACCCGGCCAAAATCGTCCCGGCGTTGAACGCGGATATCACTTGTGAGATTCGATCGAGCTAATTAGTTTTTGGTCCTCGCATCCAGCACCGGCTCAGCGGCTCGATCGAAGCCGCGTTCCAGTTAGGCGGTGTCTGCCAAAGAATGTTGCGAACGAAGAAGTCCACGAGCTTTAGTTTGCAGTAATTGCCTGGCACTCCGTGGTTTGCGTTCGGCACCACAAGCATGTCGAAGAATTTTCCTGCGTCGATAAGACGGTCGGCAAGCTGGAAGGTGGATGACGGATCGACGTTTTCATCCAGTTCGCCGACAATCAGCAACAGCTTACCTTGTAATCGGTGCGCGTTGTCGACGGCGGAGGATTGTGAATATTCGATGCCGACCGGCCAGCCCATCCACTGCTCATTCCACCAGATCTTGTCCATTCGGTTGTCATAGCAACCACAATTAGCGACCCCAACCTTGTAGAACTCAGAATGGAAGAGAAGTGCGCTCACCGCATTCTGACCACCGGCGGACGCACCAAAAATGCCAAGGTTTGAAATATCGTACCACGGATAGTTTGCGCTCGCCGCCTTGTGCCACAGGATTCGATCGGGAAGGCCACCGTCCTTCAGATTTTTCCAGGCGACGTCGTGGAACGCTCGCGAGCGGTTGTTCGTCCCCATTCCATCGATCTGTACAACGACGAATCCAAGTTGCGCGAGCGGCTCGGCCGAGGCTGAGAATGACTTCGGAACGAATGAACCGTGAGGGCCAGCATATATTCTCTCCACGACCGGATATCGCTTGGCTTGATCGAAATTAATGGGAAGGTGAATGACACCCCAAATATCAGTCTCGCCATCTCTCCCCTTCGCATGAAAGCTGAGCGGCGGCGTCCAGCCAGCAGCCACGAGCTCCGAAATGTCGGCGCTTTCGACCTGCATGAGCTTCGAATTGTCACTGGTTCGGTATAAGACCAAGCTCGGCGGAAGGTCGATTCGTGAACACAGGTCTACAAAGTAGCGGCCATCTGGCGAGAACTCGATGTGATGATTTGCCGCTTCCGGCGTGAGCGCAGTCAGGCCCGTCCCGTCAAAGTCGATTCGGTAGCCATGGATGAAGTAAGGATCTTCGCTTGCGTTCATTCCGCTCGCGCCAAACCAGATCTGGCGCCTCACCGGATCGACAAAATAGACCGTGCGGACCACCCACTTGCCTCTGGTGATCTGATTTTTAAGCTCGCCGTTTCGGCCATCGAATACGTAGAGATGCTCGTGTCCGTCGCGCTCGGACGCCCAGATAATCTCCTTCCCGTCCGCGACGTTATACTGAAAGATTTTGCCAGTGCACTCCTGGTCCATGTTCAGCGGCTGATAGTCGATGAAGGTCTTGCTGCACTCATCGATCAGCGAGCGGACTTCTCCGGTGGCTGCTACCACTTCTAGAAGGCGATAGAGCTGATGACCTCGTTGATTATACTTAAAAGTGAAACCTCGACTGTCCTCCCACCACTCGATCGGCGAAAGTTCGTAAGGATTTCGGAATAGATTGTTGTCGAGTTGGATCTCGCGTCGGCTGCCGATCTCAAAGAGCACCGGATGTGACACTGTCAACAGGTCGCCAGGTTTAGGATACGTCATCGTCCGGCGCCTCGGATGAAGCTGGTCGGTCGGCGACGATTCGACGAAATGAATCTTACGCTCGTATCCGGGGCGGAACCGGTATCCCGCAAGATAGCGCGAGTTCGGAGACCAACTCAGCGTCGACAACCCGTAGTAGTTGCTCTCGGATCCGTCCCAGGTCAAGGGCATGTCCTGCGAGCTATCCTTGCTGCACAGGAATAGATTGTGCCTATTGATATAGGCCAGCCATTTACCATCAGGAGATGCGCTTTTTTCATTCGGATCATTTTCTACCGGAGGGCTGCCATAGGGGTTCTCCTCATGGACTTTGGAGGAAGCGTTCTGGGTTAGACAAGTGTAGCTCACAAGATCGCAGCTCCACCTGGTGCTATCGATCTAGAAGCTGATCTCGCGACCATCGTTAGCCAGGTCAAAGCGACGGAATGGCAGATTGTCAGCGTCGTAATGCCTCTGCGTTGCTCGGGTCAGGGCGGCAGCCAGCTTATCATGATCAAAGGCCAGCTGTTTTGCGCCCTTGACAACGTTCACGAGGATGAATTGGCGCCGGCCCCTTACCGTTCGGCAATAAGCAAAGGCCTCACCATCTGACATCCAGAACGGCACGTCCGCGACATTGACCGTGAGCTGAGCATAGTAGCCGTTTATCGAGAGCGCTCGTTCGTAATCCGCTACCTGCAGGATCTCATGTCCCAGTGTGTCTTTCCGGCGGTTCACAGCTTCCTCCTCCTCTGAGCTAACGGGGCGATCGTTAAGGTGCCCCGTATACGAAAGGAGCAATAAGGCTCGCTGATAGGGTGCGGCTAAGTCGTGGGCCGAAAGACCCAGTGCCCTTTCGGTTCAATCCCCCTTGAGCTCCATTCCAAGTCCTCCCTGCAGAAATGATGCCATCGAAGCTGCAGACGTTATTGCGTTGTTATCTGGTCCCCTTGGCGGTTAGAGCACAAGAAGAGTAACGCGAACACGAATGTGCAAAATCAAACACAGAATCGAGTTCGGCAGTAGCGGCAGGTCGAGCGAACAACGTTAGGCAGCGGTCATCTTTTGAAGCCGTGACTCTCGAGAAATATCAACCTGCTTCGGACGCGAGTGCGAGGGCATACAAGCACACGCGACCTTGCCTAGTTGCGCCACAGCACGCGGTTTCAAGCGGCATGTAAGGTTGCCATATCCTCCGAGCCGGCGCGGATGTCCGCTGCGGTCGCGTGGACATTTGTTCGAAGGACATCCAACGTGTTTGATGCAATCTTGGCTGAATTGCTTCAATCCTGTCATGGAGCGCTACTCTTGTCGCGGGCTACGCTTAGTGAGCAGCGATTTCCACCAGAGTGCTATGGACCGACCCAGGAACATATCGTCCTGCACTCCGGCGCTGGGCCCCGCCTTTGGAGGCCGTTTCAGGATTCGCCATGTGGCCCTCGCGGCCGCGGGCGCGGGGATGCCGATTCATGGCCGACCCACATTCAGTGCCCGTTGGCACAGCGGACAAACGCGCGCCCAGCAAGGCAATGCGCAAACTCGTGCGCGCCCTTGCCCGCGCCGCAGCGATAGCCGCGCAGAACAGCAGAACCGTCAAACCCAGTGCAGGCGATGATGATGAGAGCGGCGATCCACACAATGTTTAGTGACAAGGAAAAGCAGACCGCCAAGTCGATCGAGGATCAGGTCGCGCTGTGCCGCGCATTCTGCAAGCGTGAGGGTCACATCGTCGTTGAGCTACTCCGATCACGGCATTTCCGGCCCCTCGACCATCAACCGCATGGGCTTTCAGCGCCTGATGCCGAATGCCAGGAGCCGGAAGTTCGATGTGATCGATTCGAAGTCTCTCGACCGCATCTCACGCGACCTCAAAGACCTGGGCGGCTTTCACAACGAACCAGGTCTGCCGGCGTCCAGTTGATCGCTGCCCAGGACAACATCGATCGCTCGGTTTGCTCGACGAGTATGGGCCTGATCGGCAATAGCGGCACATAATCGCGACTCCAAATACAACCGCAGCGTGGGCATCATTCCGTCATTCTCCCGAAGTCGGGGAATGCGCGAGCACAGTGACACGCTCTTCGCAACCGTTCACGCCTAGGGCGTCGAGATCAATCCACGAGCTGTTGCAACTATCCAGCGGTTGCCCCAACGCACGATAGAATCGATTCGCCCGATGCCGGGGACCACGTCGCCCCGTGCTGCCATTCGAATCCCATCGGGCCCTTCGAGCACCGCCGTTCCGCCGCGAACCTCAAGGACTGTCCAACCCCCAATTGTCGTTGGTCTTGTCTCGGGAACCGACAGGAGCGGCCCCGCAGGCTCAAGCGAGCCGGTCACAGACATGTCCGTCTCCACAGCAGAGGAAGCTTGATTCGAAGCTTCCGCCGATTGCGCCGCACTCGACGCTTTGGCGAGAGGCTTCGGAGCAAGGCTCGCGCTGACTGTGGAGGGCTGACCTAAACCAGGCGGTCCTCGCGAGCCTGATGCTGATGCTATCTTTCGGGCGCTTTCGGCCTTACCGCCTGACTTTGTGTCAGGCATCCGGCGCGAAGCCGTATCTATCTGAGCAATTGGGTTGAGAGCCGAGATAGTTGCAGGAAGGTACAAAGCCCCAGCCCATCCCAACCCGAAGCCCCCAGCCAATGCGGCCACGACGAGCCAAATGGTGCGATTTGGATGGCCGCTTGGCTCTAATAGCGCCAGGATCTCATCTCGATTGGAGGTCAAGAAATCTGATTGGTCGAGAGTGACGGGCCACGTCGCGACCTCGCCACTGCCTTGATCCGCGACCGTCTCGATCCTTTCCAAGGTATTGGCATGATGCAGTTGCATGCTCGGGCCCCTTGTGGTCCCCAATGATCATGCCGGGAACTAAACCAACTCTTAACAGCCGATGTCCCTCAGCACGAATAAGACAGCGCTGGATCGCGCAAGAAACCAAAAAGGCGTGATGCCTGGCGGTCGCCGGGAGCTCAAGGCCAAGCCGGCCGGACTGTGTTTGCAACCATGAGCTGCTGGACCTCCCTTGCATTGGTGCGATGCGCGGCGGAGCCTCCGAGGGATCGACCCCTAGGTTTCATAGTGCACAGTGGCGCTGAGATCATCGATGTTTCCCTGGCGGACCTATCGAGCCTCATGTCGCCATCGCGAAAGCGTACACGCGATTGGCATGTGCTAAGCGGAGGAGCAGTTAAGGCGAGGCCCGGTTTGCCTAGGCGCCCGGGCCTCATAGTCCGCCCCCTGGCCCTCCGCGGCGGAGGAGAGGGAGAGTGGCCGGCGGTCCGATGGGCAAGGCGGGGCATGCGCTACGCGGTTGTCATGATGCACGCAACTGGTCGCAATGGGGCGCGGGTATAATTTGTAATGTTCGATGCGATCCTTCAAACCTCAAGGGGCCGCCACGCGATAAGAGCGGCCCTAAGTAGCGTCGTGCGACTAAGGGCAGAAGGGAACTACCACGCCTGAGAGATCGCAGCGCGCGAGAGTGCCGCGGTACTAAGCCTGCAGCTTTAATCTTTCGAAACGAAATCAACCCGAAAGACAAAGCGAAAGCAACGCGCACTGAACAACGATTTAGGACGTTTGCGTGGCCCCTGTTAATGCCACCGTCATTTATGGGTTGTATGTTCCTACCCTGGATTGCATATTTTTCCCGTTGTCGACCGCCTATTGCTTTCAACAATCATGGTTTGGGCAGTAATGAGTAATCGAGCTCGGGTTTACAATTATTCGACTATTCTGGGCGAACGGGTTGAGGAACTGGTCGCACTATTTCGAGAACTGCAGGCCCTCCGGCGTCGCCTACGAGCCGCTCAGGCGAGAAGGATTGCCAGGACTAGCCGTATCCCCAAGGCCAGCCGTAGAAGGAGAGTTCTTCGGCGGAGCTAGCTATCGCAAGCTCGTATAGCCGTTCAATGCGATGATCGAACTTGCCACTTCGGCTTTTTGGAACGCTCGCATCAGATCGCTTTTACCGACGCCTCATTTTTCACTGCCTGCGCAGCACCGAAGCATTGGAGCAACAGTCTCCCAGCACTTTGCACCAGTGCACGATTCTTAATTTGCGTCGTGCCCGCGATTCAGGCCTGCTCTCTGTACGAAGCAGACAGAATGTATGGGGGACGGCGAGAATGATCGTACGGGCGGGGGCCATTGTTGCCTTGTTGCTGATCCCGCTGGGATCCGAAGCGTTCGCTTCGCGTCACCACAGGCCCACAGGGCGCATCTCTCGCAGCGAGGTCAGATACTACGTCGCGAAATATTCGGCACCAGTGGCCGAGATGTACGCTCGTAACCATGGCGCTACCGACGCACAGATCGAGCGGGCGCGCCGTTGCTTAGCCCCAAACGAGACTGCCGAAACCGAGCGACCACGCGCTTATACTGATTGAACTGATGATCGCCGCCCGCTCCGCCTCAATGGAGGAGCACTACTCGCCGTCTCCGCGAAAGCTACGTCTGTTGTCCGCCCAACTCGGACCCTGAGGCTGCTTTAAGCGCTTAATGAACGTCTCGGTCTAACTCTCGCAACAGTCGATGAAGGAAGTCGCTCGCGTGGTTATATTGTGCGCCGCCGTCCAGGATCTGATGAGCGAGTGGTGACACTATGTTGCCAACAGCCTCAGGGCTAATCAGCTCGGTTCGTGATGACCACAACTCCAACAGCCCGTCCGGGATGTGTTCGCTCGATCCAAATAGTTTGAGGAGTCGGCCTTCGGCGATACCGTTATGATCATGGTGGGCCTTGGCCGCATAAAAGGCGAACAACCCACGAAAGGCCTCACGGGAAACGGAAGGCTTAGCCATCGCAATGTCCCCCACAGAATGTTTCAAATGAATTTGCGAAATCTGGAACTGAACCGAGGCTATTCCCTCGAAGTCCTAACACGAAGAAGATTCTACAGCAGACCGGGAAAAAACGGCAAGCTCTTAATCATGGTAGATGCGGCTCACGCCGGATGGCTTTTGACGTATCGCAACCCGGCTGTATTCATTTTTCATAAAGTGGCGTGTAGCCGAACAACCGGCCGCTCAGGTCGCTGAGACTATGGGCCCGGGCGTCCAGGCAAACCGGGCCTGCTCTTCAAAAGTCTCCGATAAGTCAGAGAGCCCAGCGCAAACCCCGAGCTTGAAGTTGCCTGGCCGATGACATTACCGCCTGGACGAGGTTGTCGCCTTCGAACGTTAGACAGCTACCCTTTGCTAGGACAGAAAGTAGACGCACGGCGTCGAGCCGCAAAATTCCTCGAAACACATATGGTAATGGAGGTCTGGAGCGGAGCTCGCCGCATCGCAAGATTGACGGCCGGTACGCCTGGGGAAAAGAATCATGCATCCACGCCCGATCAACGGCGTAGCGCCTGAAAAACTGAAGATAACATTGCGCGCGAGCAGCTTGGCCCACGCGGCGTTCCTGGAGCTCCCGACACAGCTCGTATGGTCCCGCAAATTCGAGAAGAACACGCCCAAGCATATCGCCCCGATCATACCGCCTTGAAGCGGAACGGCCGCTTGGGCTCATCGCCAAGCGGCTCTGGAGCGTAGCCGGCTGCAGTCTGCCAGCGCACTCTCTCATCTCCGGGACTCACAAGATCAATTCCCCGGCCGCGGCATACAACAGCCGAAGCCGTCCGCGGCGCACCTCCGAAATCCTTCATGCTCTCTTCGCGGATAGTTCTTCGCGTAGGACCCTTCTCAGTCGGGGGCGCCCACCTAGAATTTCATCGTCGTACGCAGACCGAAGACTACCGCGTTCTTGAGCGCTTTGCCCCGCATCGGCCCCGCCGGATCCGTCGCGCCGCCGCCGGGGTGGATGACATATTGGAAGTTGGGCTGGAGCGTCCAGCCGTCCCTTAGCTGGTACTGATACACGGCCGTTAACAGTCCTTCGAAGCTGCGTACCGGCCAAGCCGGACCGACAAGTGCGCGATAGTCGGCGTCGAGCGCCTGGGCGCGTTTCGAGACGTGCGCATAGCCGGCCGCGACGCCGAACTTGTCGTCCGGCCGTTTGTCGCTCAGGCCGATGAATTCGAGCCCGGCGTCGGCGTAGAGATCGATCAGGTTGCGGTCGGCGGGAGCGCCGGAGACGCGAGCGAATACGCCAATTCCCCGGTCATCGTTCTTGGGCACGCGATAGATCTGCTGCTCGAAGACTGCCCATCCGCCGACGTCGCCCGCCAACATGAGCGGAGCGCCGCTGCTGATCGGTGCCGCAAGCGAAACGCCGTTGCTGGCGAGTTGAAGATCGGAGAATGGCCCGAAGTGACGCCATCCGCCGAACTTGATCTGGCCCGCCAGATTGGGATCGCCCTTCTTGTTGTTCCAGGCGTACTGGATCTGGCCGAGCAGGAGAGGTGGATCGTTGATCCGGAAGTTGACGCCATATCGGTTACGTTGTTGCGGGTCGCCCGGGCCTGGACCTGCCTGATTGCCGTCGAAGATGCCTCCGAGGACGGATAGCTGATCCGTGATGTTGAGCAGCAGCCGGGTACCCATTGCCGCTAACGGCGGCGACGGGCCGCCGCTGGGCAGGTCGAGCGATGTGATCGCCGGCCACCCCATCGAGGCGTTGGTGAAGACGTCGGTGTATTTCGTGTTGAAGAACTCGCTGTCGGCGGCGAGCTGCCCGAACTTCAGAGAGATCTTTTTGTTGCCCCACTGCTTTTCGAAATAGGCTTCGTATAGGCGCGTCGACGGCAACGCTTCGATGCCGCTGACGACGAAGAGGTTATCGAGATAGTTGCGCGACAGTCCCTCGCCGTGAATCTGGAACATGTTGGCGTGGAAGGTCAGCTTGTCGATGCCGGCGAGCTTCTGCAAGTCGACATCGACCGCGAGGTTCAGCCGGCCTTCGTAGATCGCTCCCTGCTTCAGTCCGCCGGAGACGTTTCCGAGCGTCTCGCCGATGTATGTCGCGGCGAACTTGATCCCATATTTTTTTTGGAAGGGGTTCGGCAGAAGCCCAAGGGTCTTCTCCTCGACCGTGCTCTCGCCGGTGTCCGGATCGGCAGGCTTGTCTTCGTCAGTCTTCTTGTCCTCCTGCGCGAAAACATGCGTCCCCGCGAGTAGTCCCGCGGCAAGGATTGCCAGCGCCAGGCATCTAACGGACATGTTCAATTGAACTGCATACGGAGGACTCCACGATACGACGCATTGGCGCATGGTCGGACGGCAAACTCAAGAGCGTACCGTGGCCTGTTCCGGAACCCGACATGCGATGGTCGTGGGCAAGCATGCAATGTCAGAATCCGAACCGACTGGACGCGACTGACTCCTGTCTAATTCGTTCGTTGCTGAGAACCGAACTATATTATCGATCAGCCCGGCGCAAATGCCGGGCTTATTCGTTGCGCTCGTCTCGCGGGGCACAGCTCGCAGGAATGAGCAGCGCCGGCGACACAGTCATACCAGCGTCTGGATCATACCAGGGGTTTCGACCACGGTGACGCGGACGGCGCGCCGCTGCACAGCTTCAACCAGCGAGCGGAAGTCTCCATCACCCGAGAACAGCACCATCTGGTCCATGTGCTCCGCGAGCTCCATAGCATCGACTGCAAGCTCGATGTTCATGTCACCCTTGACCTTGCGACCGGACGCCTCGATGTATTCCTTCGTCGCCTTGGTAACGACCGTGTAGCCGTTGTAGTCCAGCCAGTCGACCAGCGGCCGGACCGAGGAGTAATCCTGATCCTCCATCATGGACGTGTAGTAGAACGCTCGGAGCAGCGTCCCGCGAGTTTGAAATTCGCTGAGCAGCCGCTTGTAATCGATGTCGAAGTTGAGGGTCTTGGCTGTGGCATAGAGATTGGCTCCGTCGATTCGAGGCCGCCCTTCTCGTCCTTCGTCGCCTTATCTCATTTCCCTATGGATTCTTGGGAAATACTCTCGAAATCAGCGAGTAGGATAGCTTATAGTCGCGCGATACGCGTACAAGGGGGCTTCTCGGTGAACGACAGTTCGGTGGAAAGAGCCAGATGGCTCCGCGATTTGCTGCGCTTTTTGCCTCTGCGCAGCCAATTCGTGCTCTCCGGCAATACGCGGGACCTTCAGATCCACGAGCTCGGTCCGGGCGAGTTGACCGCAGCGCCGCTATCGAGGGTCCTGCCGGACGTTTTGAAGGCAGCTGGTTATGGGCGGATCGCATGGTTCGATCTTCTGAACGGATTTCGGGACGTCGAGCCGGCCGACGGAAGCTACCTCACTCAACTGGGTCTAGTGCCGACTGCTGGCACAGCGGCCGGCGGGATCGATCTGTTGTCGACGACGCTCGAACGGCACGTCATGGCTGAAGGCCAGCCCTCCGCCCTTATCGTCGACTTTGCCTCAAGACTGATCGCGCGAAACGACGCCTTATCACCTGCCGAGCACCAGCTTTTCTCCCGGGCGCTGATCCTGTCTCATGCGGCGCGGGCGCGTCCGGCGGGCGACAAGCGGCTGCCCTTCTTCAATACGGTCGTGTGGATCGTCGACAAGGAGGGTGATCTGCCCGATTGGTTCCTGATCGGAAACCCGAAGATCAGACACGTGCCCATTGGGCGACCGGATCATCTTGCGAGAAGGAGCATGATCCGCTCCCTTGTCCGAAGTCTACCCGGCGCGCAGAACGCGGACCAATCTGACCTAGAAAAGTGTACTCAAGCATTCGTGGACGAGACTGAAGGCCTTCTGTTGCTCGACGTCAGCGCGGTCGCGCAGCTCGCCCGCAGCGAAGGCGTGCAGTTCGATCGGATCGGGGATGCCGTCCGGCGCTTCAAAGTGGGCGTGACTGAGGATCCCTGGCGCAAGATCAGTCGCGACAAGATCACTTCGGGTGAAGAGTTCGTCAGACGCCGCGTCAAGGGACAGTCTCACGCAGTCACTCATATGCTCGATATCGTCAAGCGCGCGGTGACGGGGATCGGACAATCGCCGCGCGGCGGCCGGCCAAGAGGTGTCGTCTTTCTTGCCGGGCCGACCGGTGTCGGCAAGACGGAACTCGCCAAGACCATCACCAGCCTGCTTTTCGGCGATGAATCTGCGTATATCCGCTTCGACATGTCGGAGTTCAGTGCCGAGCACTCGGACCAGCGGCTGATCGGGGCACCGCCCGGCTATATCGGGTATGACGTCGGAGGCGAGCTTACGAACGCGATCCGTGAGAAGCCGTTCAGCGTCGTCCTGTTCGACGAGATCGAAAAGGCCCATCCGAGGATTCTCGACAAATTCCTGCAGGTCCTCGACGACGGCGTCCTCACCTCGGGACGAGGCGATCGTGTCTATTTCTCCGAAGCCTTCATTGTCTTCACCTCAAATTTAGGCATCTACGTACCGGGGCCATCTGGTGAGAGAATTGCCAACGTCACGCCCGAAGAGACCTTCGACGGCGTGCGGAGAAAGGTCCGAAGCGAGATCGAAAAGCACTTCAAACAGGTCCTGAACCGGCCCGAGATATTGAACCGGATCGGAGAGAACGTCATCGTCTTCGATTTCATCCGGCCCGAGGTTGCAAACGAGATATTCGATCAGATGGTCGACAACCTGCTCAGGGACGTCAGCTCGCTCGGCTATGGCGTGACTTTGACCGGAGCTGCCCGCGAGGTCCTTCGCGGCCTGTGCCTTTCTGATCTTTCAAACGGCGGCCGCGGCATCCGCAATCAGGTTGAATCTCACCTCATCAACCCGCTGTCGCGCAGTCTCTTCGATCGCGGAGCGGAAGCCGGACACAGATACAGGATTGAACAGATTCGACCTGGACCATCGACCACGATCGATCTCGTGAGCGAGCAGTCCCGATGAGGATGGTCAATCTGTCGCGCATCCATTTCCCGGTCACAACGTTGGGGCCTGGCCGAAGGATCGGGATCTGGTTTCAAGGCTGTTCGATCCGCTGCCCGGGATGCATCTCCATGGACACCTGGGCGCACGGACGAGGAACGACGACCGTAGAGAAAGTCGTCGAGGCAGTCTCGCCATGGCTTTCGACCGCCGATGGGATCACGATTTCGGGTGGCGAGCCCTTCGATCAACGCGAGGCTTTGTTCGATCTTCTGGCGCGGCTTAGAACTCGAACGAAGGCGGACATCCTGGTCTTTACCGGCCACCCGTGGACCGCGATCTGCGAAGCGCTAGCCACATCGCCATCTCTGATCGACGCGGTCGTTTCCGGGCCGTTCGATATCGATGAAAAGCAAACCCTCGCGCTTCGTGGCAGCGACAATCAGGAGCTACACCTCATGACGCCCCTGGGCCGCGCTCGGTTCGCGAGTTTCGACCGGCCGATGGACGAAAGAGACCGCACCTTCGACGTCATGTTCGACGATAATGGCGACGTCTGGCTTGCGGGCATTCCGGCTCGTGGCGACTTCCGGCGCCTTCGACATATGCTCGAAGGCGGCGGAGCGACGCTGGGAATTTCGGAAGATACACATATTCCCTCTGTTTAGAATTTTGCTGATGATCAGACTTTGCCCGAACTGTAATACCGAACGCCCCGTCAGCGAGATCTTTTGCGAAGGCACGTTGAACGGCCAAACCTGCGGCTGGGACTTGTCGGCCGTCGATATAACGCTGGCGGGATCGGCGAGACCAAGGCGAAATCCAGCTGTAATTCCTCTTTCGAGCGCCCCGACCTGCCGAAACGGTCATCAGGGCTCTCCTGGCGACCTGATCTGCAGCCTATGCGGCGAGCCGATCATCGAGGGGGACGAGGCGCCCTCACCGACCGAGCCCATTCCGACGCCACAGCCCGCGCCAGCGCCCGGCCACGAAACGGTCGTGGACGGTTGGCATCTGCAGGATCGGATCGCCTCGTCCAGCACAGTTCGCGAGCGCTTCGTCGCCACGCGCGCCTCAGACGGACAGCGAGGAATACTCACGCTTTACGCTATAGGCTCGGAACCGGACCAAGCGATCTACGATTTGCTCTTAAAGCTTCCTCGAGATCACGTCCCGGAATTCTTCGCAATCGGTCGCTGGCAGGACCGCTCCTACGAGGTCGCGGAGGAATTCAAGGGCGGCACTCTGGCGGATTTTGCCGTCGATCCAGCCGATCCGGCGTCTGTTGCAACGTTAGTCGGCGAGCTCGCCAAGGCCGTTCACGCTCTCACCGAAGCCGGATTGCGACACAGGGATCTGCGCCCCTCCGTGGTCTTCGTGCGGTCAAAAGAGCCACTTGACCTCGTCATCGGGGGCTTCGGCTCGGCACGGCTCTCCGAATTCGACCTCGATATCGTGTCTCCGCTTGAAACCACTCGCTATATGGCGCCCGAGGCGATCGCCGGCGGCGTCGCCCCCGCTTCCGACTGGTGGAGCATGGGGATGATCTTGTTGGAGAAGATCACCCAAGGCGCGTGCTTCGAAGGCATCAATGAGCAGGCCTTTCTGATCCACATTCTCACCAACGGCGTACACCTCCCCGAAAGTTTGGATGAGCGGATCAACACGTTGCTGCGCGGCCTGCTGGCGCGTGACAGGCGTCAGCGCTGGCAGTGGAAGGAAGTTCAGGCCTGGCTACGCGGAGAAAGTGTTTCAGCGCCAGCGGCCGATACAGCGGGCGACACAGAGGGCCGAAGCTCGATTTCGCTGGGCGGCAAACAATATCGATCTGCAAACATGTTCGCATTGGCAGCCGCGGAAGCTGCGAACTGGGACCAAGCCAAAGCGCTTGTCCTCAGAGGGGCCGTTGCAAGCTGGACTTCGGAGGCCGGCTTCGAAGCGGCTGTTGCGGCAGGTCTTCGGCAAATTCTGCGGACTGAAGACCTTCAGGAGGATTTGAAGCTCTCCATCTCACTTAAAACCCTCAATCCGTCGATGCCTCTGATCGTCAGAGGCAATATCGTCACACCGGGTTGGCTGCTCGACCACCCGAGCGACGGTTACAGTCTGATCACAGGTCCTGCACCCGACCTGCTGCGGAAGATTGATCCGGACGATTGGCTCTGGCGCCTGAAGGTCCGCTCGGACACGGTTCGTAAGCGACTGGACCAACTCGAAATCGCGGTCGACGAGGATGCTCTGCGCGTTCACCTGCTGTCGACCTCTATGGCCCGCCTGGCCGCGCTCTGGGAAGAACGGCGAAAGCTTTTCCCCGATACCGACCATGCCGGCGTAGCAGCGCTCACTGAGCGCCGCATTTCGGCGGAAGAAGACCTCGTCATCCTGCTCAGCGCGACCTCGAACCAGTTCCGCTCGGTCGCCGAGGTCATCGAAGAAGCAGAAAAGGAAGCGTCGACGGCCGGGCTCGGCAACTTTTCGGCAGAGGAGGCGACAACGCTCCTCGGCCGCCCACGTCGCGAGATCTACCAGGCGATTGACGAGCGCATTCAAAACTTCGCCAGATGCGGCATCAAGGACGTCGACGAGTGGGCGGACCAGTTTCGCCTGGACAGACGGATGCCCTTAGGGCGCGCGCTCGCCCTTCTTTGTGTGCCCGCCGAGACGTGGAGAGCGCTTCCGAAGCAAGGCTATGTGTCGACGATCTTGGACTTCTTCGCCAAGCGGATTTCAGGCGGCGTGTTGCGCGGGCCGCTGACGCGCATGCTGATCGGCAAATCGGCCAGGATCGATCTCACCGAGCTCGACACGTCCAGAGTGCCGGCAGCTGAGATTCTCGACCAACTGCTTGGTCGTACGAACCGGACCGTGAACGTCGATCCGGCGGCTTTCGCCGATGACGACGGGATTGAGCGAAGGTTGCGCTCTTTGCACTCCCATGCATTGCTCTACAGGCGCGATACCGGCATTGATGGCCTGTTCATGGGATTTCCGTTCCTGATCATGCGCGATCATCGGCCGAACGCGAGACCGCGGATTGCGCCGGTCTTGCTGTGGCCGGTGCGCGTCAATCCGGAGGTCGGAAACCGCGGTCATGTCGCTTTAGGTTATGGGCGCGAGAGAAATCCCGATACCGAGATCGAGCATGTTCTCGTCAATCCCGCTCTCGAAGGAATGGTCGGCATTCCCGAGGCAAGACGTTGGCAGGAAGCGGCCAACGAGCTCCTGACCCATGCAAGCTTGTCCGTCCAGGCGGTGATGGACGCCTTCAGCCGATTGGCCAAGCCTATCGGCAGCGAATTGACTGCTCTTCCCGGAAAGGACGTCGAAGTCGGCGCGCAAGAACGGCAGCTGGTGCCAGCAGCCGTGCTGTTCCATCTGGCCTTCATGGGCCAGGCGGTGATGAAGGATCTCGAGACCCTCCGCGGCTTGCCGCCGACGGCCACGGCACTGGAGGCCGCGCTGCGCCTGAACGAACAGCAGGCGGCGCCTTCGGCATCCCCACCGCTGAAAGAGGCCGACCGGTACTTTACTGCGGATAGTGATCCCTCGCAGGAGGCGGCCGTCCTCGAAGCACGTCAGGCGCCGGGACTGGTCATCGAAGGACCTCCCGGAACCGGCAAGAGCCAGACCATCGTCAACATGGTCGCGGACGCCATCGGCACGGGAAAATCGCTCCTCGTGATCTGCCAGAAGCAAGCCGCTCTCGAGGTGGTCCGCAAGCGCTTGGATAAGGAACGCCTGACGGATCGCTTCGTCATGATCACCGATGCCCACCGCGACCGTGAGCCGATCGTCGGCGCAATCCGTTCGCAGGTCCAGGCTTTGCACAACCTGTCTCCCGGAGGGTCTCCGGCCTGGAAGCGAGAGCGCGATCGCCTCGCGGCTCGCATCGAGACGCTCGAGACGGAGCTGGACCGTCGCCAGGTTGCACTTCATTCCGTGGATGATCGAACCGGATTGTCCTATCGAACGCTGCTCGGCGAACTGCTCGAGATCGAAGAAGGCAGCCCGAAACCTATTGACGCCCCTGAACTCCGCCCTTTGCTGGCAGATCTACATCCCGCGGACGTGGCGAGGATCGAGGAGAATTGCGGCCCGCTTGCGAAATTCTGGCTTCCGTCGAAATTTGAAGACAATCCTCTGTCCGCCCTCAAGCCGTTCAATCCCGATCGAGGAACCGCGGCCGCGCTGACCTTGCACCTACAGGCATTTTTGCAAGCCGACGCGCGGCGGGAGCAGACCGACGCTGAGACGGCGAATTGTCTGAAGATATCGGATGCGGCGGAATTTCGGTCCTGGCGCGTCGAAGCGGATGAGCTCCGCTCGATCAGCGATTCGGTCTGCGCAAATCTCGCTCGATTGCGGCCGCTGTTTCGGAACGTCGAGGATGGCACATCGGAAGCTGCGCGCATTCTTGAGGGCCTATCAGCGATTAAAGAAATCTTCTCATCGCTCAACGGCCCGTCCTACAAACCGAACTTTTGCTCCAAGCTCATCGCCTTCAATGAGGAAGAGCTCTGCTCTGCCGGGGAACTCGCGGGCCAAGTTCGCTTGCCGGCAAGCGCCCTACAATGGCTCAACCCGCTCCATTGGCTGCGAACGCGCCGTGTACGCCAGCTCCTTGCGTCATTGCAGCTCCCGCAAGATAACGACGCCATCAGCTCGTTGTACTATGCGGTCGAGCTCGAATTGGCCATACGCCGGCCAAGGCACGAACTCGAGCAATATTTCACGATCCTGTTCGGCCGTGCCCCCAATCTGGATCTGTCGCCCGGTCAGCTCGCCGATTTCGCCGAGCGCCTCGGCTCCTTCCTCAATGGTCTGGGAGGCCACAATTCGCTCATCGATCGGTGCCCGGAACGGCTTGAGCTCGAGAGAGCGCTCTCGGCCGGAACGACCGAGGAGCTCGGCACGTTTTTTGAGCGGGCTGAACTCGCGCTCAGAAGGCATGACACGCGGGAGGAGAGCCGCGCCGCATTGGACCGGCTGAGGACCTATTTCGACGAACTGTGGCTCGGATCGAGACGCTCGGCGATCGAGAATGGTCGCTCCAATGCGAGCGCCATTGACCAGATCGCGCAGGCTCTGCCGATGCTGAGCAGCTACCAGGAATATCGACTTCGCTCTTCGCGCCTGGACGACAAGGAGCGCGCCATCTTCGCAACACTCAGGTCCAGGGAGTCCGAACTTTCGGAACTGGCTTCCGAAGACCTCGACGCCTGCATTCGCGCCACTATAGGCCGCGAGGCCCGTTTGGCGTGGAAGGCCGATATGGAGGGTGCGAATTCTGACGTCTTGTTCGACGCCGACGAGCTAGATGCGAAGGTAAAATCGCTCGCGGAAGCCGACGCACAGATCCGGCAGTACAACCGGGATCTTCTCGTCCAAGGTATCGATGCAGCAAAAGTGCGTCCGACCAGCGAGTGGGACGCGATCACCAGGCTGCGTGGCCCAAGAGCGCTAAGATTGCGCGAATTCATCGATCGCGCCGCTCCGCTCGGTCTTTTCGCACTCCGGCCGGTCTGGCTCATGACGCCAGATGTCGCAAGCCGCGTGCTGCAACCTCGCGCGGGACTCTTCGATACCGTCATCTTTGACGAGGCTTCGCAGATGCCCGTTGAGTATGCGCTGCCCTCCCTGTTCCGCAGCAGGCTCGTCGTCGTCAGCGGCGACGAAAAGCAGATGCCGCCGACCTCCTTCTTCGCCAGCAAGGTCGAGAACGACGAAGCGGCAATATTCGACGGTGAAGAACCAGAAGAAGGAGCCAGCGAGGAGGAACGCGAAGCCTTCGCGGAGACGTGGAATCGCAGAGAGATCAAGGATTGTCCCGACCTCCTCCAACTCGCCCGCTCCGTGCTTCGGACCCGTACTCTGCAGGTGCACTATCGTTCGAAATATCGAGAGCTGATATCATTCTCGAACGCATCGTTCTACGCCAACGGCCTTAGCGTGCCCGTTCGCCATCCCGTAGAGACAATCCGCAGGCTCAAGCCGATCGAAGTCGTGCGCTCGGACGGCACTTACAAGGCCCAGACGAACCAAAAGGAAGCCAGCGATGTCGTACAATACCTATCGCAGCTCTGGGAGGATTCATCGCCACCGTCGGTCGGTGTCGTCACATTCAACCGCAAGCAGGCCGACGCCATAGAAGATGCTTTGGAAGATCGCGCCGAAAACGATGCAGCGTTCCGAGAGGCATTGATGCGCGAGCGCGAACGTATCGAACATGGCGAGGACATGGGCTTTTTCGTCAAGAATGTGGAGAACGTGCAAGGCGATGAACGTGACATCATCGTCTTCTCCACGACATTCGGCCGCAACGAACACAGCGTTTTCCGCAAGAGCTTCGGCGCGCTAGGCCACGCCGGCGGCGAGCGCCGCCTGAATGTCGCGGTAACACGTGCGAGAGAAAAGGTGGTGATCGTTACATCCATGCCGATATCGGAGATATCGGACCTGTTGACGAGGCGGAGTGGTCCCAGGGTGCCGCGCGACTATCTGCAAGGCTACCTCGAATATGCCAGGACGGTATCCGATGGTCTTGCAGACTCCGGAAAGACGCTCCTGGACCGGATGGTAACCGAACCACGTCCGCACCACGAAGCTGGACATCATGAGGACGACGGCTTCACCAGGTCCGTCGAAGCCTTTCTGGAAGCGAATGGCTATAAGCCCACTCGCGCTCGCGATGGCGGCGCATTCAGCCTTGATTTTGCCGTGACCGATCCCCGGACCGGCCTATACGCGATAGGCGTGGAATGCGATGCGCCGCGACACCAATTGCTTCAAAGAGCTCGTGCTCGCGAGATCTGGCGTCCCAATGTGTTGGGAAGAGCCGTTCCTTATGTCCATAGAGTTTCGTCGTATGCTTGGACTCATGCTGGAGACGCTGAACGCCTCCGGCTCAAGAACGCTGTCGAGCACGCGCTCCGTGGGAGAGGATTGCAATGAGCGGACCCAAAGCATTCAGGATCGTTACCCGAGCCGAGATCATCGCCATCTGCCACCGCAACCTGGCGCGGCTTGACGCCGCGATCGAAAGCTGGACGTCCGCCGGCAAGCGCAACGGAACGATTGAGCAGAAGGACATCGACAAAGTCATAGTCCGGCGAGATGAGCTTCGTCGCCTGCTCGACGCCGATCGTTTCGTCGAACTCCAGAAACAGGTTGCCGCCGAGATCGCCTTCCTTCAGGCGGATTCCGAGCGCCGGGTCGAAAGAACTGCCGAAATGGCGGCCCGTTCGAACCGCGAATTAAGGCGCTCGAAAGCCGCGGCCGAGGCACTGCTACAGAGGCTACAAGCCCTGAAAGTCGAAATTCCCACCGACATTCGAAGCGAGCTCAGTGGTTCGGCCGGATCTTCCGATCGCCTGGAAGCGGCGATGGCAAAGGCGCTGCTGCTGCTTTCTTCTCAGGCGGCACAGGAAACCGCGACAGACCGGCAACGCGAGCTTGCCACTCGCCTGGGCGCCGGCGAACGCCGCGGCACGCTGCAGGAATGGATTGCCGGGCAAGTTCAGGAGATGGAGGATCCCGCCTTGGGACGCGTCGATACTCTTCTCGGCGAGTTGCGCGGGCTTGGCATCGATTCCTCCCCATTCTCGGACCGTGTCGCACTGCTGGAAGCAGAGCCGCTCGTTCGAAGATCGCTTGTCGCGGACAGTCTTCTGCTCGACCTGGCCGCGGCCGTGAAGGATGGCCGCGCCAGCGCGCGACTAGCGGACGAGCTTCGGGCGCGACGCGCCGAGCTTTCCGTGATGAAGTCAGCGGAGGCTAACTCGCTGCTGACCGAAATCGAGGAGACCCTCGCCTCGCCGGCGCCCGGCAACCGGCAAGAGCTCGTCAAACGCGCCGACGTTCTCATCGAGGAAGAATTCAAGGCGATGGCCGCGGCGGAGCGCAGGCGCGCGGTGCTCGAAGGTCTTGCCAGCCTGGGATACGAAGTATCGGAGGGAATGGCGACCGCCTGGGTCCAGAACGGCCAGATTGTCCTGCGTAAGGCGGCGAATCCTGGCTACGGAGTAGAGCTCTTGGGCGGATCGAGATCGGATCTCCTCCAGGTGCGCGCCGTAGGTATCGGCAGCTCGGCCGAAGCTCGCGATGCGAAACGTGACCACGACATCGAAACGATCTGGTGCGGCGAGTTCGATCGCCTGAAGGCGTTGGTCGCTAAAGCAGGCGGGCACTTTGCAATGGAATTCGCAAGGCCCGCCGGCCAATTTCCTCTCAAGATCGTGTCAGTTCCGGATGTAAGCCACGAAGCGGAAGTTGTTGAAAGTTCATATCGAGCACTATCAATCAACACGCCCAATTAGCAATTTGCAAGAACCCAGCTACTAACCTAACAGAGATCATCTCGCAGATGTCCGCGAAGATCACACAGCCCGAAGTATTTCTTTCGCGCAGTCGAGAGCTGTTGCGGCAACTCCTTTATGGTCGTCCCTTATAATCAGACTGTCTATTGCCCCGCGCACAAATTCAGGATTTAGCCTATCGATCTGAGCGATGGTTTCGATCACGTTCTGTCGATATGGGTTCAGCTCGCGGATCAGTTCGGCGGAATGATCGACGCTCGCTGCAGCGATATCAAAGATATCTCGCGGTTTGATACTCGCTCCACGAAAGATGATCTTTGGCGATGATTTCCGGAATCTTTTCTAGAAGGACGTTCATACCTTCAATTTCTCTCTCAATCGTTGGGTTAGCGGTCTTGTGACCAGCAACGATGAAATCGATCTCGCCAACAGCTTCGAACGCCAATTTGAGAAAGCGATTGCTGTCACTCTTGTATTCGCTTGGGCGTATCTCGAAGTTGAAGTCCTGTTTGTGCGGATCCCAAAACGGCAGCGATTGCGGATCACAAAGAAAGATGTCCACGTCGTGGCTTTCGCGATGTGCAATTTGCAGCATCATCGCGGTGCCCCCGCCGAACGTCCAATGGGTCTATGACGGTTCCTTGCGAGTTAACTTGGCCAATTAGATCGCGCGCTATCCGAAATAGCTTCGCCCAATCCGACCTGGTCTTCTCGGTTATCACGCTGCAATCGGGTAATGCTCACCCGAATAGCTGGAAAACGCTTTTGCAGAAGCAACGAGCTCCGCATCGCTGATGCCGAACTGATGTGCGAATTCTTTCTGCGAATACGTGTCAACTTCACCGAAGAAAGCCGACATGTGTCCCGGCATTGTTTTAGCGGCAGCTGGATTCTTAAGGCAAAAGACGAGCGCCTGCGCGTCCAGCTGCTTGCTGTGAGGCGCGTTGATAGCGGCGAGAACTAGCGTCGAGATCGTCATTTGCGTCCCTTTTGTCCCGAGCGCAGGCAATCGAATTCCACTGAAGGTGGTGGAATGTCCAACGAAGTCAACCCAGCGAAATAGCTGATCATTTAAGCACGGTACCTTTATTACCGTATCGCGAAGCGTGTGCAAACCCGGTCCTGACGTTGGCCGCCTGAGGAAGCGAGGGCGTCGCCGGATCCAGCGCCCTGCTCCACGTGGTGCACATCCGATCCGTACGCCAACCACTTCGCCGGCTTGCGGATCTCACTGTCGGACCTCGTGATCGAGGCCAAGCTCGGATCCGCACGGCCGGCCGTTTTGCTCGGCCAGTTCCTTGGTCGTCAGGTGCGGCCGCGGCCCACGGGGCAGGCCCCTCCAGGTACGTAAGAATGCGCAAGCCACCTGGCTCCACGTCACCCCAGTGAAGGAACGGCACCTTTGTCCGCACGGTCACCAGAACGTTCGACAGGAGCTCGATGGGCCGCGCGGGGAAATACAGGTGTACACGACAAGGCTGCCGTTCTGGATCTCGTGGGCTTGCGTGCCGATTCCGAGGTGATGGTGCGCACCGTACCGACTTGATGGCGCGCAGCGTTCCGAAATGATCGCGCGCAGCATTCCGAGCATTGTCCGCGCAGCATTCCGATTTGATTGCGCGCAATTTCGGATGGTGTGAGGCCCGATCGTTGAGCCATTTCTCCGGCTGGAAGCAGCTGGGAGGATTGGATGCCGACGAGGAGGGTTATCATGCGCCAGGTGCGCGAGATTGTGAGGTTGAGCCTTGAGGCTGGGCTCTCGACGCGCGTGGTTGGCGAGCGCGTCGGCATCGGGCCGACGACGGTACGTGACACACTGAAGCGGTTTGGGCGCGCGGGTCTGGTATGGCCGGTCCCGGAAGCGATAAGCGACGCCGAGCTGGAGCAACTGCTGTACGGGGTGCCCGGCGTGAAGCCGGGTCGCCGCAAGGTGGCAGAGCCTGACTGGTCCGTTATTGCCCGCGAGCTCAAGCGCAAGCATGTGACCTTGCAGGTGCTGTGGGACGAGTACATTGCAGAGCATCCGGACGGGTACCGGTACAGCCG